>JAAWBZ010000144.1 GCA_022792945.1 Oscillospiraceae bacterium | reverse complement strand
CTGTTCACATATGCTTTCAGCATTTCCTTCGGTGTCTGTTCCATCATAATTCATCCTTTCAATCAAGTTCGTTCCCTGCTCCGATTCTTGACTGATAGGATGCCTTTTATTCTCTTTTACACATACTTTTCGGGGCTCTCGCTGATCTTACAGGCGTACCAATTCCGGGGCTATGCCAAAGGTATCCGCGGCATTCACATGAGACTGCTCCATCTTCCCAATCCCGTGGTGATGAATGTGAAGAAAATCCGGCGTCTTATGCGCAAATATGGCCTGCATTGTCCAATTCGCAAGGCCAACCCCTACCGCAGGATTGCAAAGGCAATCCGTACCAACACAGTCGCGGATAATCTGCTCAACCGGGAATTTGAACAGCATGGACCACGCAAAGTTCTCCTGACAGACATTACTTACATCCCTTATCACAGTGTGTTCTGCTACCTGTCCACCATCCTGGACGCCTATACAAAGCAAGTCCTGGCGTATGTCCTTAGCCCCTCCCTTGAATTGGACTTTGTTCTGGAGACGGTTCACATCCTGATCCGGGAGCACGGCATTTCCTTGGATGCGCAAACGCTGGTCCATAGCGACCAGGGCTGCCACTATACCAGCCTGCGTTTCATCCAAATCCTTAAGGACAGCAGCCTGAGGCAGTCTATGTCCCGCAAAGGCAACTGCTGGGATAATGCTCCGCAAGAGAGTTTTTTCGGCCATATGAAGGATGAGATTGACCTGTCTGAGTGCGAATCCTTCAACCAAGTTAAGGCGATCATTGATGATTGGATCGACTATTACAATGACGACCGCTATCAGTGGCAATTAGCTAAACTCTCTCCCAATGAATTCTATCGCTATACTATGTCGGGTTTATACCCGCTTCCTGGTAACAGTCCTCCGAGTACCTTTCCTGGTCCTCTTTAATGGATTGGCTATCTTCTTTCTATCTGTATTTTATTTTGTCCTTGACAATGGGTACACTTTATTCCAACATTGGATTTTCCGATGCCGGTTTTTCCAACGCTGGTAAATCAAACGCTAACTGCGGTTCTTCGTAGATGGTGTACTCCGCTCCCCGCCGCTGTCCCCGGTTGTCCCGTTCCCTTGTCCGCACGATATACCCGGCTCGCTCCAACTCGTGGACGGCCTGACGGATGGCGTCAAGCTGTTCCCGGTTGATGTAGACCAGTCCTTGCAGGGTATAGTCCCATTCTTCCGGGAGTGACAACATTTGCGATAAAAGGCCCTTGGCTTTCAGGGACAGGGATTTGTCCCGCAGATGGTAGTTTTCCATAATTGTGTAACCTGTATTTTTCTCGACATGAAATACTGTCATTTTCGCTCCCTTCAGCGTGCAAAGCGACGTCTCCGGCCAGATCAGGGCAGAAAACACCGTTTTTGTTTCGTACATACCATGCTTGCCTGCCGTCCATACCCATTGATTTTCTTGTGTTCTGAGAAGTATCGTTATCTAACGCCGTTTTTCGACCGCCCGGATTTTAACCGTATGCTGGACGGCATCGAAGCGGGTAAAATTGATGTGGTCATCACCAAAGATTTATCCTGGCTGGGCCGCGACCATTTGAAAGTGGGGCATTTTGCAGAGATTTACTTTCCGATGAAGAATGTCCGATATATCGCGGTCAACGACTGCGTGGACACCGCCAACAAGAATAACGATATAGCTGCGCTGAAAAATGTCATGAACGAGTTTTACAGCTGGGATAACTCCCGCAAAATCCGTTCGTCCATACGGGCTAGGGCAAAGGCGGGGCTGTACCGCTGTTCTTATGCTCCATTGGGGTACCGCAAGGCCCCGGATGACCACAATAAGCTGATTGTGGATGAAGAAACGGCCTGAATCGTCAAGCGGATATTCGAGTATGCTAACGCCGGGATGGGGCCGCACAAAATTGCTTCTACTTTACGGAAAGAGCAAGTGCCCTGCCCCTCCTGGTGGCAGTACACCCGTGGCGAAAAGGACTACTCCCAGCGGTTTTCCGACCCGTCAAATAAATTCGAGTGGTCGCATACCGTGATCCGAGGTATCATCGGGAACCCGGTCTATCTCGGCCACACCATCATGTGCAAGCATGAAACGGTGTTCAAGGTGGGGCTTTTGAGGAAAACCCCTGGCGCTGACCGTATCAGGGTAGATAGCACCCACGAGCCGTTAGTATCACAGGAAATATTTTACAACGCCAAAATCCTGAGCAGGAAGCGGGAGGATACCAGCGGGAATGTATCTATCTTCTCCGGCCTTATCAAGTGCGGCACCTGCGGCAAGGCCATGTGTCAGCGGTATTGGAGACGGGACAGGCACCGTATCTTTGTCTGTAACACCTACGCAAAGAACACCCAACGCTGTACCGACCACCGCATTTTTTACGACGATCTGTACGATGCGGTTTTGGCCGATATTCAGTACCACGCCTAGCTTGCCTATGAGGACAGGGAAAAGGCCATTGCCTTGGCAATCAGGATGAACGACAAAGCGGAGGGCAGCAGGGCAAAAAGCAGAGAGGGTAAGCTGAAACAGGCCCGGAAACGCTATGATGAAGTGACCAGGATGTTTGACCGGCTGTATGAGGATTCCCTGTCCGGGCGTATCTCCAACGACAACTTCACCCGGCTGGTAGGCAAGTATCAGGCGGAGCAGGCCCAGCTTTTGGTGCAGATCGATGCGCTGGAGCGGGCCATGCAGGAGGTCAGGGACACCCGGCAGAACGCCGCACAGTGGGCCGGCCTGATGGCGGAGTATGCCGGTATCCAGGAATTGACCGCCGAGAACCTCAATCTCCTTGTGGAACGCATTGAGGTTTTTGACCGGGCGGCGACAGATGACGGAGTGGAGCAGACCATCCGTATCTGTTACCGCTTCGGCGGTTACATAGGGGAGCAGTGTTTCAAGGTAAAGGCAATGAAGCATGGCAGGCACAGGCGAAAAGGGGCAAACAACGAAAAAACGTTACTTGTATCTTGATGAAGCGAAGTGGCAGCAACTGGTTTTCTATCTGAATGAGTTCCGCAACAAGCTGATTACCCAGGGCCGCTACACCGACTGCGTAGATGAATTGCTGGTAAAGACTGTCAACGCAAAGGCTGTGAAAATATAATGATGGAGGTATTTATAATGGAAAAATCTATCTTTGAGCAGATGGGCGGTACATACGAAATGGAGGGCGATTACTGGCTCCCCTGCCTTGCTCTACCGGCTCAAGAAAAGCCGGTAGGGGTATGGGGCCAGCAGCACCTGCGGTACATCAGGCAGCACCGTAAGGCCCTCTACACGGCTCTCTGGATGGGCGGCAGGCTGAATGATTACCTTGCCGATATTGACCGGCAGGCCGAGGAAATGCTTTTTCAGTTGGTAAAAGATTATGCCCAGCGGCAGGGCATAACAGAGCGGTTAAAGGCCGAAAATCAGATGGAATGGGTAGGCCGGATGAATTGCTGCAAGGCCCAGTGTAGAGACAGGATATTTGAGAAATGCGGGATAACCCGGGACAGGGTGGGAAAGCATAAGAAAACCCGCTTTTTCAGCGGGAAACGAGGCATTTTCAACCGGGACAGGCTCGCTCGCGGGGGCCCAATTCTCGGACAACTTGAGACGAGGGCGCCGAGACGATCGGCGCTCTTTTTTCATGCCCTGGACGGCCCAGGAAGGGCCCAGGACGGCGGCGGGGCCGTGGGGCGTATGCGAGGGGGCCCGGGAGCCGGAACCCTTTGTAGATCAAGCCATACAAGATGGTCAACAGCAGAAGTCAAATAGTGCTACGCAAAGACCAGCTAACAAATGTCAAGAGCAAAATTGAAGTGAACCGCTATTTTATTAGGCGCCGCAAAAAGGGTACAAGAAACCAAGCCACCGCCATTGAAAATTTTTGGCGCTGGCCTTGGATGCGCGGATCTGAGGCTAGATGTTAGGCTTCGAGGCTGTCCAGATACTGCTTTACGGCAGCATAGTAGATACGCAGAAACTTGTTGGCGGAGGCCATCATGTAGACACGATAGGGCTTGCCCTCAGCGCGTTTCTTGTCCATGAACTGGTACACCGGGTTATCATCTGGGGAGCGCTGGAGGATCACGCTCATCACCAGAAACAGCGTCCTGCGCAGAGCAGAGGAGCCACGCTTGGAGATGCTGCGGCTTCTGATTTCTATCTGGCCGGACTGGTACGGCGGGGCATCAATACCCGCAAAGGCCACCAGTGCCTTTTTAGAGTAGAAACGGCGTACATCGCCGATCTCTGCCATGAGCTGGGGGCCGAGGGCCGGGCCAACGCCGAACATCCCCATCACAACGGGGCGCTCCGGCAGCGATGCCGCCAGGGATTGCATTTCGTTTCGGAGCGCAGTCATGGCGGTGGCAGCGGTCCGGAGCTGGGATACT
>JAAWBZ010000241.1 GCA_022792945.1 Oscillospiraceae bacterium | reverse complement strand
ATCATTTTGTCCCATCGACCCCGGCCTCCTCTCCGCCTTGCTGCTCCAGAGTGATCCCATACTGCATCAGCAGTTCCAGTGCCTTGGCAGCACCCTCATCCGTGAACGAAGCGGACTTGCTGCGGTTTCTGGCATTGACCACTCCCTCGTCTGTCAGCTCATTCAGAATGCCGAAATCGTACCCTTTCCAGGTGCGGCGGATTTGAGGACGAAAGCCAGGGCGGTCAGGCTTTTCGTGAAGCTCTGGGACAAGGTTTTCCTCCCAGGAGGTGAGATACATCAGCATCAGGGTCAGATTCTTGACTGTATCTTTGTCCATCTGTCTGTCCTCCACTGGTAAGCTTTTGCTATAATTATAGCATAGCGGAGGCGCTGTGTCTACTCAAAGAGTTCAGCAAGAGCAGATAAAAGCTCCAGAACAGGGTCAGGCACATCGTCCGCCGACTCCATATCTTGAATCTCTCCGTTGGAGTATTCCACATGGACGCTCCATAGAGGGGGTTCCTCCTCCGATTCAACATCGGCAGGGCCGCAGTAATCTTCTTCCCACCAGAAAATCTCCAGCGTGTGTACCGTCCACTTTAACAGTTTCGCCAGTATTTTGGGAGGAGGTTCGATTACCTGAGATATGCCGTCCTGCTGTGTGCAAACAACGACCGGTGGTGTCCGGCTGACCCGGTAGCTCTCTCTGATGTACACCGGGTCGCCATAGGAGTCGCAGACCTCGCCATCGATGCTCAGCTTCAGCGTTTGGATGGCCAGCTCCTGTTTTTTCTGGTTTCTCGCCAGGCGGGGGAACCGTTCCGCATAGACCATACAGGCCAAGGTTTTCACCTCTGGCCGGTGGTCGTGAGTTCGATTTTTCAGCCATGTCATCTCGCTCTCGCTCAGGCGGCGCAGAGGCAGATTCTCCAAGCGGCGGAGCGTCATCTCCTCCGCCTGCTGTGCCGGTGAGAGGCGGGAACAGGCTTTGCAGATATGCGCCGCATGACCTCTGCCGCTGAAGCTCTCGTTGGACTTCCGCAACCCGCAGACCTTGCAGAAATGTCCCGGAAGCTTCTTTTTCTTTTTCGCCATCCTTACCACCCCCGCTGTTGTTACTATAACACGGATCAGCCGTACTGTCGAGAGAGCGCGTTTCATGAACGTGCTCCTGAATCTTCTTTGACTGTTCCAGCTTCGACCAGCCGAACTGTCCAGCGGCCCGGATATACCACGCCCGCTCCTGGATGGACAATTCCGCCTCCAGGATGACCACATTCTGTGTCCAGTCGATGGTCATAGCCTCAGCCAGCACCTCCGGTACGCTCTCATAGGTGCGGTAGAACTCCCGCATCCGGCGCAGGTTCCGGGGAGAGAAGCCAGTGGCGCCAGGGTATGCAACGCACAAATACTCGGCCGCGGCAACAGCGGCGCCGTTCTCTGTCCTGCCGCTGACCAACCGGCCAATCTCGCAGTACAGTTCCATCTGCGGCAGGTCCGTCGCCATTAGGGTATCCAGCACCGCAAACATGGCGCTGTAGTCAACCAATGCCATTAAGTTAACCAGAAGTTACCAAAAAGAGAGTCGCAAGGCAGGCAGGGGATCCAACCCGCGGGGACATACACAGGATAAATGCGGTTGCCGGCAACCACGGGTCTGGGATAGCTGCGGTCTGGGCGGCAGGGCAGGAGAGTACGCTCCAAGAAGCGGATCACGTCAAAGGCCACGCCCCGGAGAACTTAGCAACAGAAGTAAACCGCATCGGAGAAATTGACGCGGCGTTTGTATTTGGACTTGCCTCGGGTCGTGTCTACACCCCAGGCGGCGGCCAGGGCAAAGTTAAAAATGATGAAAGCAGACATGATCTCTTGAAGGATCAGCTCT
>JAAWBZ010000240.1 GCA_022792945.1 Oscillospiraceae bacterium | reverse complement strand
AGTGTAATTGCCCAGTTCTCTCCGCGTGTATCCAATATCGTTGGAGTGATTCGAAGCGGGACGCCAACCGGAAGGAATAGATTTGCCGTTGTGGCTGAAGTTGTGAACCCATAAAAAGCCGTAAAGTTACGAGTTCCCCAGTTAAATACTTTCTGGTATCTTTGGCATTTCCTGGTCTCCTCCACCTTGTTGAGGATATCGTTGAGCACCCAGTTTCCGGCGGCGTCCTGGTGGGCGAGGGTCTGGTGGGTGCCGAGTTCCAGTTTGGCGGCAAGGATGGTTTCTCCGGTGCCTGTGATGGAAAATGTTTTTTCGACGGGCTGTAAGACGCCGAAGCTACCCCCGCACTGGTTAAGACGGATGCAGTCATGCTGGACTCTGGCGCGGTTTCCAGGACCTGCGTAATGGTTCCATTCAAAACCAGACCGTTCGCTCCTATCGTGACACTCCCGGACACCAGCTTCCACAGGTCGATAAAATATCCAGCCGTGGTAATCGTTCCGCTAGCGCCCCTCTGATTCACCGGGTCCGCAAAATACCAGTTCTCCAGCAGGTTCGGATTGCTCCACCCCCGCACCGCCACCGCTCCCCCGTCCGCGCCGACCCCCACCGCCTGGCCCGGCGTGCCGGCCAGCTTGGGCTGCTTCCCAGAGAGCTCTGCTTTGACCTTCTCCCACAGCTCCCGGGTCCGTGCATCGTCAAGAAAGCTCATACCAGAATCGCCTGCAATTCCGCTGCCGTCATGGCCCGCAGCTCCTGTTTGGACCAGTAGCCCGTCAGGTCCTCCTCCGTGCTCCCCAGGAGCTCCCACGCGCCGTTGATCCACATGTACTCGTTTTTCGCGTTCCCGCTCCCGCCGCCGCTGGGAACGAGATAGATTTTGTTGGGAGCGCCGGTCTCCGGCAGAGCATCCACCGCCTCAAAGGCGATGTGCGCCGCCTCTGTCACCGCTTTCGCGATGGCGTCGTTGACCTCGCTGGCGGTCATGTAATTGGCCAAAGCCGTGGCGATGGCTGTCTGCGCTCCAGCGTTGGTGGCGTAGTTGGCAAGGGCAGACGTGATGGCTGTAGCGACTGCGTCTGGCGTGGTGTAGCCGTCCAGGTCGGCGAGGTCCGCCTTCCCCGCGAGGGCCGTCTTGACCGCCGCCCACAGCTCCGCCACCCGGTCGCTGTCAAGGTATGCGCTGGTGTTGGTTGTT
>JAAWBZ010000163.1 GCA_022792945.1 Oscillospiraceae bacterium | reverse complement strand
GGTTTCGCTGTCCACTGCGGTCCGCATGGAGGTTCCCTTTGCGTATTCCATCATCTGGCAGTATGCATAATGGGAAGCCGACTTCCATACATGGTCATGGTTGGAAGCACAGAGCGCACCAAGTCCGCCTGTCATACAGCCAATCTTCACCCTGTCCGCATGGCGCAGGAATGCAAGCTGGATGGACAGCATGGACAGCATCTGCAGCAGATCTCCTCCGGGTCTGAAACGATCCTGCATATTGTCGGGATCATGGAGGATATACTTCCTCTCGGGATCGAATCTGTAATGGGCACGAATCATGTTGTGATATCCGTATCCCGGATGCAGCGGTGTGTTGGGACGAATCATGGCTCCGTACTCGTCAAAGGAAAGCATAATCTTCTTCGGAGAACGGCATTTCGCACCGATCAGATCGCAGAGCGCCACTTCCGTATTGATAAAGTCTTCATAGTAAGCGGAACCGCCCAGCAGAGCCTTCACATCTCCGGGAGGTGCGCTGTGATAATGGTGCATGGAAAGATAATCCACGGAATCATAGCATTCCTGCAGTACCGTTTCCTCCCACTGAGGATAGTGGTCCATAAAGGATGCGGAGGATGCGCAGACCGCCGTCTCGATGCGTCCGTCGATCCACTTGATGGCCTTTGACACTTCGTTGGCGCGCACGCCGTATCCTCTGGGGTCCTTATCCCAGGAGCCCAGCTGCCAGGGGCCGTCCATCTCATTGCCCAGATACCACATCTTTACGTCATAGGGCTTCTCATGTCCGTTCTTCCGGCGCAGATCTGACCACCAGGTTCCGCCTTCGTGATTGGTGTATTCCACGATATCCATGGCATCCCGCATATCGCCGGTGCCCAGGTTGATGGTGTAAAGAGGCTCCGCCTCCACCTTCTCCGCCCACTGCAGATATTCGTCATGACCCACTTCATTGGTGATGTACTGATGCCATGCGGGGTCAAGTCTTACCTTTCTCTCTTCCTTCGGTCCGATGGAGTCCTTCCAGCTCCAGGCGGATACGAAATTACCGCCGGGCAGACGTATGGCGGGCATATCCGTTGCTTTCAGTGCGTCGATAAAGTCGCGCCGGAATCCCTGCTCGTCAGCCGTGGGATGCTTTGGATTGAACATGGTACCATTTACCATGGAACCGATGGGCTCCAGGAAGGTACTGAACAATCTGGGGGAAATTTCTCCCGTTTCGTAGGAAGGGTGAACTGTAATTTTTGCTTCTCTTGCCATTTTCTGTCCTCTCTTTCTATGTGTGTCTATTTGTTACATTTATTTCTTTATTCCGTTCATAAACCTTTTCATTTATATTTGTAACATTACAAGGCGTTTCCTGCTCTTTTGCACAAAATCTTACATAATCAGAATGATTGCAATGATTCCTCTCAGTCCGGGGGGCAACGGAAGCTCATAAAAGCTTCCTGTTGCCAGAATGAGATTTCATTTTTTCGCTAAAGGAACCGTCAGTCCTTAAAAAGTCTTCTCAGGAAATCATTCGCGCAATGTCTCCAGAACGTCCAGTCATGGTAGCCGTACCCTTCAAAGGTAACGATGGGCGTACCCGCCGCCAGCACGGTTTCCTCGTTCTTCTTCGTGCTCTCAAAGCTGGGCTCCTGGGTACCACAGGCCACGAACAGCAGCTTGAACCGCTTTGCAAATTCCTCCGGATTCAGAAGAATGCCGCTGTAATCCACCTCTTCATTCTGAATGGTCAGTCCGCCTGAGAAAATGCCGGCCCACTCGAACAGTTCAGGATGGGCATAGACACATTTCTGGGTCTGCATGCCGCCCATGGACAGTCCTGCCATGGCCCTGTGAGCCTTGTCGGGAATGGTCCTGTATACACTGTCAATATAAGGAATACCGCTGCTCACCAGCTCTTCCGTGAAGGCGCTCATGGCCGGATGATAATCGCCGCTGTCCGGGAACGCATATCCCGTACTCATGACTACGATCATCTCCTCCATCTCGCCTGCGGCAATGAGATTGTCCGCCAGATTGGCAAGCTTGCCCTGCCATACCCATCCCGCTTCGTTCTCTCCGCCGCCGTGCTGCAGGTAAAGCACAGGATATCTGCGTTCAGGCTCCTTCTCATAGGAAGCCGGTGTATATACATAGCAGAGTTTCGTCCGTCCTGTCTCCTTCGAAGGATAATAGTTCAGGTGTACGGTTCCATGAGGATTCTGCCGGATTCTGTACTCCTCGAAATCCTCTTCGGGCATTTCCAGATAGTTGATTGCCCGGAAGCCGCCGTATCCCACCGGTGCGTTACTGTCAAGCACATCCACGCCGTTTACCTTGATGCCATAGTAATGGAAGCCCTTCTCAATTCCCGTCACTTCACAGCTCCACCAGTCTTCCTCTGCTTTCTCCATGGCAAAGCAGCCCATTCCCCAGAGGTCCACTTCCACTGTCTTCGCACCGTCGGCACGAATCCAGAATCTGGCCTTCCCGGCCGCCGCATCTGTCACTTCTGCTCCGCAGTGTTCGTCCTTGTACTTTCCTGCGGGTCTTCCCTTCTCATCCACGGCACGGATCAGTCCCTTATAGATGGGATCGAACATCAGAATATGCTCCGCGAAGGTCTGATGGTCCAGCTGTTCCTTTGTCAAAGTGCATTCTTCATATGTAAAATCTGCTTCCGCCGGATCGTCCTTGCTCTCGCCCTTGAAAATCAACTCTGCAAAGTCCTTCAGGCTGGCTCTCCACACATGCCACTCATGGTATCCCGGGTAGCTTCTCTGTCCTCCGGCCACGCCCAGCGCCTGAAAACGGTCCGTGTATTCCTTCTGTCTGTCAGCCAGACCCTGCTCCCCGATTCCGCCGGTCATGAACACTGTCTCCATGGGATATTTCTCATGCTGGCTTAAAATCTGCTCTGTCTCCCCGTCACGCATACCGGAAAATACACCCAGATGTGCGAACAGGTGCTGGAATCTCGCCACAAACTGTGTGGCCTGTGCGGACCCCAGAGACAGTCCCGCCATGGCTCTGTTGCTTCTTCCCTTCGCCGTGCGGTAATTGTTCTCAATAAACGGAATAACGTTCTCCGCAATCTCACGTCCGAAATCACCGGGATAAAATACAGGATCCTCATCTTTCAGGAAAGCATAACCGCTGCACATGACCACGATCATTTCCTTACATTTTCCCTCTGCGATCAGATTATCCAGAATAAAGTTCAGCTTGCCGTTCCAGATCCAGCCCGTCTCATCCTCGCCAACCCCATGCTGTACATAGAGCACCGGATATTTCTTCTCCGGCCGTGAAGCATAGGAAGGCGGCGTATACACATAGCATTTCTTCACATGCTCATTCACACTGGACACATAGGTGCGCACCTGCACGTCACCGTGCGGCACATCCTTCAGGAACCAGAAATCCTCTCCCTCCCGGGGCACTTCAAAGAAATTGGTGGCTCCAAAGCATCCGTAAGCCACAGGCGCCACAGGATTCGTCACCTGCACTCCGTCCACATACCAGAAATGATAGTGGAATCCAGGCTCAATTCCGGATACGGTCTTCGAGAAGTTGCCTTCCTCGTCTCTGTCCAGTGCGATTCGCTCTCTTCCCATGCTTCCGCCCACACCGGCCACTTCCACGGTCTGTGCCGACGGCGCGCGCATGGCAAACGTCACGTCGCCATTGTCTTCCAGCCTTACGCCACAGATATCGTCCTTATATTTCAGTGCAACCTTTCCGTCCTTTTTCTCCATGTAAGCCGTTTTATAGATAGCGTCAAAAAATAACGGATGCATTGTCAACGCCTGATTTTGTTTTGTCTGCATACTTAAAATCTCCTATTCCAGTTCCGCCTGTGCTTTGACAATACCATGTACGGCAGAGAGATTTCCGGCCGCAAAAGCATGCGTCCGTAAATCCTCATGTGTCGCCAGACACATTGTATTGTTCAAAGCGCTGGCTGTTTCCAGTTCCGCAGCCTCATAAATGGCTGCACTTTTTTATCTCTCTCGATACACAAAGTCGCTGAATACGGCGCTTCCGCCGGCTTCTTTTGTGGAGTACACGGTCAGACCGAAGCGGCAGCCGCAGAAATGCTCCATGCTGAATCGAAGCTGGTGCTCCGGTCCGAGCTTCTGCCAGCGGCTCCAGAAGCTCTTGTCCTTATAATAGAAGGAACATACGTCCTTTCCTGCGGAGAAATCTGCTTCCAGCTTCAGAACAAAGGGCTTCTCCTCCACGGGTACGGCAGCCCATTCCTCCTCCGGCTTGTTCTCCGGAGGGAACTTGCGTACTTCTCCCGGTTCCACAGTCCGCGCTACCATCAGCAGTTCCCCATTCCTCCGGGTCAGTCCCAGGAATCCAAAACATGACTGCAGGGCGCACAGTCCTGCGAAATCCCCTTCCTTCAGTCCGGTGCCGTCTATGGTAACTTCCGCGGCACAGCCCGGCATCAGCATCCTCTGTGTCAGGGTATTTCTTGCCTGCAGTAGGGAAGTACATACCTTGTCGGTGGCAACCTGCCAGGTTCCGGCTTCTTTATCATGGCAAATCAGAGACAGATCGGGTTCATGGTTGAATTCCCAGTGTGTCTTCAGCTCACCCTTAAAATCGTCGCTTCCCACCAGAG
Source organism: Oscillospiraceae bacterium (assembly GCA_022792945.1). Lineage (GTDB taxonomy): Bacteria > Bacillota > Clostridia > Oscillospirales > Oscillospiraceae > Avoscillospira_A. Next base: position 6,801 of record JAAWBZ010000163.1, on the reverse strand, counting down.
GCATATAAGCATATCCCGGTCTGGTGCTCTCAACGGGGAAGTCATCGGGAATCTTTCCATTCTCTCCGAAGACGGGGAAGTCATCCTTCCAGGTCACAGGCATGAGATAAGGCACCCGGCCCACAGCCCCGCTGTCCTGGAACTGGATGGCATACCATTTCCCATCCGGCGTATCTATGATGGGCCCCTGGGCCACGCCTCTGTCAGGCAGTCCCAGATCGTCGTCCAGTACGTCTCCTCCTGTAAATTCTCCTTCCAGAGAATCCGCCACAAAGCAGGCTTCCGTTCTCCTCCACATATCCGGTCTGGAATGAATCAGGAAGAGGTAGTATTTTCCGTTAATCTTGTACAGGTGACTTCCCTCGTAGCCCAGATGGGGATTATCCTTGTCATTCACAATGAGACGATGTAGTCCGCCCTCCAGGGGAGCGCTCAGGTCTTCCTTCAGCTGTGTCAGCCAGATTTCCCTGTTCCCGTATACGATGTAGACCTTGCCGTCATCATCGAAGAGCAGAGAGCAGTCATGGAAAAATCCTTCTATATAGTGCTTCTCCCAGGGTCCCTCCGGCTGAGAGGCTGTGTAGAGATAGGTCTTGTGGGTGTCATTTGCCACAAAGCACACATAATAAGTGCCATTGTGATATCGCAGAGATGCCGCCCACATGCCCTTGCCGTATATATTCTCCTCACCTTCCAGAGTCTGTCCGGGAGTACTGTCCAGCTTATCATACACATAGGAGAGATGCTCCCAGTTTCTCAGGTCGTAAGAACGGAGAATCTCGCATCCCGGCATAAAGTGCATTGTAGTACTCACCATGTAATAGGTATCTCCCACCCGTATGGCATCGGGATCCGGATAATCCAGCCTTGTGATAGGATTGATGGACGGATACTGGGTGGTACGCACATAGGAATATCCTCTGTCCGGCACAATTTCCCCGGGCTTCCACTCAAAGTAAATCACACCATTCTGCTCCACAGGCAGGGAAATCTCCATCTTGCCGTTTTTCGCTTTCACCCGTCTAGTCTCCACAAAAGGACGGGCCGCGTTCTGCAGCAGCTTGCATTCTTCTGCCGTAAGATTGGCCGGTTCCCCCATGTCATGCCATACTTTCAGTGGATTGCAGTGGATCTCATCCACGGTTTTGGTCAGAAGACAGCCTTCCTGCTGCTCCTTCATCTCCAGGGTCAGCAGATATTTTTCTCCGGTCCGCCTGTTTGCCACATTCCAGACCACCCCGCGGTAACTGCCGTCATCCATGCTCATGACCACTGCATTGTCGTTTTTCAGGATGCAATGTCCCTTTCCTTCCTTCAGCTTCTTGAAGAAAGCAAAACTCCAGAAAGTAGGTTTCGGGATACATCCGTTTGCCACCAGGCCGAATCCTCCATGGAAGGGAGTAAAGGGCACACCCTGCTCCTCAAACACGTCTCCGAAGGTCCAGTAGGAGTAGGACTCGTTGTCATCTCCCAGCCTGGACAGCTGATGTGCTATGTAAGCCGCATTCTGATTGGTGTCATGCAGCGGCGCATTAGGTATATAGGAGGTGTTGAACTCCGTAATGTGAATTTCCCGTCCCTTATATTCCGGGAAACTGTCTATAATCTCTCTGGTAGTGTGCAGATTGGCAAAGCCATCCTCTGCCTTCATCAGCTCCGGATAGCCGTAATGCCCCACTCTCTCGGGAGGCTCTGTGGTATAATGATGTCTCGTGACAAAATCCGGCGCCAGCTTGTTGTCGCGGCAGTACTCCAGGAACGACCTGATCCATACTTCGTCGCTGCCTCCGCACACCGCCGGTCCGCCTACCCGAAAACGCTCATCCACTTCCTTCACGGCCAGGAAGGTCCGGTGAAACAGCTTAAAGTATTCCTGCATATCCGCATGTTCCCAGAATCCCGGCAGATTCGGTTCGTTCCATACCTCGATGGGCCATGTCACCACTTCCTCCCGTCCATAACGTCCGCACAAATGGACCAGCAGTGCTTTTACCATCTCAGTCCACGCTTCATAAGAGGCAGGGGGTGTGGTATTTCCCTTCCAATAGAAGATCGTCTGCTTTCCGCTGGCCATCTTCTCCGGCATGAATCCCAGCTCCAGAAACGGCTTGATTCCCAGCTCCAGATAGCTGTCCATAACTCTGTCCAGATAGGTATAATTGTACTCTGCAGAACCGTCGTCGCTTACCTGATAAATGGCCATATCGTCACAGAACAGACCATGACCTCTGATGTGCTGAAAGCCGATCTCCTCCTGTACCAGCTTCAGCTGTTCAATATATTCTTTCTGCAGCGCCAGCCCCATCCGGCCGGTTCCCACACAATAGTCCACCTGATTGTGGAATTCCGCATTTCCTTCCGGCGCCAGCAAAATCCTTTTTTCTTCCATTTAAATAATCCTGCCTTTCTATTCCAGTTCCGCATCATTCCGCTCTGTCCCCAAAACGCTGGCAGAGAATTTCCGGTCGCTTAAAGATGCGTCCGTAAGTTCTCTGGGGTACTGATCGGAATGATGCTGTTTTAAGTCGCTGCGCGGCAGTTCTAAAGTTCTGTCTCTCAACAGCCCTGCCTGTGCCCAAAACGCTGACAGAGAACTTCCGGCCGCTTAAAGCATGCGACTGCAATTTCTCTGGGATGCATCCTTAGTCCAGCAGCCCGAAAGCCATATCTCTCACACGATGATGAATATACTGTTCCCTGTTGGGTATGCTGTTGTGCATATACACTACACTGGTCTTCTCCTGTGGATCAATTGCCACATAAGTCCCCATAAAACCAGTCCAGCCGAATTCTCCCACAGAAGTGTTGGCAGTATTTCTCCTGTCATCCACTCTGGTGCGGACACCCAGTCCATAGCTGTATCCTTCCAGATAAGGATTCACAAAATCCTGCATCTGTACCGGAGACAGCTGATTGCTGCGCATGACGTCGACGGTCTTGCGTCCCATGATGCGTCTCCCCTTAAAGGTTCCGCCGCAAGCCAGCATCTGGGTAAAGTTCAGATAATCATGCACTGTGGAAAACAGTCCCGCACCGCCGGCCTCATACTTCGCTTCCGGCTCAAACCTGTCGTCAAACATAATGCCGTCCAATGGTACTCTCTTCTCTCCGCTGATATCGTAAGCCGTCACCAGCCGCTCCCTTGTATCCCCGAAGAAGTGATATCCCGTGCTGTTCATCTCCAGCGGCTCCGTCAGTTCTTCCCGAATAAATTCGCTGACTTTCTTCCCTGAGGTCACCTCGATCAAGCCGGCCACAAGTTCATGACCGAATCCATACATCCAATGCTCACCGGGATCAAAGGCGAAAGGTACCTGTGCCATAGCTTTAATATCCTGCTGCAGGGTATAATCCCCATATTTTTCCCGCAGTCCTTTGCGAACCTCCTCCATCTTCCGGTGGGTGTAATCCTCTCCGCCATACCCAAGTCCCATTGCCATGGAAAAACAGTCCCGCACCTGGATGGGACGCTTTGCCGCACGCACTTTCACACTTCCGTCAGGCTGCTTTTCAGCCACAAGCGTATTCTTCCACTCCGGAAAATAATCGGAAATGGGGTCGTTGAGCAGGAACTTCCCTCTCTCATACAACATCATGGCCGCCGTACAGACCACCACTTTTGTGGAGGAATACTGCCTGTATATACTTCCTGCGTCAATTTTCCGGCCGCTTTCCAGATCTGCGTAACCGAAATAATTCTCATACAGTACTTCCCCGTCTCTCGCTACCGCACACCCGCATCCCGCAGGGCCGTTCTTTACAAGTTCACTCAAAAACAGATCCAGATCCTTCGTCCTGCTCATTATACCTCCTAATTAAGTCGCTGCGCGACGGCTCTAAAGTTCCGTCTCTCAACGTCCATGCCCCTGCTGGGGAGTAATTTTCAGCTGCATATTGCGCATCTGAAAATTCTCCCGGGCATGAACACTTCGTGACTCCTATTCCAGTTCCGCAGTAGTCCATCCAGTACCTGTTCATGTACAGAGAACTTCCGGTCGCAAAATACTTGCGCCCGTAACTTCTCTGAGGTACTGAACGGACTGCTGCTGTTTTAAGTCGCTGCGCGACGGCTCTAAAGCCGCTGCATTTGCTGTTTCGTTTTAGCATATCTTATAAAAACAGCGGTTCCAGAACCAATCCCGGAAGCCGCCATTTTCTTCTACTGTTTTCCACTGCTTTCCCGAATAAAATAGAGTGGCGAATGCTCTCTTCTGATCGGAATATCTATCTGGCTGGTACATGCCAGAAGCACAATATCCAGTGCTGTCTCCGCCATTTCCATAGCGGGGAGGTCAACTGAGGAAAGCGGTGGTTTATGATACTTCAGAATTGCCGATTCCTCAAAGAAAATGATTCTGACATCTTCCGGAACACGTATGTTCCTGTCCTGACAGCAATCCATGATTCCCCCTGCAAGTCTGCCGTCCGCCACCAGCCAGGCCGATGGCAGTTCAATATTGGCAAGCACCTTTTCCGCCGCCGCATACCCCTTTTCATAACCGCTGCAATCCAGATATACATTCCAGTCTTCTTTTACTTTGATATTCCGATCCCTGCAGCCGAACATAAAACCGGCTTCCATTTTCCTCTCGGAACGGCTGTTGCCGCCAAAACCGATAAAAGCCGCTGTCTTTATCTCCGGTGCAGACATATATGCAATACATTGCTCCCCCGTTCGATACGTATCCATCGTAATACAATGGAATTTCGTACTCTCCCTCTCAATCAAAACAATCGGGATGGAATAATCCTGCTTCTCCAGCGCCACCTGGTCCTCCATGGACAGACCGCTGATAATTGCTCCGCTGACCCGGTTGCTGGATAGCATGTCTGCATGATGCATCAGTTCGCCGGGCTTGTAGGGCTGAATCATCAGTTCCACCCTGCATTCCTTCTTCTCCGAAGCCTTGTAAAGTCCCCTTATAAATCTCCCCACTCGGGAATTCAGACTGTCAATCCGCCAAAATACTACCACTACATAGGGGACGTCTTCCTCAGCATGACGAAGACGTCTGGCATAAATATTGGGTCGGTAATTCATCTCTCTGGCCATATCACGAACCTTTTTCTGTGTTTCCTTTGAAATGCGAATCCTGTCTCCTCTTCCGCCCAATACCACTGACACTGTACTCTGAGACACTCCCAGCCTCTCGGCAATCTCTTTAATCTGCGCACCGGCAGTCTTTTTTTCTTCCATATCACAGTCCCCTTATTCAATATAGCTACTTTACATTATTACCAGTGTATACCTGCTGCCTTTGTTCTGTCAATGCTTTCAAATGTTAGCTATTCTCTTACCGGACTTCGTGAATGGAATCCGTATTTGACATCAGGGACCGACATCTTTAACTCTATGGCGGTCCCTGATACACTTAATCCTTAATTTCCTTTTCTTATGTCAATTACCTTCTGGTATTTCTGGCAATCGAACTCATACAGTTCCTCAAAGCCAATTCCGTTCAAGTTGTCCTTCATTGTGCTCCACATCTGGTCGAATTCCGCTTTGTCCTTGGCCATTATCATTCTCCAGGAAGCATCCTTCAGTTCCTGTGCGCACTGGCTTCTGATCAGAGCCATATCCGTGCTGTCGCTTTCCAGCACCACATTGACATTGGCCACAACCTTCATCAGACCCTTATCCGCATAATAGTCAGTCTGCTTAGCTGTACCATATTTCTCTTCCCATTCCACCCATCTCTGATCCTTGGGCTTCTCCTGCTCAGAGGACCAGTAGCCAAGGCTGTAGGGCTCGTTGGTTATGGGATTGATGGCCATGGCGGCTACAACATACTGATTCAGCTTCGGGCCTCCGTCGCTCTGCTTTCCGCCCCCCCACTCTGCAGGAAGCTCGATATCTCCATTCATGTACTTGGAAGAATCCTCTGTCTGCACATAGCGTCCGTCTTCCAGCACATAGTTGATTCCTTCGATACCGCACCACATATACGAACTGCCTTCCGCACTTGCCAGCCAGTCAAGGAATGCCATAACTCTCTTTTCTGTCTCTCCTTCTACCTTGGAGCCGATACCCCATACACGGCCGGAACCATAATAGGAATCCGCCACCTGATAAATGTTCATATCACTTATGGGAACCGTCACAAAGCCCACACCGTTGGCTTTGTCTTCCTCTGTCAGATTAATGCTGGCCAGACTCATTTCCCAGTTGTACCAAAGCAGGAATTTTCTGTAGGTACGAAGCTTCTCAGTATCTGTCTTAGTCCAGTCCTGAATACTGGAATCCGGGTCAATCAGCCCTCTCTGATTTGCTTCAAAGAAGAAATTCAGCATCTTGTAATAAGCGCCGTTCTCATCAATAATGGACATGATTGTGTTGTCATTGCCCAGCAGCACGGAGTCTCTGCCTTCCTGTCCATACCACTTACAGGTCTGAAGGATATTCTCCATTCCGAAACCATCCCAGTCCTTCCAGAGAGAAATGGCATAGGCAGGATCTCCATCCTTGTTGGTGGGATGCTTCTCCTGCATTTGCTCCAGGAGGTCCAGCAGATCATCCAGATTCTTCAGCTCCGGAGAACCCAGCTCTTTATAATAATCCCAGGGCAGACATACCGACGTAAACGGAATATTCTCGGAATATGTCTCCGGAGAAGTATTGCTCATCTCTGTAGGGATACCATAAATTTTGGAACCGTCACCAATCATGCCGTTCCAGGTATCAATCTGGGTCTTGAATACAGCCAGATTCTCATAGCTGTAAACAGAATCTGTAATGTCCTTAATCAACCCAGCATCAATGCATTCGATAAAATCCGCATTATCCAACAGAACGATATCGCC
>JAAWBZ010000178.1 GCA_022792945.1 Oscillospiraceae bacterium | reverse complement strand
GGTTCCATCGTTCGCGATATCCAATCCAAAGGAAATCCCACCTTTGTGTATTCTTAGATATCTGTCCATTTTCTCAATATAGGCATCCACCGTTTCCTTGTCCGGCAGCGCCTCATTATATTTGCGTAGCGCTGCATCCGTGACATAACTTTTCAGGTGCGGCTCAATATCAAACTTATTCAGCGGCTCATAACGGTTGCGCTTCTGCTCGGCATAGGTAGGGACAAGTTTTATCCGCATCTTGTCCTCGTCCAGTGAGATAAGCAGATTTCCATGGGAGAGGTATTCGCTTTTACCGTCTTCTTCGCCGCTGCCCGACTCGTCGAAATTCATCAAATCGTCTTTATCTTCCGGTTCATCCAAGTCAAACGCAACAGTCAATTGTGGCTTGCGCTTCACAATCTGAGCTTTGAGCTGTGTGTTTTCCTCCAGCAAGCTCCGTACCTGTTGATTTAGTCTCAGAATTTCCGCATGACTGGCCTCCAAATCAAAGCTATCTCCTCTAACCCAGCCGGGACGCTTTTTTCGGCCCATCTGCTTGTGTAGCGCAGCTGTCACTTGGCGTGCAAGTTCCTCTGAGGTTTTCCACCACTCTACGGTGCGCCCGGTCGCAACTTCTTTTTTAAATGCTTTGAGTTTCTTGAGCTTTTTCGGGTCGCTCTCTATATCCGCTACCGTGATGTGGGCATTATCGTCAAGGATAAACGCAACGATGGGGACTTTCTGCTCTTTTGCATAGCGATATTCTTTTTCTGTATAGCTGATTCCGGCATCTTCACCAGTCTCAATTTCAGAGCCGTACCTCTGACCTACAATCAGGACATAATAATCTGAGCTGTTGATTGTCTCCTGGATAATTTCCCATTGCTCCTCGTCTCCAGCACTGAACATCTCCATGCCAATGGGAAAATGCATCATGGAAAGAATAGCGTCACGGACCTTCTCCCTGGCTTCTTTCAAATCCTCATAGGTGGATGATATGAAAATTTGATATTTTTTCTCCATTGTAATCTCTCCTTTCTGGAATGATTGCTGCCTAAATTTCTACACAAATATTGTAGACGAATATTTTGTGAATTGCTATAATTAGTTCGACCAATCACCCATCTGCTTCTCTGAGATTAGCAATGAAATATGCGCCTGATATTCCCATAGTCAAAGCGAAGAGCTCTACGGCGTACTTTTCTACAAAGACCGACTCCGCAGAATGAGTGACTCGGAATCTTTTTGAAATTGGGTGATAAAATGAACACAATCGATGAACTTCTTTATTATTGTAGAGAGAGCGAACCTGTCGGAGCAGTGCTGCTTTCTGGGGACTGGGGGTGTGGGAAGACATTTCTCGTTTATCACGAGTTGAAGGCCATCCTTGACGGGGAAGCTGTTATACTCCGCATATCCCTGTTTGGTATTACCCGACCTGAAGAAATACATGATGCGGTAAAAAGCGCATGGGTGGAGACGTATTACAGGATTAAAGGCCTTGATAGCATTGTCAAAAACGTGAAAAAATTCAAAAGAGTGGTTGAGACAGCACAGATTCTTCCAGAGTCATTAAGAGGGGTCCTTGCCACAGATCCAGCTGACTTTTTCTCTGCCAAGAATAAAATTGATGACAAGTATGTTGTACTTGTGTTTGACGATTTGGAACGTTGCCAGATGTACAGCGTAGATGTGCTGGGTATCATTAACGATTATTGTGAAAATGGCAAGTATCATATAATCATTGTTGCCAACCAAGAGAAGATAAGGACGAAACAGGAGCCCACAGTAACCGGTGAAATTCAATTTAGCAACACTGGGGATGCGACTGAGAAAGGCAACGTCCGCACTGCTCAGGTAATGCTAAATGTATCTGCTGCGGCAGAGCAGGGGGAATTGTCCTATGCAGAGATCAAGGAGAAGATCGTTCAGAGGACTGTCCAATATATCCCAGACTATAAAAAAATTGTACATACAGTGATAACCAGCATGAACTATGAGAATCCAGAGTATAAGGCATTCATTGAAAGCTGTGAATCTGGGTTACTGGAACTGTTTGCGCCGGACAGAGATGATCTAGGCTACGGAAGACGTTTGGGCGATAACGCCTTATTTGATTCAAAAGAGCAGGAACGTCTGATGCCTCCTCACAATATCAGAAGCTTGAAGTGTGCGATGAAAGATTTTTATCGTATTTATTGCCTCTTAATTGAAAATGAAGTTCCAAATCTGTCAAACTGGCTCTATAGCTTTACGTCATATACTATCGCGTATAAAGCTGATATTGTGCAGGATGATATATTCTCTGATGAAACTGTGCGCAAACTATATCCCGCATTTCAATCAAAATATATGTTATCTGGTGCAAAACAGTGGATTTTCTATGGCATCTGGGACAGAGACTTTATTCAAAAGGAAATTATCGCGGTGAAAGAACAGGCGATTCCTCGCAGCCCGGCGGAGATGATAAAGTCGTTGCGTATCATGGATATCGATGACACAGTTCTGAAGGATGGGTTTTCTGACTTCCTAGAAATGGCCTATAATGGAAATTTAACCTTGGAAGAGTATGTCCGTTTGGTTGAGAACAGTTGCTGGGCCAGGAAGTATCAATGCCCGCTTCCCGAGCAAATCGACTGGCGTAAAGTCAACACAGGGGTCGATCTCGCGATTGGAAAAATCAAAGAAACACTGCCGGAGGGACAGATATTGCATTTATTTATAGATAAAAAGCAGAGGGAATACTTTACAAATGATGAGTGGGATACCTATGAGCATATCGCCCACTTTGCATTTGGAAATGAGCTTATGTTTTTGAAAAACCGAAAGCTATATATAGATAAAATGAATAAGCTTGGAGTAGATGCTTTTCTGTTTGTCCAAAACAAGAGACTTGACCTTTTTGATGAGGAAATGGCCCGAATCACAGCACTGGCATTTGCCCATGAACATAATATGGGAAAGAACCAGTTTGTAACTTCCTTCCGGCAGATTTGGAAGGCCAATATTCAGTGCTCAGATATACGTCTTGAGGAGACTGTCCACGGATTTTTGTATCTAAAAAAGCTGTTGTTGGAAAGCATTTCAGCAAAAGAAGGAACTACCAGAACATTCTCTATCGTTCATACGGAAGAATTTATCAAGATCCTTGATGAACTGGCAGGCACCAGAAGCAGGGAAGGCTTTGGTTCGGAAAGTCCAGTTCCGCTGGATGATTGAGATTCAGTTCTACCGCTATCCTTCCGATAGACGGAGAAGTCTTGTTTTATTAATGCACGACTGTAACACAACAGTTTCTTTTCAAATCTATTTGGTCGTAAGTATTTTATGTATTGTGCAATTAATAATTTAGGCTCTGCTCCGCAACCTCGGCAAGACAAACAGCAGAAGCATAAGGCAAAACAGAGCGAGAGCGGCCCTCAGGGATAAGGAAAGGTTTGAGAGCAGCAGTGCAACGCCAATCACACAGACAGCGGTTTCCTGT
>JAAWBZ010000048.1 GCA_022792945.1 Oscillospiraceae bacterium | reverse complement strand
CCCGTGCTTGGTTGGATCCTCCTGTTTCGTTGTGACTGGCAAGCCGTCCTGCCCGAATACCAGCTCAGCCGAAATAGAGTTTTTGATCTCTATCAGAAAGAAACGTCCTTTTCTCTTTCCAGTCAGTACGATAAACCGCTCACCCTCGCTCACCCTCTCGCAGGCCTCCACCGCGTTTTGCAGCAGATTTTGAAGGATGATCCCCACATCAAAGGCGTCATAGGCCCCCGGCTCCGGGTAATGAAAATCCACCTGGAAACGGATGCCCAGGTCGAGGCTCCGCCGCCGTATATCGTTGACGATCACATCCGTGACCGGGTTTCCTGTCCGGAGCGTCATTTCAAAGTCACGGATACTCCCGTCCATCCGGGCGATATAGTCCTCCAGGCTGGCGTACTCGCCCTGACCGGCCAGCGCCTTAATGTTGGTCATGTGGCCCCGCATTTCATGTTTCAGCTGGCGGATACGGGTATAGAACTGCTCCGCCTCATGGATACGCGCCCGGATCGCCTGTGTCTGCTGGTACTCCATACAGAGGGTGGCCCGTTCCTCTTGAAGCGCCGCCATTCCCTGCTGAAAGGCGATGGTCAGCCAGGCCCCGGCGTAGAACAGCAGGGCCAGCACAGGGATCACCGCCAGAAACGCCGGGTGCCGTTCATAGAGTTGGAGCAGAACGCCGTCTTTGAACTCCACCAGCAGCCGGGAGATTACTTGACCGAACAGAATTCCCGCCGTTGGCACCAAGCCGATATAGCACAGCTCCCGCCGGTGGAGCGTCATGCGCCGCTTCCGCATTTGACGCTGGAGGGCGCAGAGCATGACCGCCAGCATCGCGGCATGGGACACCAGGAACAGTGTGACCAGGAAGGCGGCCCGGAGAAAGACCGCCTCCGGCGGCTCCGGCCGGAAGGGCAGCGAACGCTCCACGATGAAGTACAGGCTTTGCACCATCAGGCCGCTGGAAATCCTGGCATTGAAATAGAGCAGCGTCAGGAGGCACACAAGGGGCTTTTCCAAATCAATCCACCTTGATACCGCCAGCAGCAGCGCCGTCAAAGCCAGTCCAAAGGAGCCTTGCGGCAGTGCCGCCTGGCTGCAGACGAGCTCAAACAGGATGTAGACCGAAAAAACAAGGAGCAGCTTCCGCCGCTTCCGGCCCCGGGCGGGAATAAAGGGCTGGAAAAAGGCGGTGAGCAGGACGGCGTAGGTCAATTCCGCCCCGGCGGAAAAAGCGCTGTTGAAAATACGGAATCCTGTTTCGCTCATGGGCCCGCTCCTTTTTTCAGGAAATGGAGGTAGGCTTTCACAAAATCCTGATACTTGTATTTTGAGAGCAAAAGCCTTTCCCCATTTGTCAGCGTCACTTCCGACTTGCTATACCCGGCCACATAGGAGAGATTGACCAGATAGCCCTTGTGGATGCGGAAAAACTGATCCTGCAGCTCCAGCTCCAAATCCCGGATTTTGGCGTAGCAGGTAAACTGGCCGTCCCGCAGGCGCAGCACGACCTTGTGATCGCTGCTTTCGATGTAGTAGATGCTGTCCAGCGGTATGGTCTTGCTGGTGCTGGCGGATTGAAGCGTCAGCACGCGCCCCGGCTTTTCTTTGGCAGTTCCGATCTGTGCAGCTGCGCGGGCAAAGACCCGGGCAAACTTTTCCTCGTCCACCGGCTTCAGCAGGTATTGGAACGCGCCCACGTCAAAGGCATCGAACACATACCGCTCATAGCCAGTCACAAAGATAATGACCGGCTGTGTTCCAGAAGTCCGTTCCCTGAGCTTCCGGGCCAGCTCCATACCGTCGGGACCGGAGGGGGCCAGCTCTACGTCCAAAAAGAGCAGGTCCATTTCTTGGGTGTCGGCAAGGCAGTCATTGGCAGAAGCGTACTCCACGATCTCACAGGGGCAGGACTGCGCCCGGATCCGTGTCGTGAGATAGGCGCGGATGTTGGCATCATCGTCACAAATCGCAATTTTTATCATGTTGATCTTCCCCTATGTGATTATTCGGTCAAATGGGGGCGGATATAAAGGCACTTCCCGCAACTGGACGGTTTGATAACGCAACTGGACCATCGGCGCTGACCGGCTGATTCGGTCAAAGGAAGCCACCGCGGGTACAGCGAAACCGCCGGAGGACCCGATGATGGGTCCTCCGGCGGTTTTTTGCCTTATTTCTTCAGGAAAGACAGGCAGTCTGTGCACTGGTCCATGCTGGGGTGGCACTCGTGGGTGCCGACCTTGATCTTGTCGAGGGAGCAGTAGTTCTCCACGTCGCAGTGGTGCGCGCAGGAAACCACCGAGCACTCGATGCAGCGGTTGGCGTGACAATCCATTTTCATACCCTCCTTACATCTGTTCGCTTTGGTACATCCCTAGTATGCGCCGAAGCGGACAGAGTATTGCTGGGCATTTTTGCTTTTTTTATTGGACCGCCAGCCGCCGCGTCTCGGCCGTCTTGGGCGCGGCCTTGGGCAGGAGCAGCTTCAGAACGCCGTCCTGATAGCTGGCCTCCACGTCCTCGGAGCGGATGCCGCTGAGGCCGAAGCTGCGGGTGTACGCGCCGTAGGAGCGCTCGCAGCGGAGGAAATTCCCCTGGGCGTCCTTCTTTTCGTAGTCCGAGTGGCGCTCGGCGCGGATGGTCAGCTGCTTGTCGTCCACGTCGATCTGGATATCCTCCTTGCGAAAGCCCGGCAGGTCCGCCTCCATCACATACCGGTCGCCGTCGTCGCGGATATCCGTGCGGAATTCCATCAGGTCGTCCCCGAAGAACCGCCGCTCCAGCTGGTCCATCATGCGGAAGGGGCTGTACAGCGCGGCCTCGCTGCCGCGGTTGGAATAGGGCATCAGATTCATCATGACAAAAACCTCCTCAAAAGCTCTGTTGTCCGGTGGTCCGGACCTCTTGTTGTTTTGTAGCTTTAGCATACCCCCGGACTGTGAACATTTATACGGTTTTTTATGAACAGACCGTGAATTTTAGCACTCTAACACCAGGAGTGCTAAAGTTGCAATCCGCCTGTGCCTGTGATATAATGTAAATAACGCCAGAAATACGAAGGAGGCACACCCCTATGAACACCCAATACATCACCGGCTTCCAGCACATCGCCCTGCCCGCGTCGGACCTGGAGGCCACGATCCGCTTCTACGAGGGCCTGGGCTTTGAGACCATCCACCGCACCGCCGACCCCGCCGGCACGCCGGTGGCGTTCCTGCGCTTCGGCTCCTGCACCATCGAGACCTACCAGGCCGGCGAGACGGTGAAAAAGGCCGGCGCGTGGGACCACCTGGCCCTGGACGTCACCGACGCGGCGGCGCTCCTCAAGGAGATCGAGGCCGCGGGCTGCTATACCGTCACCACCAGCGGCGTCGAGGAGCTGCCCTTCTGGGACAAGGGCATCCGGTTCTTCAAGATCGAGGGCCCGGACAAGGAGAGCATTGAATTCTGCGAGATCGTAAAATAAACGCGCGCCGTCCCCGGACCGCCGGCCCGGGGACGGCGCGCGGCGGGAGGCCGTTATGTATTCCTATTTGCACAAGGTGCAGTATTATGAGACGGACCAGATGCGGGTGGTCCACCACGCCAACTACATCCGCTGGATGGAGGAGGCGCGCCTGGCGTACCTGAACAGCGCCGGGGTTGACTACGCGGACATGGAGCAGCGGGGCATCCTCAGCCCGGTGCTGTCGGTGTCGTGTCAGTACCGGTCTATGACGCGCTTCGGGGACACGGTGCGCGTGGAGGCAACCCTCATCGAGGCGGGCAGCGTCCGCTACCGCCTGACGTACCGCATCGTGGACAGCGAGAGCGGCACGGTGCGTGCCGAGGGGGAGAGCAGCCACTGCTTCGTCAGCCCCGAGGGGCGCGTGCTGTCGCTCAAGCGGGCCGACGCGGCGCTGCTGGCAAAGATGCAGGCGGAGCTGGAAGCCCCGCGTTAAATCCAAATCCAAGGAGGAGGAACCATGACGACGCTGGAGCAGCGCCTCCGGGACCACGCGCCCCTCTGGGGCCGCTGGACGCCCGGGGCGCGCATCTACCACGGCCGCCACTGCGCGGTCTACGCCCTGACTGCCCAACGCCCCGGCGGAGAGCTGGAGGCCGCGGTCAAGGTCGTCACCCTCACCGGCCGCGGCGCGGCCCTGGAGGCCGATCTCCAGGACGCCCTGGCCGAGGTGCGGGCCATGGAGCGCCTCCGGGACTGCGCGCACGTCGTCCAGCTCCGGGACGACGCCTGCTTTCCCCTCCGCGAGGACGGCGAAGTGGTTGGCTGCGACGTCCTCCTCCGCATGGACCGCCTCACCTGCCTCACGGAGCTGCTGCGGGAGGGCGAGGCGCTGGACGCCGCCGAGGTCCGCCGCCTGGCATGGGATCTGGCCGGCGCCCTCCGCGCCGCCCACGAGGCCGGCATCGTCCACCGGGACGTCAAACCCGCCAATATCTACCGCACCGCCCAGGGCCGCTACCAGCTGGGCGATTTCAGCGTCGCCCGGGTGCGGGAGGATGCCATGCTGGAGACCATGACCGGCACTGCCGCCTACATGGCTCCCGAGGTGGCCCGGGGCGATGGCTACGACCACCGGGCGGACCTCTACTCCCTGGGGGTGGTGCTCTATCAGCTGCTCAACGGCAATTTCCTGCCGCAGACCGGCGAGGGCTCCACCCTGGCCCAGCGGGAGCAGGCGCTGCGCCGCCGCTGGGACGGCGCCCGCCTGCCGCCCCCCGCCGGAGGCGATAGGGCGTTCCAAAAAATCGTTCTGCGCTGCTGCGCGCCGAACCCGGACCGCCGCTTCTCCGACGCCCAGTCCCTGCTGGACGCCCTGGAGCCGCCCCGGGCCGGCCGCTTCTGGGTCCCGGCGGCGCTGACAGGGTGGGGCTTCGCGGTGCTGGCCACCACGGCGCTGCTGCTGATGCCGTCGTACCTCGGAAGGCTGGCGCCCCAGGCCGCGGACGCGCCGCCGGCGGAGACCGTCCAGGCCCCGGCGGACACGCCGGACGTGCCGGGCACGCCGCCGGCGGAGCCGGCCCCCGATGTGCTGGTGCAGCCGGAGGCCACCCGGCGCTACACCGTCGTCCAGGCCCAGATGACCTGGGACGAGGCCAGGGCCTACTGCGAGAGCCGCGGCGGGCATCTGGCGACCATCCTGGACCGGGCGCAGCAGGAGGCCGTTGCGGCGCTGCTGGCTGAGCACGGTGTGGAATATGCCTGGCTGGGCGCGTCCAACCTCAACACCAGCGGCGGCTTCCAATGGACCACCGGCGAGCCCTTCTCCTATGCCCTGTGGGCCCTGGGCGAGCCCAACAACGCCAACGGTGTGGAGCACTACCTGATGATGATGTACCGGGGCGAGGACGAGGGCTGGGTGTGGAACGACTCCCACGAGCGGGGCATGTGGAACTTCGGGGCGGACCAGTGCGGCTTCGTCTGCCAGTGGGACGAGGCCGATGGATAGGCTGGAGGAGCGGACGGCCCAGTGTGAGACTGTGGCGGACGTGCTGGCGCTGCTGGAGGAGTACAGCGGGCAGTACAGCTCCTGGCAGATCTTCCTGACGGACCTGCTGGACGGCTCGGGACTGAGCTACCACCGCTTCGCGGCCCTCTGCGGCATCAGCAAGAACACCCTAAAAAAGTGGTGCACCCAGGGCGGCGCGCCCCGCAGCCGCGACACCTTTTTGAAGGTGGCCTTCGGCGCGGCCATGGACCCGGAGGCCGCGGGGTCCATGCTCTCGCGCTACGGCGGCTACGGCGGGCTGAACCCCCGGGACCCCTTCGACGCCGTGTGCATCTTCTGCCTGCGGCGGCGCTGCGCGGGGGACACACGGTTCGACTACGGCGCGGCGGAGGCCCTCTACCGCCGCCTGCGCCCCGGCCCCGGCGAGGACGGCGCGGCGTCCTCCTCCACCACACAGCTGATGGCGCGGCTGCTGACCATCGACACCGAGGCGGAGTTTGAGGCGTTCTTCCGGCAGTACGGCCCCGACCTCTGCGGCCGGAAGCTGAAGCTGGAGCGGTTTCTGGAGGATTTTCTGACCGTCCGCCGCCTGGAGGCCGGACGGGACGGCTGCCGGGCCAGCCTGCACAGCCTGCAGCTGCCGCCGGAGGTGGAAAAGCAGCTCTCCCAGCTCAAGCGCCACGGCGTGGTGCCGCGGCGGCGGAGCCTCATCGCCCTGGGCCTCCGCCTGGACATGACGCTGGAGGAGCTGAACACCATGCTGCGCTTCGCCGGAATGGATGCGCTGTGCGTCCGCGACCGGCTGGAGTGCGTCCTGATCTACGCCCTGCAGCAGCTGACTCTGACCCATCCGGAGCTGGCCCTGGGCAACGCAACGGCCCTGCTGGCCGTGACTCGCGACGCTGCCACCCGCAGGCGCTGCGCCGATCTGGCGCAGGAATACTGGCGGGCGTGCTACCGCAGCGACGAGAACGGCGAGGTGGAGAGCGTGGCGGCCTACGTCCGGGAAATTCTCGACCAGCTGGATCTGGAGGAGGCGGAGGAGCTGCTGCCGCTGCTCTGACCGGCCCCTAGGGCGGCAGATGCCGCCGCAGAAACGACAGAAGGCTGCCGCCCAGGATGCCTGTCACGGTGTCCTGGCCGGCGCCGCGCTCTAAGAGGCAGGCGGTCAGCGCCGGCAGGGCGTCATAGTCCGGCAGGAGGTCCTCCGCCGCCAGGTCCCAGGTCTCCCAGAAGGCCCGGGGCTTGGGCAGGGCCTGGGTATAGTCCCGGGCCAGGTCCAGGCCCAGGGCGGCATGGCCGGGGCCGGAAACGGCCTCGATGTGCAGCAGGTGGTCCGCCAGATCCGCCAGGCCGCAGGGCCCTTCCCGCACCAGGAAGCGGACCTGGTTGACGCCGATAACGCCGCCGCGCCGCCCCAGCTGGATGAGCTGCGCGTCGGTGAGGTTGCGGGGGTGGGCGCACAGGGCGCGGCAGTTGGAGTGAGACGCCAGCACCGGCCCGTCCCCCAGGCTGAGGAGTTCCCAAAATCCGGCGTCGCTCAGATGGCTCACGTCCAGGATCAGCCCCAGGTCCCACGCCGCCTCGGCCAGAGCGCGTCCCGCAGGCGTCAGGCCGCCGGAGAGGGCGCAGCCGTCGGCGGCGTGGTTGCGGTGGTTCCACGTCAGGCCCAGCAGCCGCAGGCCCAGGGCGTGAAAGGGCCGCAGCAGCTCCGGTGACCGGGCCAGGGGCTCGGCCCCCTCCATGGAGAGGACCACGGCGATCCGGCCTGCGTCCAGGGCCGCGTCCAGCTCCCCGGCGGTCCGGACCAGAGCGAAGTCCCGGCATTCCTCCAGCTCCGCCAGCAGCGCCGCCGTCTGGCCCAGGGCCGAGGAGAGGGCCATCTCCGGCAGGTACTGCGGGTGGACGAAAATGGCCCCGATCAGCGCCCGGATGCCCGCAGCCTGCAGCCGGGGGACATACGACGACAGGACGCCCCGCCGTCCATACTGCCGCGCCAGCTCCAGCTCCGCCGGCAGATCCACGTGGCCGACGGCCGACGGCACCGCCCGGTGCAGCGCCGCGGCCCGCTCCCGGGCAGTCATGGGGCGTCTCCTCCGCAGAGGGCGAGGAAATACCGCAGCAGCGGCAGGCCGCTGACAGCGTCGGGCCGCGCGAAGCGGCCGCAGAGGCGCTCCGGGTGCCACTGCACCGCCAGCACCGGCAGCGTCTCGTGGGCGAAGGCCTCGACGACGCCGTCGCAGGAGAGCTGAAGGATGCGGCAGTGTTCCGGCAGGCGATCCACCGCCTGGTGGTGGGCGCTGTTGACGGCGCAGACGGGGCCGTAGAGTCCGGTGAGGACGCCGGCAGTGCGGGTCTCGTGGATGCGGTCGCCGCCATTGAGCAGCGCGCCGTGGTCCGGCAGGTCCTGCAGAAGCGTCCCGCCCAGGGCCGCAGCCAGGACCTGCGCGCCGCGGCAGATGCCGAGGATGGGCCGCTTTTCCGCCAGAAACCGGGCGCAGAGTTCCAGCTCCCGCTCGTCCCGGTCCGGGTCTGGATTTTGGCAGAGGCCCAGGTCCTCCTGGCCGTAGTATTTGGGCAGCAGGTCGCCGCCTCCGGGCAGCAGCAGGGCGCAGGCGTCCTCCGGCCGCGCCGCCTGTCCCCCGGCCAGCGCCAGGGCCTCGGCGTAGTTGGGAAACTCCCCCGCGGGCATGGAAAGCAGAATTTGTGGCTTCATAGTTCGCCGCCTTTCTGTTCGCGTCACAGAAGCCTATGCCAGCAGGGGGCGTGATATGCAGTAAAATTTTGAAAGCTGTAAGTATCGCCAAAGTAGTAACCCGGCCGGTTTCCCTTGTCAGCTGCGACGATGCAATCAACCGCCTTGCCACAATCAGGAAACGCCAGCCGGACGGGAGTATCAAAGCTGTTGTTGATGAAGATATGCGGCAGCGGCTTATGGCAAAGCGGCTTGAAGCAATCCCACATTTCCCCATTGAGGGCGAATAGGCGCAGCTATGGACAGCGACGGGAATACAGAATACTCCAGATTTTCCGTAAGATTGATAACGTCCGCCAAGCTGGAGGTGTGCGTTCCCATGCTGAGGGCCGCGCCGAATTTTTCAAAATCGTCCGGGGCCATTTCCGGGAGCAGGCAGGCCAGATGGTTCAGCTCGTCCAGACTTTCGTATTCACCGGGATGCTCCGAAAGCTCCGGCAGGCTGCCGCTGAAGTCATAGCCGGCAATAAAAATTTCCTCGTAGCGTATGCCGTCCACACCGATGTCCTTTAAGAGCGCCTGCACCGCCTGGGGGCTGGCGGGGAACGAAAGCGGCTCCCCGGCCAGCACTCCCTCGTTGTATTTCCCAAGGTTGGT
>JAAWBZ010000177.1 GCA_022792945.1 Oscillospiraceae bacterium | reverse complement strand
TCAACTGATTGATTGGCAGGACGTTCAAACTGTAACATAAACGCATTAGAACATTCAGACACAGAATTACTTGTACGAAGAATATTAAGCAAAGGCTTATATCCAGCATTAAGTTCTTGCATAAGAAAATTCATGTGTATTTCCAAATCGCCAATCGAAACGCCTTTAGACTTTGCATAATTCAAAAGGTTTTGTTTTCGGCTCCAGTATGTCCATTGAAATATGCCATAGCCATATTTATCATTAACAAAGTTTGTATATGTACCGTTATCTACAGCAGCGGTGTACT
Source organism: Oscillospiraceae bacterium (assembly GCA_022792945.1). Lineage (GTDB taxonomy): Bacteria > Bacillota > Clostridia > Oscillospirales > Oscillospiraceae > Avoscillospira_A. The sequence goes on along the minus strand of JAAWBZ010000177.1, from coordinate 4,803 downwards.
GTTCATCTGTCATATCAAGTTCTCTATTGCCATTATTCTGAAGATTAATGGGCGAACAGCCGGATTCTGCATACCCATTTCCTACGACAGCAGCCGATCCAGCTTCAGTAAATCCCTGTTGACGAAGAAAATTAAACATTTTCTCAGGGTTGTCATTTCCAACTAAAGCCATAACTCACCTCCTTACAAATCAGATAAACTACTTTGTTTCTGTCCAATAACTTCACCATCTTTGAAATACTTTCCAAATTCTTCATCTGCATCAATATCTTTATAAACATTGACCATATCAGCAGAGTCCCAGCCAATGAGAGATTGAATAACAGAATCGGGAATATTGGCTCTTGCTAATTCTGAAGTCATGAAATGCCGCAGAGAGTGAAGATACACGTCTGTACCCATAATCTTAGAATAGGTTCTGGCGAAACTATTCATGCGGGAAATAGTAATTGGTTGTGTCCTATCATGAACATCAGTAAAAAGCCATTCGCTTTCAATTCCACGTTTTTGACGATCAGCAAGCCAGAGATCAAGATATGGCTTAAATGGTTTGTACAACACATAGCAAATCAACTGTTTGCCATTTCGCCCACGTCCTTTTGTTTTAATCTTCTCTGGAGTTTTATATAAAGAGCCATAGATGATATTCTCATCATCAAAGTAAGACACCTTGAAACGTGCAAGTTCAGCCTTACGCCGACCAGAATATGCCGCCAACGCAAGAAAACAAGCCTGTTCATATTTCTTGTGTTCAACAAGATAATCAAGGCATGATTGTACTTGCTCTTTTGTTAGAATAGTCTTTTCCCGAACAGGTTCATTAACTGGATTTTCAATTTTACGAACAACAGAACGGAAATTCGGATATTCGTCATCCAGAATATTTTCGATAAAATTAGAAATTGAAGATAATGCAGCTTTCAAATGTCGTACTCTGCTTGCCGAACATCCTTGCTGTAAGGCATAATTTTGAAACATCATAATGTCCCTCTTATTAACCTCAGTAAAAAATTTGTTCTTCGCATTATCAACAACCCAACAGAAGAAGATGAGCAAATCATTCTCATATACATTAATTGTTAATTCCGACCTATCGACTGAACGAAGATACGTCATAAAATCATTTAACAACTGAATGTTTTCAGGGTTAATCTGCTCAATCTTTTCAGGTGTTGTTTCAAGACATTGATTAGTTTTCCTCCCCATTGAAATGCCTCCCTTCTGTTTTTATAAGTAAAGGGCTGTGCCAATTCAGCACAACCCTTTCAAATCAACTGATAATGAGGTTTCTCTTCATTAAATAACCAATAGCGCAAGTAATCATCAATTACAATGGCTATTACAGATAACGCCACCCATGCAAAAAAGAATGGGAGGCATATTTGTCCCCATAAATTAAGCGGCATATTTGAATAATCCCAAATACCAAGTTTAAGCCAGACATTCAAAATCAGGCCAGCAATCAGTTCAACACACGTAACAATGCTTGCTCCAGTAAACGCCTGTTGAATCATACCAAGTTCCCACGGTAAGTATTCATTGATTGCACCAATTAAAACAAAGCAAATACCTCCCACAAGAGCCATTGTCCAATGACTATGACCACGCCATAGCATCTCGATACCAAAATAGGTAGTGCCACCAATTAACAATAACACTACCATTTTAATAACATTTTTAATTTTCATTTCACACCAACCAACTTTGCAATATACTGGAGATCGAGTAAAGGCGCATTATAAAAATCATAATTCCAAAGCCAATGGTCTGCAAAATCAGAACGTTTATATTTTTGGCATACAGGATCACTCCAAACTTTATCCCATCTATCTTGATATGTGGGATCATGTTCTTTTCGATCCAGACGTTTTATAATTGCTTGAGTTAAACGGCCTCTCTCAAGGCCATTGCCATCATCGTTTTGCGAAAAGTAATTAAAAGCATCTTGACTTGCAACATAACAAATAATTCCCTTATCACAAATAATGTGTTTATCTATAACAACACATTCGGTTCCATAAGGAAGATTCACATTACCACATTGAGCCAGTTTTTTATATCGCATTATTACAATGTATTTGTTATAAATCTGCATTTAAACAATCTCCTTTATATTTTTAATCAAGCACCTCTGTTGAACCACCAGAAAGGGTAGCAAGAATCTTTTGAATCTGTGCTTGTGCAGCAGTAATATTACTTTGCATCAAAGTATTCAAATCTTCTGGCAACTCCATGCCATAAACAATACCAGCCAAATCGTTAATATTAGTTGTCCGATTTACCAAAACACGAAGCATATTGTTATATGTGGTATGATAAGTAATCGTAGACTGAGCGGCAACATAAATCGCCACAATATCGGACTTGCTATATGTGGTACACTCTTTGCCATCTGCATGATAAGGATATTCCTCCACGCCAGCCATTACAGAATAGAACATATTAGTAATGTTATTCTGATCATAACTATCTAAGGAGAAATGTTCAGTGGTATCACCGCTATTAGACGTAGACACATCAACACCAGCCTCGATTGCACCATTACAATAATTACGAAGTTCATTTAATTTAGCTGTCCGCAATAAATTCATCATTTCATCTGTCACAGGATTATCTTCGCTAATAGGAAAGACAGTCAAATAATCAGCAACAGTAATCTTGCAATTTGTAAGTAACTCATCAACCTGTTCTTTGCACCACAAAGCAGGATAGTATTTCTGAACCATTTCTAAAATTGTCATATTCCATCCTCCTTTAAATAAGATTTGCCATTACTCGCATATAATCAAGTTCAGCAGTACGTTCTACTTCACTATCTAATTCAAAAACCGCAACTTGTTCGCAATCCTGATAATCGGTTGAATTAGTAATGGCGTATACAATACCACCAGCCACAATAGCATCTGCTTCGCCTTTAGGACATTCAATGTTCGTATTAGTTTCGGCAACTTTCCGAATAAAAACTAATTTCTGAAATACCCCAACCAGTTTGTCGCCAGACATTAATTTATACATTATTCATCCTCCTTATCATAAAAAGTCTCACGAATCTCCCTCAATAAATCAAAGGCTTCGGCACTTTTGCTTCTATTTTTCATACGATAGTCCCAGCGATTAACCAAAGGAATAAAACCATTCATATAACGTTCATTTCGTGTACGATCCAATTCTTCCATTTTGGCTTCATACTCTTTAGGAGATGTAAAATAGAACCATCCAATCTCATAGTCCCATTTTGCATCTAAAGTACATTTAAATTTCTTATCCCATTCAGCCAATTCCTGTTCAAAGAGGCTTATAAAATATAAATCCATATCATGTACTGTTTTATAACTATCGCACCTTGCAGCGTGTGAACGCCAAGATTGATAAGAGGTAAACACATCTTCTGCGCTCATTTTTCCTTCATCAACCCATCCACGAAAAATTTTTAACTTGCGCCGAATTGCCTTAATGCTGTTACGGCTCAATTTGATAACAACTTTTCCTGTAGGTTCTAAGCGAACACGCATTTTAAGAAATTTAAAACTGTGATTTTTAAATGGAGTTATTTTGCATTTCTTTTCATTTAGTTCAATTTCCATTTCATTAGAAAGTTCAACTAAAGTATCATGCAATCCTCTTAAAAATTCTAAAGAATCACTTATTACATATCCATCATCCATATATCTCGCATATCCATGAACGCCAAGTTTATCTTTGATATAATGATCAATCGGGCTGGCATAATCTAAAGCAATATTTTGAGAAACTTGACTGCCTAATCCAACACCACGGGGATTGTCCGGGTCGTGTTCAACGCCGCCCAATTCTAAAAAATCATCAATTAACTGACAACCAATTTCTTGTAACTTAGGATCAAGGATATGCTTTTTTAAACGTTCTTTTGCTTTATCATGTGGTATTGAAGCAAAATATCCATGAAAATCAAATTGATAAATTCCACCTTCCAGACCAAACAAACGATAATGATGATGCAAGAACTCAACAAGTCTTTTTAAAGTCATATCCATACCCTTGTCAGGCAGACTTGCACTATTATCATAAATAAAACTTCTGGAATAGGCTTCTGTCATGAGTTCATCACAATAACATTTTTGAACACTACGATCTTGAATAACTAAAGAATTAATATCACGTTCTTTACCATGTTCAATCGTTTTAAAATGTTTGAACCCACCAAACTCATATTTACCGTTGAGAACTCGTTCTTGCAAAGAGTCAGTCTGTGTTAAAAGCACTGACTTGAAATTGATAGTAGAGGTTTTCCAGTTCACTCCTTCACAGCAGTTTTCGCCAGCGTCCCACATTTTATCAAAATCAAACACATCCTCAAGTGCCTTACCACAGACTGGTCTTGCTTTTTCTTCTCGTTCTCTTTTACGTCTTTCGTATCTTTTCTGTTTTCTTTCCTCACTTGTCATATTGCCAAAGAACAAATCCTTTCCGTATAGCCTTATCATCCACTGGCGAATACGTCTACGCATCACAACCGTACCCGTTGACAGCTTCCGATGCTGATTTACTAAGCTACTTAACTATGCACCTATGAAATTTAAGGGAGCCATGTGCCACGTCCATCAGCAGAACCGATTTTCGCAAGAAGGAAATGGGATGCTACCTCCTTCCGACACACCGCTCAAATCAGCAAAATGTCAATAAACCATGCAAGCAGCGTCCAGATGCAAGTATCGAAAAAGTGTTTTAGGATGCCATCAGGCAGAGCCACGGCATACATCCTCCTTCTGAAATAACGGATATTGTTTTCACCAGTAAAGGCCAGTATTATTTCAAGCCATTAAG
>JAAWBZ010000239.1 GCA_022792945.1 Oscillospiraceae bacterium | reverse complement strand
GGATACGCTGTACGTTGTCAAAAGTCTCCTTGTCGATAATAGCGTCATGGGTATTCTCAAAAATTTTCCACTCGTTCTCATCGACATAGTGACTTTTCTTGTCCTTGAAATGCTTGCGGGTCTTGAAATTGATGGTGTGACCTAAATACTCCCGTTTTTTTAAGATTTCAACAACAGTGGACGTGCTCCATCTGTAAATATCGTTGAACACCTTGTTTTTGTTCACGCCTTCGCCGTGTCGGGCAAGATGAACGGCGGGTATTTCGATTTTGTCAGCGGCCAGCCGGGTGGCGATTTGATAGGGGCCGTAGCCCTCCAACGTCATTGCGAAAATGCGCCGGACTACGGTGGCAGCTTCTCCATCCACCAGCCAATTTTCCCGCTTTTCATCCCACAGATAGCCATAGATCACCGTCCCCGTCAGGTGCTTTCCGCTCATGCCCTTGGCCTTGAATACCGACTTGATTTTACGGCTCGTGTCACGGGCGTAAAACTCGTACATAATATTCAAGAATGGGGTCATGTCGTTGTCCCCTTTTTCGGTGTCAACATTGTCGTTAATGGCAATCAGCCGCACTCCCCGCTGGCGAAGAATTTCCATCACCTGACCGACTTTCAGATAGTCACGGCCCATTCTGGACATATCCTTGACGATGATTGCCTCCACATTTCCACCCTCGACTTCCTCCATCATCGCCATAAAGCCGGGCCGGTCGAAGCGGGTTCCAGAAACACCGTCATCAGTGAAATGCTTGAAACGAAGATACCCATTCCGGCGAGCGAAGTCCTCCAGCATGATTTTTTGATTCTGGATTGAAAAACTCTCCCCGCTTAATTCGTCGTCGCGGCTCAACCTCTCGTACAGCAGCGCAATCTTGGTTTTTGCCATAGCACAGACCTCCTCAAAATGAAATATGCTTTAAGCTGTCCTCGCATATCACCGAAAAATCAGTGAATTAACAAGTCGCTTAGAGCATAAAACACCAGCGGAAAGCAGAAACAACATGTACAGCCGGACGGCAAAAAGCTCCGCGTCAATATCTACCACCCGAACAAACAACACGACAACGCCGC
>JAAWBZ010000047.1 GCA_022792945.1 Oscillospiraceae bacterium | reverse complement strand
CTGGAGCTGACCGGCAATCTGGGCGACGTGATGAAGGAGTCTGTCCACGCGGCCATGAGCTATATCCGCTCCCGGGCCTCAGCCCTGGGGATTGAGCCGGATTTTTACCAGAAAAAGGATATCCATGTCCACTTCCCCGAGGGCGCGATCCCAAAGGACGGCCCCTCGGCAGGCATCACCATCTGCACGGCTATGGTCTCGGCCCTCACCGGCGCGCCGGTACGGCGGGACATCGCCATGACCGGCGAGATCTCCATCCGCGGCCGCGTCCTGGCCATCGGCGGACTGAAGGAAAAGACCATGGCGGCGCTGCGCCACGGCGTCAAGACCGTGATCCTCCCCGCGGCCAACGAAAAGGACCTGGAGGAGATCGACCAGACCGTCCGCCGCGCGCTCAACTTCATCACCGTGCGCCATGTGGACGCGGTGCTGGAGACGGCTTTGGATTTCACCCAGCGGCCCGCCCCGGAGAAGCGGGAGCAGGCCCCCGCTGTCCTGCCCATCGCGGTGGACAGCGCCGCTCCCGGGCAGCGGGGCATCCGGCAGTAGGTGTGCGCCGGTATGAACCTACAGAATGCGGAGTTTGTGGTCTCCGCCGTATCCTTGGAGGCCTGTCCCCGGGACGGTCTGCCCCAGGTGGCTTTCGCGGGGAAGTCCAATGTGGGCAAATCCTCGGTGATCAACCGGGTGCTGCGGCGCAAAAACTTCGCCCGGGTGGGCGAAGCGCCGGGAAAGACCACGCATATCAACTATTTTCGGATTGACGGCAAGCTCTATCTGGTGGATTTGCCCGGCTACGGCTATGCCAGGGTGAGCAAGGCGGAGAAAGCCCGCTGGGCCCGCCTGATGGAGGCGTATTTCGCCTCGGGGCAGATCGATCTGGGCGTGATGATTGTGGACGCGCGGCACAAGCCGACGCAGAATGACGTGACCATGGCCGACTGGTTTTTACAGAGCGGCAAGCCCTTTGTGGTGGTGGCCAACAAGCTGGACAAGGTGAAAAGGAGCCAGCTGGCGGGCAATCTGGCGCAGATCCGCGCGGCACTGTCGCTGCCGGAGGATGTGCGGGTGATCCCCTTCTCGGCGGAAAAGGGCGACGGTCGGGATGAATTGGTATCCATCCTGCTGGTAGCTGCGAGGGAAACAGAATCATAACCACAGGCCGTCCGGTGGTATGGACAAAGCCCCCTTGGGGGCATGTCCCAGGCAGAGCCTATAGGCTCGAAAGATCTGCCAATCGCGCAGATTTCCTGGGCATGCCCCTAAGGGGGCTTGTGATTTCTTTTGCTGGTTTGCCGGTGAAGGGGTCGAGGTATTCTGGAAATGGCGAAAAAGATCATCAAATCGTGTCCGCAATGCGGTCGATCTTGGCTTGAAGGCGTTCCAGCGTCTTTTGCAGCGCGGCACGGTCTAAGTCCAGGTCAGTGGCAGACAGCCGGGCCAAGGTCAGCATTTGCCCCAGGATGCGCTCGATCTCACTTAACGCATGGTCAACGGATGGGATAAACGGCTCAAATTCCTCTGTTGGCTGCATGGGTCTTATGCTCCTTAAAAAGTTCCAATGAATTTCAATAGGGACGTCATAGGCGCCAGGGCTGCGCTTGCCTACAGTCACGGGGTCAATGAGAATCTTTACGATTTCCCCCGTGTCAGGGTTTCGGGTTTACATATTGCGCCATCAGAGCCTTTCAGTCATCTCGAACGGCAACAAACGGTTTTAGGTCCAACCAGCAGCCGCTGACCTTCCAGCAGGACGTGCTCCAGCCAGGATTTTCCGCAGAAAACGCTTTGGAGAGGGCAGAGAAGTCATTTTCATTGAGCAGGCCCTTGATCTTAGGCGTGCCGCCAGCGCTCCAAGTACACCCGGCCCACGGCCTGGAGGTCGTCCTGCACCGTCAAAGGTCGGATCTCTGTCATAGGACGCCCGCATCCTGCAGCAGCGCTTCCATCTGCGCTACCCGGGCGTCCCAGGCGCTCTGACGGCCTGCCTCGATCCGGGCGGCAGTCTGCTGAGGAGCGTTCTCGGCCAGCGCCGCGGCGCAGGCGTCCTGAAACTCTGCCGCCGTATGGGCGATATGGAGCAGGGGGGCGTATTGCAGCACCTGGTCCGGCTGGGGCGTGGAGACGATGGGCTTGCCGGTGGCCAGGTACTCGTAGAATTTCAGCGGGCTGACGTCCTTGCTCAGATCGCTCGGAGCAAAGAGGTTCAGGCACACGTCAAACCGCGCGATGTAGTCCGGCAGCTGGCCGTGGGGCTTGAGTCCCAGGAAACGCACATTGGGCAGCGCCTCCAGTGCTGAGAGGTCCACCCCTGGCAGCGCACGCCCGATGAACACAAACTGCCAGTCCGGCCGCGCCCTCGCGGCCTCGGCCACAAAGCCGTACTCAATACACCCCTGCAAGGCCCCCACAAAGCCCAGGATGGGACCCGCGAGCTCCCGGAGGTCCTCCGGCACGGGCCGGGGCTGGGCCGCCTGGTGGAAGAGGTCAAAATCCGCGCCATTGGGGATGAACGCCGTCCGGGGGTTAGCTGCCCGCAGGCGGTCGGCCAGGGGCTGGGCGGTGGCGAATACCATGTCGCACCTGGCCGCCAGCTCCAGCTCCATCCGGTCCACCAGCGCCGGGTCCATCAGTCCGCCGTAGGCCGAGTGGCGGTCCACACAGTCGTAGACCAGCGCGCTGTGGGGCACCAGGTCCACCAGGTCGGCGCACACCGGGGAGTATACCCACAAAACCGGCTTCTCAAAGCCTCGCTGGGCCAAAATTTTTCGGAGATAGCGGGCCACCCGCCGCTGATTCCGCCGGTTGATCCAGCGGTACTTGTTGAAAAACGGCCAGACCGGCGGCAGGGCGTGGACGGTGATGTGGGGCAGAACCTGTTCGCCGGGATTCCGGCAGGCCTTCAGCTTCGGCTTCGCGCCGGGGTCCTTGAGGGGCGCGATGACGGAGATGGAGGGGTCAAAATAGAGGATTTCCGCGCCGCGGAGGCGGCGCATCACCTGTTGCTTACGGGTGGGGATGGGGTACCAGGGGGATGTGGCGAGACAGACGATCTGTTTTTTCATTTCGATTCCTCCAGCAGGCGGCGGGCCGCCGCCTCATTCTCCGCAGCCAGGGCCCGCAGGCGCGCCACGTCGGCGGCGCTGCGCGCGCCCTGCTCCAGGGCGTCCTCCATGATCCGCAGCAGGCTGGAGGACGTGACGTCCTCCAGAGCGAGATAGGCTTTCTGCCCCAGGTAGTCCAGGAACGCCTGAACCTTGGGATCGTAGACCGCCCCCACCACCGGCGTTCCGGCGGCGGCGGCGAAGATCAGCGCGTGCAGGCGCATGGACACTACCAGGTGCATCCGCCCCAGGATGCCCACGATCAGCCTCCCGTCGTTGGGCACCGAGAGCACCGGTGGCGCGCTGCCCACGGCCTCCGCAGCCATGCGGCAGGCGGGCAGATCCCGCCCCGGCTCCAGGGCCAGAAAGACTGGCTTCAGGCCATGCCGGCGGCACAGCTCCGCAGCGGCCTGCGCGAAGGCCGGCGCCTTCTCCTCATAGCCCTGCCAGGGCCGCAGCACCAGCAGCACATAGGCCTGATGGGGGTCCAGGCCGTTCTGGAGGAACCAGCCGTCCACCTGCTGCGGCGCGGCGGGCGTCAGCAGCAGCGCCGGGTCGGCGGTGACAGTGATCTCGGGGCCGGAGACGCCCATGCTGGAAAGCTCATCCCGGGAGCTGTCCTCCCGCAGGGTAATGGCGTCCACGCAGCGGCTGATGACCCGGGCCGCGCGGCGGCGGTTGGAGGGCTTGTTCACCGGTCCGATGCCGCAGCCGTACATGAGCACCCGGTTGCCGGTCTTCTTGGCCCAGCGGATGCTGGCCAGGTAATAGCGCAGGGACCGCGTGCTGGTGACGTCCTGGATCAGGCTGCCGCCGCCGTTGAGGTAGAGGCGGGTATGGCGCATGATGTGCAGGAATTTGGGAATGTCAAAGGTATAGGCCGCGCCGATGCCGTAGCGTAGCTTGGTGGCCATGGGCGTCCGGGTGAGGACGTAGAGGGGCATATCCGGGTCGATGCGGCGCATCTGGCCGATGATGGCCTCGAGAATGGAGTCGTCGCCAGCGTTGCCCTTGCCGTAGGCCCCGCAGATGAGCACGCCGTCCCGCCGTCCGCGGGGCCGCTGGGCGCGGCGGATAAGAACACGGTAAATTTCCTTCTGCTTTTCCACCGTCGCCTCCTCGGAGAAGTCCCGCCGGGCCTTCTCAAAGAGGGCGCGGCCCAGCCGCGAGAGGAGCGCGCGGTCCCGGACCAGGGTGCAGATGTGTTCCGCCAGGGCCTCGGCGTCCTGGGGCGGGAAGAGAAGGCCGGTGACGCCGTCCTCAATGAGGTCCGGCACGCCGCCCACCCGGGAGGCGATGGTGGCGCAGCCGTGGCGCGCCCCCTCGGTGAGGGCGTAGGGGAAGGTCTCGGAGAGGGAGGTGAGGGTGTTGACGTCGATGGCGTGGTAGAAGCTGTCCATGTCCGTGACCCATCCGGCAAAGCACACCGTCCCGGCGGGGCAGAGGGAAGCGGCCAGCTTTTTCAGCTCCGCCGCCTGCTCGCCGTCGCCGGCGATGAGGAGCCGGGCGCTGGGACAGCGCCGCGCCGCCAGGGCGAAGCCCCGGATCAGCGTCCCCACGTCCTTCACCGGCCGCAGCCACGCCGCGATGCCGAACACCACGCTGTCCGGCCCGGCGGACAGCCCCACGCTCTCGAAGTAGGCGTCCCGCTCCACGCTGTGGCGGATGTCGGAGAAGTTGACGCCGTTGTAGATGGAGAACATGGTCTGGGGGTCGAAGCCCCGGGAGATCAGCAGCTGGGCCATGGCGTTGGACACGCCGATGTGGTAGGGCAGCCGCCGGAGGCAGAAGGAGTTGATAAGGCCGTAGGTCAGCCGGTGGAAGGGCCGGCCCAGATAGTCCAGGCGGTAGTCGGAGTGGACCGTGGTAACCACCGGGACCGCCACCTGCCTGTGCAGCAGCGTCCCGATGAGGTTGGCCCGGGAGCCGTGGCAGTGGACCACCTCATAGCCCTCGCCGCGGATCTCCGCCGCCAGGTCCCGGGCGATGCGAAAGACGTGGTTGGAGGCGATGACCACCGTGTCGATGCCAAGCTCTCTGGCCTCCTGGGCGAAGGGTCCCTCCAGAAAGCACACCAGCCGCACCTGCTCGGTCCGGCCCAGCCCCTGGAGCAGGGAGAGCACATGGGTTTTGGCGCCGCCGACATCGCCGCCGGAGATCAGGTGAATGATTTTCATGGTTTCTCTCCTATAACAGCTTGTGTAAACCGGCAAAATCCGGTATAATAGACAAATCCGGCGCCGCACGGCGCCGGCCGGGCAAGGCTATTATACTATCCTTACCCGCAGGAATCAACAAAATCCAGACAAAAATACCACAGGAGGAAGAAAAATTGAAGGTTTTGGACGAAAAAGGAAAACTGTTTGGAAAGATCAACCTGATTGATCTCCTGGTGATCGTGGTGCTGGCGGCGGTGGTCGCCGCCGTGGGCTGGAAGCTGGCCGGCAGCCGCATCACCGACGCGCTGGAAAGCAACAATCTTACCATCCGCTACGAGGTCATCTGCGTCAACGTGGACGTGGACGCCTGTAACTACGCTGTGGACCACATCGGCGGGCAGCTGATGAGCAACGGCAATCTTCTGGACGGCTATATCACCGACTGCGTCATCGAGCCCCACACCGAGGTGGTCCTGGACGCTGACGGCAACCCCAAGACCGTGGAGAACCCGTCGTCCCGGGATATGCGGTTCACCATTGAGGCCAAGGTGGACACTGTCGCCAACGCCTACGGCTTGGGATCCCAGGAGCTGCGGGTGGGCAAGAGCCACATCGTCAAAACTGTGGAGCTGGAGTTCAACGGCTACATCACGGCTATGGAGGAAGTGAGCGACCATGAATAAGCTGCTGCGGGGCAGCCTTCTGTGGCGGCTGTGGCAGTGGCTGGCGGGCGTCTGGCGGGAGAGCGGCCTGCGCCGTATGGGCCTGGCCCTGCGCCGGTCCTTCGCCCACTCCAGGCTCCGCCGGCTCGGCGTGCGGGTCCTTGGCTGCGGGACCCGCGCCGCGGACCATGCCCGGATCACCCGGTGGCTGGGCCGCATCAACGCCCGGCTCTGGCGGCTGGGCCGGCGGCTGATGCCGGCGGTGCGGGGAAGCCTCCTCTACCGGATCTACCGCGCCGTGTTCCGCTGCGGAAGGCAGAGTAAAATTTTGGGCTGGCTGTTCCGGGGGGGCTTTACCGCCTTCCTGCTGGCGGCGGTGGGCCTGTACGCAATTTTGGACTATCTGCTGCGGGACGTGCTGGCGGTGCCGGTGATCTCCTCGGTCTGGGACGAGGGGCTGCTGCTGCTGGCGGCGCTGTGGATCGTCTACGACCGGATGCGCGCGCCCAAGGCCCTGGCGCCCCGGGTCAACCCGCTGGACGCGCCGGTGCTTCTCTTTGTGGGCACGGGCCTGGCACTGATGTTCCTGGTCTGCCCGTTCCCGTCCATCGCCGTGGCGGGCTACCGGGCCACGGTGCAGTATATGCTGTGGTTCTATATCCTCACCCGTTTGCTGCGGGAGGACCGGGACTTCATGACGCTGTATATGGTTTTGGTGATGGCGGCGTTTGTGATCTCGCTCCATGGAATCTATCAGTTCATCGTCGCCGCGCCCATCCCCTCCAGCTGGACCGACCAGGCGGAGACGGCGGTGCGCACCCGGGTCTATTCCATTTTTGGAAGCCCCAACATCATGGGCGATTTCATGGTGATGTTCGCGCCCATGGCCGTGGGGCTGGCCTACTGGTGCAAGGACAAGCGGGCGAAGGTGTTTTTCTGGCTGGTGACGTTCTCCATGTGCTTCTCGTGCCTGTTCACCATGTCCCGCGGCGCGTGGATGGCCATGGCGGTGGCGATTCTGATCTTTGCGCTGCTGGTGGACCGGCGGCTGCTGGTGCTGATGCTGATTGCGGGCGTGTGCGCGCTGTTCCTTCCGTTCGTCGCCAGCCGGATCGGATACCTCTTGACGCCGGAGTTCGCGGCCTCCACCAATAACGGCGGCCGCGGCAGCCGGTGGGAGCTGGCCATGGGGTATCTGGCCATGAATCCGGTTTTTGGCTTTGGCTTGGGGATGTTCGGCGGCGCGGTGGCCATGCAGAACCAGGTCTACAAGTGGATTTCCTATTTCTATGTGGACAATTACTACCTGAAGATCCTGGTGGAGATGGGCTGGACGGGCCTGATTGTGTTCATTCTGCTGCTGCTGGCGCTGCTCTACGCGGGCCTGCGGGCGGTCTACCGCACGGCGAAGAGCCCGGAGAGCCGCCGCCTCCATCCTCTGAGCGCCGGGATGTTCTCGGGTCTTTGCGGTGTGCTGGTGCACTGCTATTTTGAGAATATCTTCGAGGAGCCGTATATGATGGCGTATTTCTGGTCCATCGCCGCCATGCTGATGTATCTGGGCTTTTTCCGGGGGAAGAGGGACGCGCAAGCCGCTGCGCATGGCATGTAAGCTCTGTGCGGATTGCAACAAAACCCGGTCGCCCTTAAGGGCGTTGCCATAAGAAAGCATGAGAAAACCCAGTAAAATCCATGTTTTTTAGGGCGGTGGGAAAACGGGGCGGCGCAGACAAGTGAACAACAGCACAGAAAACGGGTGATGTCGGCAAGACACCACCCGTTTCTGCGCCCCGGCATCTTTAATGTCAACCTGCCCAAACGACGGTCCTTTTTCCGCCTGGGCGGCACAATTTTCCCTTGGTTTATCTGCTTTTACACAACTTTTCTGGAGAACCGGAAAGCTGCATTGACGAGACATACGGAGCTGCTGCCGCATCTCACACGTATCCCGTTGTATTGAGCACCATTCTTGCTCCGCCATATATTCCAGCATCATTTCCTAATTGAGCAGATACGATTTTTGTCTCCTTTGATACATGAAACGCATATTTCCGATAGTGCCTTTGGGCGGCCTCGATGATGATCGTTCCGGCCCGGCTCATTCCGCCTCCTAGTATGTAGACATCAGGGTCAATTGTACAGGAAACATAGCTCATGGCCCGTCCCAAATAGGCGCCCCAGCTGTCAAGAATATCTTGGGCCACTTCATCGCCGCTTCGCGCCAAATCACAAATATTTTTTGCGGTAAACATCTCCATTCCGCGTAAGGCGGAGGGTTTCATGCTGTGCTCCAACATAATTCGGCCCATCCGCACGATGCCGTTGGCAGATGCATATTGCTCTAAACATCCATATTTGCCGCAGCTGCATGGAACAGTCTCTTGAAGGTTGACAGTCATGTGTCCAATCTCACCGGCACCGCCCTTAACTCCAGCGATCACTTCACTGTTCAAAACGACGCCGCCGCCGATCCCAGTGCCCAGAGTAATAAGAACCGCACTCTGATAACCCTTTCCGCCGCCTTGCCACAGTTCCCCAAGCGTCGCTATATTGGCATCATTTCCAGCGGTCACATTGGGAATATCCGGCAGCAAACTGTTCATCCGTTCTTTTATGTTAAATACACCCCAGCCCAAATTCACACAGCGATAAACTGTGTACTGCGCATCTACAGGGCCAGGCACACCGATACCGATCCCCAAGATCTGGCTGGCAGGGAGCGCTCTGTTTTCCAGATGCTCCCAAATGCTTTGCGCAACATCGGAAAGGATATTTTCACCACAGTTGGTTGTGTCAGTCGGTATTGCCCATTTTTCCATCAAAGCTCCGCTATCCTCAAACAGGCCAAGCTTGACTGCTGTTCCGCCAATATCCACGCCTAAAGCATATTGCTTCATAACGCATTCTCCTTGCTGTAAATTTTCCATCTTCTTGCAGCTTTTTCGTTCGACTGTACCATTTGGGTGCGCATAGAAGAAGATTTATTTGGGACGGCAGCGGGGGAAGCAGCTGCCGCCCTGGCAACAGGATAGCACCGGCGGAAGCGGATGTCAAGAGCGGCGAAGCGTTCACTTTTGCTGTCAACGCAGATTTGAAATTGTAAGAAAACGCCGAAGAAATTTTGTAGTTTTTCGGCGGGGGAGGGGTAGGAAAAATCAGGTGCTGCCTTGCTGAAAAAGAGTGTTTACAATTTGCTGTCTCTGGCGCATAAATTCTTTTCATTCCTTCAGGCGGTAGGACCCACCCCTGATATTGATGACGGTGCAGTGATGCAGGACGCGGTCAAGGATAGCGGTGGTAATGGCAACGCTGCCTAGGAAGCCGGCCCACGCGTCCACCACTACAAGGGCAGTCTTGTGGAGGTGCCTGCCGACGCTGGAGATCTCAGCGGTTTTGAGGATAGTCATGAGGTTGTCCAGGGTTTCAAAGGCCACGGCGTAGCCCGGGTCGAGGCCCTGGACAGCCAAGGAGAGGGCGAGATGGGTCTTGCCTGCGCCGGGTGGGCCGAGGAAGCAGATATGAAAGGCCTGCTCCACCCAGGTCATGCCGGACAGGCGGAGCATCTGCTCCCTGGAAACGCTGCGCTGGAAGCCGAAGTCAAAGGAGTCCAGCGTTTTTTCGGCAGGGAGATTGGCCCGTTTTCTGTGCAGGAGGTTCTGCTTGAGGACGTGGAGGCGCTGCTGCTCTGTCAGGAACAGCTCCACGGATTCCAGCGGGGTAAGACTGTTCTTCCCGGCAAAGAGGGCGTCGAACTCCACCTTCGCGTAGGCCGAGGGAGGGCCGCCTTTGCGCCTGCGCGTACTTGTACCGTGACCGGGACAGCTCAGACGCCGCCACATACACCCTGTTCTGTCCGCCGTCCACGTTGGGCACCCTCCTCTGCCCGAAGTCCACACCTGTATCTGCTGGCCCATCGGCAGCTCCGGCACCGCCTCATATTCCCGCGGCATCCCGCTCTTGTTCAGACCGTATTACTCCCGCAGCTGCTTCGCATACCGGGATACCGTCCGTTCGCGCACCTCCTCCCGGCAGTGCTCTCTCAGCCAGTCGCACACCTGCGCCGCTGTCAGGTCTGGCAAGATCTGTGCTTGGTACTTGTCCGGGTACTGCATCCGGCAGACAGCACAGCTCATTTCCTCATTCTTGTTATCCCTCCCCCGCCGAAGAACTACAAACGCTTCCAGCCCCAACCAGGCCGCGGCGTGCTGGAGATCTGGCGGATGCTGTACCGGATGCAGCGAAACGTCTAAGAGCGGAAGCCCTTACACGGATCTCCCATCAGCTTTCCACCATATACCGCCGCTGAAAAAGAATAGAAGAAGCGCGGAAAGTGCTTAAAAACAGGCACTTTCCGTGTTTTCATATTGGCACACCGGAAGAGGTTCGAGCCCTCGACCCTCAAAACTGAGATCGGATGGGCCATCCATTGAGCCGCCGGTGTCTGTCGACCTGGAATCGTATACCACGCCTCCGGCCAGGTTTCAAGTGCTATTTTTTCATTTTCAGCACCAGTGTATGAGCCGGCGGCAGGTTGCGCGGCTCCCACCGGGTGTCGGCAAGGGTGAAATAGCGCGCAAACAGCGCCTTTTTCACCATGCTGTACTGGAAGGTGATAAACGTGCCCTCCGCGCCCAAGGCCTCCTGGGTAGCGGTGAGGATCTGGGCGGAGAGCTCCGGGGGCAGGGACGTGAAGGGCAGGCCGGAGACAATGTAGTCCGCGCGGTCAAAGCCGTGCTGCGTCAGCAGGTCCATGACATCCGCGGCGCTGCCCTGGATGACATGGACATTGGGTTCCGCGCCGTACCGCGCCCGCAGGGGTCCGGCAAAGGCGGGGTTCTGCTCCACGAGGATCAAGGCGGTCGCCGGGCGCTTGCGCCGGACCAGCTCCCGGGTGAACGCGCCGCTGCCGGGGCCGTACTCCACAATGCACGCGGCGGCGGCAAAGTCGATGGGCTCCATCATCTTTGCCGCCAGGAATCGGCTGCTGGGCGCAATGGCGCCGATGCTCCGGGGATGCTTCAAAAACTGTATCAGAAAATTCGCCATACTCGTAGCTCCTCTGCAAAATTTGGTATCAGAATACCACAAAAATCGCACTGAGGCAAGGGTGGATGGAGGTATCTTAAGGAACTTTTAAAATCGAGTCGTATTTGAATTCCCGGGTGGGTCTAGTGTGCGGAAGATGGTCAACGGGGCGTTTCCAGAGCACCGGCAAATTTGCCATTCGCCGCACAGCGGCGCTTGCGGGGCGGAGCGGGGTGTGGTATACTAGGGGCAGGCTGATTGCGAAAGGAGCGAGTTTTTTGCGGGCTTTTGAGCGATTTTTAAACTATGCCGTCATCCACACGCGCAGCGACGAGACGTCGGCCTCCACGCCCTCCACGGACCGGCAGTTCACGCTGGCCAACCGCCTGGCGGAGGAGCTGCGGGCGCTGGGCGTTCCGGACGCGGCGGTGGACGAGCGGTGCTATGTCTACGCCTCCCTGCCGGCGACGCCCGGGCTGGAGGAGGTTCCCGCCGTGGGCTTCATCGCCCACATGGACACCGCCCACTATGAGGCCGGACACGTCCGCCCCCGCCTGCACCCCGACTACGACGGCGGCGCGGTGCAGCTGGAGGGCCGGGTGCTCTCGCCGGAGATGTTCCCCCACCTGCCCGGGCTGAAGGGCCAGACGCTGATCACCGCCGCCGGCGACACCCTGCTGGGCGCCGATGACAAGGCCGGCATCGCCGAGATCATGACCATGGTGGAGCGGCTACAGGCTGAGGGTCTGCCCCACGGCAGGGTCTGCGTTGGCTTTACGCCGGACGAGGAGATCGGACGGGGCGCGGACCACTTCGACATCGCCCGGTTCGGCGCGGAGACCGCCTACACCGTGGACGGCGGAGCCGCCGGGGAGATCTCCTTTGAGAACTTCAACGCCGCCGGTGCGGAGGTCACCGTCCACGGCGTGGACGTGCATCCGGGCTCCTCCAAGGACGTGATGGTCAACGCGCTGCTGGTGGGCATGGCGTTCCACGCCCTGCTCCCCGCCGGCGAGACCCCCCGGGACACCGAGGGGTACGAGGGCTTCTACCACCTGATGCAGATGGAGGGCGGCGCTACCCAGGCGCGGCTGCGCTACATTGTGCGGGACCATGACGCGGCGTCGTTCCAGAAGCGGCTGGATACGCTGCGCTGCGCGGCGGAGACGCTGAACCGGCAGTGGGGCGCGGGTACGGTGGAGCTGGAGATCACGGAGCAGTACCGGAACATGGCCGAGATCATCCGGACACGGCCGGAGCTGATCGAACGGGCCAGGCGCGCCGCCCGGAAGGCGGGCCTGACGCCCCGGGTGAACCCGATTCGCGGCGGCACCGACGGGGCGCAGCTGAGCTTCCGGGGCCTGCCCTGCCCGGACCTGGGGACCGGCGGCTACGCCTACCACGGCCCCTTTGAGCACATCACCGCTGAGGCCATGGACCGGGTGGCGGAGATGCTGGTGATTCTTGTGACGGAGGAATTTGTATGAATCATTTTGCGAGCATTCAGAAGGCGCTGGGCGAAAACGGCCTGGACGCGGTGCTTCTGACCTGTCAGGCCAACCGGTTTTACGCCAGCGGCTTCCAGTCCACGGGGACCGACGGGGCGTGCCTTATCACGCCAGCGGCGGTGTGCTACTGGACCGACGGGCGGTATATTGAGGCGGCCCAGAACCAGATCCAGGGGGCTGAGGTCGCCCTGACCGACCGGGCCAACCCCTACAAAAAGCTGTTCCGGGAGGCTGTGGAGCGCTTCGGCATCCGGAAGCTGGGCTTCGACGAGCAGGCCATGACCGTGGACGACCACAAAACGTATTCCGAGGCGCTGCCCTGTGAGATGACCGGGGCCTCAGAGATGCTGGCCAAGCTGCGGGCCGTCAAGGACAGCGGGGAGCTGGAGCGGATGGTCCGGGCGCAGCGGATTGCGGAAAAGGCCCTGGAGGAGCTGAAAAACGACATCAAAGCCGGTGTTTCCGAGCGGTTTCTGGCCGCGCGGCTGACCTATCTGATTCTCTGCGGCGGGGCGGAGAACGTGTCCTTCGACCCCATCGTGGTCTCGGGGACCAAAACGTCCATGCCCCACGGCGTGCCCTCGGACAAGACGCTCGCGGACGGTGATTTCGTGACCATGGACTTCGGCGCGCTGTACGGCGGGTACTGCTCGGACATGACCCGAACCGTGGCGGTGGGCCACGCCACCGAGGAGATGGAGCGGGTCTACGACGTGGTCTACCGGGCGCAGAAGGCCGGATGTGCGGCGGCCCGGGGCGGTGTCACCGGCCGGGACATGGACCAGGCGGCGCGGCAGGTGATCGAGGACGCCGGCTACGGGCCGTACTTCTGCCACAGCCTGGGCCACAGCGTGGGCGTGGAGATCCACGAGGCCCCCAGCGCCAGCCAGGGCAACCCGGATCCCCTGCCCGCGGGCGTGACGGTCTCGGTGGAGCCGGGCATCTATATTCCCGGAAAGTTCGGCGTCCGCATTGAGGACGTGGTGATCCTCCGGGAAAACGGATGCGAAAATTTGATGAAAGCGCCCAAGGAGCTGCTGATCCTCTGAGAATATTTCCGCCGGCGCCGGGCATTCTAAGTACACCGGACGCGCCGCGGCGAACGCGAGGTGCGAAAGATGGAAGAGAAAAAAAGGCGCCGGGCCTCCTTTGCCCTGTCTACGTGGCGGCGCAGCGCGGCGTTTCACCGGGGCCTGGAGGCTCTGGAGGCCGTGCTCCCGCTGGCCGAGGCCCGGGCATATCTGCTGAGCGGCGCGCGGCGCGCGGACGTGGACCCGCAGGTCTACGCCGACATCGGCGCCCTGCAGGCCCTGCGCAGGGCGGGCATCCAGGCGGAGATGCGCTACGCGGAGGCGCAGCTGCGGCGGTATCTGCGGGCGCACCCCGAGCGGGGCGAGACGCCGGCGGACCTGGTGGGCGCGGCGGTCCTCAGCGGGGACGATCTCCGGTACGGGTTTTCCGCGGAGCTGTACGACGCCGCGCCCAGCCTGCAAGTCTATGAGCAGTTCCTGTGGACCACTGTGCGGGAGCTGGAGATGCTGCGCGGCCCGCCGTGAGACGTCCGGGAAGCGTATTTTTGGATGGAGGTATCTCAGATGAGGAAAGCATTGCTGCCGCTGGCGCTGGCGCTGCTGCTGGCGGCGTGTGCCAGCGCGGAGCCGGCCGCGCCGGCACAGAACGCAGAGCCGGCCGCCGCCATGGAAAACGTGCCGGCGGAGCCCTCTCAGCCCCCGGAAGCGCCCGCGCAGACCACTCCCGCGCCGGCTGTGCCGGAGACTACGACGCCCGCGCCGGAGGCCTCGGCAGCCGGGGTGGACGCGATGGCCATTGCGCTGGAGGCGGCGGGACTGACAGAGGCGGACATTCGCGCGCCGCTGGTGGAGAGCGACACGGAGGACGGAACGGCGGTGTTCGAGGTGGAATTCTACGTGCCGTCCCAGCGGATGGAGTACGAATTTGAAATCGACGCCAGGACAGGCGCGGTGCGCGAGCAGAAGTCGGAGGCCAAGGGCCTCGCGGACGCCGGCGACGCCACGGTGCTGCCGGAGGCCGATATTCTGGCGCGGATCCTGGAGAAGGTGCCGGGCGCGTCTGAGCAGGACGTGGCGCTGTATCTGGAGCGGGACGACGGCACACTGGTCTATGAGGGCCATGTGCGCTATGACGGCATGGAGTACGATTTTGAAATCGACCCCTGGAAGGGCACCATCCTGGAGTGGGAGTCCGACCGTATCCACTGAGCAGAAGGCGCTGCCGGCAGGCAGCGCCTCAGCTTGTCGAAAAAGTCTGCCATATGGCAGACTTTTTCGTGTAGATGTAGTAAAATAGGAGCGGGTGATAAAAGATGTTGGAAAGAGGGAAAAATGAGCGCGGGGTCATAGAAATGGTAGGCACGGAAAGTCTGG
>JAAWBZ010000167.1 GCA_022792945.1 Oscillospiraceae bacterium | reverse complement strand
GTATCCCTCCCTCCGTGTTGGATTTTGTTTGTTGCACATAGGCGTTGTCCTCCTTGGATTTATTTACCCCTGCCAGTAAGCAAGGGTATGTATCGCAGCCATTCCATACAGATCCATGCTTTCCTAAAGCGGCGTTTCCTCCGTCTGTGCTTTGCACGGATTAAGCAGTGGGCAGGCTCATATCGTGGCTCTACTGTCCCCTGTGGCGGGTATCCCTCTGATGGCTTGCTGTGAAGTTTTCAAGGAGCGGTAATCTATGGAATCGTTTTGTGGAAATAAAAAAAGGGCGGGAGGATTTGACCTCTCACCCAATAGCCGCTAAGGGAGCGTGATTTTAGACATGGTATTCTGATTTTTTGAAAATATATAGGCACCCAATACTAAACTTTCTGGTAGCAATGAATCCTTTTAAACAAAAACAAGTAGCTGCACTTGACATTTTATAGTATAAATGCTATATTTAAACAAAATAGATGTAGCTGCTACTTTTAGCAGCAGGAAGGATATTATATGAATGTTAATAAACAGTTATTAGCCGCAGCAAATATTAATCCAACAAAAAACAGTAGTCAGGACTATATTTTTGCACTTTGCGAGAATATAGAAAAAAACGAA
Organism: Oscillospiraceae bacterium; assembly: GCA_022792945.1. Taxonomy (GTDB): domain Bacteria; phylum Bacillota; class Clostridia; order Oscillospirales; family Oscillospiraceae; genus Avoscillospira_A. The sequence continues at coordinate 44,204 of JAAWBZ010000167.1, read as the reverse complement.
TTAACTTTACCTTTATATCAAAGAGATTTGAGTTGGACTTTAAAAAAATGCGTTGAGTTGCTTAATTACCAACTCCTTAGCAAATCTCCAATATCAGCTATTTCGATAAATATTATCAATAATACTGATCCAGAGTATGCTGTTCCTCAAGTTTCTTTCATTGACCGAGAGTTATTGCCAAATATTTTAAGAGGACAAATGTCTGTTGTAGATGGTCAGCAACGATTAACTACTAACTATAAGGCTTATTGCAATCATCCAGACTTAAAAAATGTAGTTTTAGATTTAGGTAAAGGAGAATTTGTTATAAATACTGAAAGCGTCCGCAGAAATCAAATTCCTGTTGGAATTTTACTTAACAAGGATGAATCTGTATTAATTGATTATACGAATCAGCACGGTGTCCTTTCAGGTGTACTTAGTTCACTTTTACAAATCCGAGGTAAAATTAAAACATACCAGTATACTATTAATTTTGCTACAGACCTTTCAGAGGAGGAACAAATTAATTGGTTTGAAGTCTTAAATAATGCAGGAAGTCGAGTTAGTATCATTCAAATGAGATTTTCAAAATTAAAAGCTCATGGGCTAGATATATATACTCAATATATACATCCATATGGAAATAAAGTTAGTGAATATGGTTATGATTACTTTAAGCCTCAAAAAACCCATGTTTCTTATCCTATTGCCGCCTTAAATCCTTCATATGAACTGCTTTTTTCTGATAAACATGCAAGCAATTTTTCAACCATGTCATCAGATGCAAAAGATTCTCAACTTTGTAAATTGAAACCAGAGCAGCTTCAAGAATGTTTTAAAATGACATTAAATGCATTAGATAAAGCACTTCAATTTATTGAGGATAATGATTTAAAGAAACATAATCGTGCTGACTACATAAATTATCTAATAGGATATTTTGTTTACCATCAAGATGAATTTACCAACAAAGAAAAAGATAAATTAATAGAATGGTACAATAATGTAAATTTCACAAATAAATCCAATACTGCAAGGAGAAAAATATATTCAGATTTACTTGAATTATAATGAAACAGACACATACTGTTCCTAAAAGCTTAGGATATGTATGTGTCTATTTCGTAAAAGTCTATATTTTATGTTCTCAAATAACTTTATACATCAGAATAGATCGACGAACACGCTATCCTTATATTTCCGGTTTTCTTTTTCCATCCCTTATTTGCCCTTTCCTGATATGGATCTGTATATCTGCTTGCTTAAATTATACACATAAACCCTGCTGGATGCAACCATATCCTTCTGATGCTATCCCGTGTGTGAGAAAAACAAGATTGGTACAGTTGCTGATAAATCTATTTTTTTTCAGAAAACCAATATCCAAGTACACACATTCCGCAACTATGAGTACTATATTAATTTTTCTAATTGTTCTATCAAAACAGGTAATTCTTCAAAAACCACATCTGCAATGATATTCCAGTTTGTACCATCATAGTCATGGATCAGGCGATGCCTGAGACCGGCTATCATTGCCCACTGGATTTCGTCATGGGCTTCTTTATATGCATTGGATAGGTTATAGACATGTTCTCCGATATTATATAATGGTGTTGTGACCAGCCATTGTAGGGATATTTCCGTCAATAGTTCTTCCTTCTTTATCTGATGGCTCACAATATATTCATTTAACAGTATTGCCTTTTCATATATTTTTTTGATCCGTTGCTGATCTGAATACTTCATGCTACAAGCAGCCTCTCTTTCATGATCACATCATAAAGATCGCTATCCTTATCAATCTCGTTGATCTCAAACACATCCACATCTTTTTTCAGTACCTCCCGTAGTTCTTCAGCAAAAGCAAAGATCATCGTGAGTTTAAAATCCTCTCCTCCAAACACCAGGAAATCTAGATCGCTGTTTTCATCTGCTTCACCTCGCGCATAGGATCCAAACAGATATATTTCTTTTATTCCATATTTTTTTACGACCGGTCTTATCCGACTTGCAATATCTTTTAGTGTAAATACATTGCTGTTCATTTTACTAGTTCCTTTCTTTTATGTCCTGATCCTGACAAGCCAGGAACTGGGAACACAATATATATTTTCTGGCTCTTGTTGCTTCCTCAATTATATCACCTTTTCAAAAAATTTCCATAAAAAATAAAGATTTATATAGATAGAACAGGAGTATAGAGCCTCCTGTTCTATCCGCAGATCATCTGCCCGTGATCATATCCGAAATAATGGGATCTGGTCAATTGTCCTAAATATAGTACGTAATTGCATGAGAAAATATATCGGCTACTGTAGTGCATTGGCGTTTTACCATCCGGTCCGCGTTATTTTCATGGTCATGTACACTGTCTGTAGCGTTACAATGAAAGATAGGTGTCAGTCTGGTAGTTTTCTGCGATGGCTTGTCTGTCAGTACCTATTATTAGGTATGTGCCTATCTCCACATCTTTTTTTGACCACAGATCTGCTCGGTTGTTATCTTCTGTCAGGGTGTCACTCATCACTTTTTATCATCGTTTTTCTTCATCAGATCCTGCAGTTTTTCAAATTCAGATTGTTTTAGTTCTTTTGTCACATCCGTATATATATTGAGGGTAGTCCCCACATCTTTATGTCCCAAGACATCCTGTACAACTTTAATGTTTATACCCTGTTCTACCAGCCGGGTCGTAAATGTATGGCGTAAGGAATGACAGCTGAACCTTGGTAAAAGTACAGGGTCAGCAATGCCTTTATTGAGCTGATCATCGTTGCAGTCACGGGTGATCCGGCGGAGAGCGCGGTTTAACGTTCCCTGATGCTGGACTGAGCCGAAACGGTTCACAAAGATGAAGTCAGTATACCCATCGATAGTTACTTTGCAGTGTGTCCCTCTGTATTCTTGGAGCTGTTTTTCCATCAAAAAAGCCTCTTTCACGTAGTCCAGCATGGGGATCTTCCGTTTTCCAGCTTCCGTTTTGGGGGCATGGATATTAAAATAGCATCCTTCTTGGGCGTGGTCGTAATAGACAAGGGTATGGTTGACATCGATGATATCTTTTTCCAGGTCGATATCACACCAACGCAGTCCAGTGATCGCCCCTACACGCATCCCGGTCCCGATTATGACAGCGAAGACAGGATACCAATGGTGGTATCTGTTGTTCTCCGGTCTTAAATAATTTAAGAATAGATCCTGTTCCGGTACGGTCAGTGCTCTACGGTGGTTTGCATCTATATTATGGGTCTGTTTTAACTCTTTTAAAACATTATCAGATACGTTTGTACGCATGTATCCATCTTCCACGGCAACTGTCAATACCTGGTGCAGTACGGTATGTATGCTTTCTACGGTTGATACTCGCAGACCACGTTCTTCCACGAGCATATTGTAGTAGCGTTTCATGTCCGATCTTTTCAGTGTTTGGATACGGATACGGCCTATATCAAGCCGCACAAACATATTGTACAGGTAGCGGTAGTTTTGGAAAGTATTGTCTTTTAAACCGCGCTTTATGGTACTCCATAGTTCGAACATGTCGTTTAACGTTACATTTTTTGCATCCACCCGTATGCCATCACATTTATCCCTTATGATTTCATCCTCTTTTTCTCTTAGTTCTTCTAATGTACTGGCAGTGACGCTGTGCCTTTTCCCATCGCGGGTTGTCCAGCGGTAGGTATAATACCCATCCGGACGTTGTACTTCTCCAGTCCTTAATAAACGATGCTTTTTGTCAAACCTTTTGTTACCTTGTTTTGCCATTTTTATCCTCCGATCAAATGATCATCAGGGCCATGTGATCTTACATAGCCCCGTGATTTTTTTAAATTGAAAAAGACTTATCAAGAAAATCAACTAATTTTTTACGTTTAAACATTCGTTTTGCGCCATTCCAGAGCACAAAGTCGCAGTGGTCATCGGAACTCAGATCCCGTAATTTTTGCATCCCTATTCCCGTATATGCCGCTGCTTCTTCTAGAGTCAAAAATGCTTTTTGCCAGATGGGGACCTCGTGTTTCATATATTTTTTACCTCCTGTACTTTGCATAAGATTGGTGTGCAAATTTCTTTTTTATTGTTGTTTAAAGTGTAGGTTCCTTTGATGATCGCCTCCCCAGTCCGTAACCTGTTCAAGATACTCTTCCAATTTTTAGGATGGTTCGGATTGATCAATTTTGAGGTGAGATCCATCTCATTTTCTGTCGGTTTGAAAAAGATCAGATTACCCACTTGTGTCAACGTATCTACAGCTTCTTTATCATAATTCCCCATAAATTGGGTATATAAATAAACTGATATACCAAATTTTCTCCCTTCACGGAGCAGTGATGACAATGCATTCCCGCGTCTGATATTCATATTTTGAAACTCGTCAAATAATACGATATCCGATCTTTTTTCACCGTATCGTACCTCTGCCCAAAACAACTCTGCGAGGAATTCCGTCAGAAATGTTCTTTGGATTTCTGGATAATCAGATAGTTGGATAATATGTAAGTTTTCTCCGTTTTCCTCTTGCTTTTTTGAAGAGATCATGATCTCTTTTATTTCACTATATGGATCTAATCGATTGAGTAAATGGAGGGCATTTTTTTGACTTTCTATATCCTCTTCCAAATAGTGCAGATCGGTCAATTGTTCGATCAATCGGGGGATAGAGAAACAGTCGTCCTTGGAAAATACCATAGCTATTGCTTTTGATAGCGATTTTTTTTGATAATAACTGCGGATCCTTAATCCCCGTAATAGTGCATCGGATAAGAGCTTTTTTATATCATTTCCTGAAAAGATCCAGTTAAGAGGTTCGTTTAGTGGATTTGAAATTTTTGTGTTATCCATGTACTTAAATTTATTTTTTTTCAGTTCATTCAATGAATAGCTGCTGGAATAATCGAAGACATAAATTTTCTTTCTTTTTTCCATTTCGGTTTCAATTTTGCGGCAGGAAAAATAGGTTTTTCCTGCACCGGAGCGACCTAAGACGAGCAAATGACCATTTGGATCTTCTGATAGATTTATCGTGTTTCCTTCCCGATCTTTTAGCATTTTATATTTCTTCCCTTCCCAAATTTGTAATATCTGCCATTCCGATCACATTAAAAAATTCCCGTTTGAATTGATAAAATTCCTGGCGTTTTCCGTTTATTTGCAGCTTTCGTGTAAGACCTTCTGTGTCGGCTTTTAGATCACCTGTTATTTTTAATTCAGATAAAATCGCGGATTTATGTAAAGGGGATCCACTATTTTGTAGCATAATGTCTAAGGTTATCGGAGGGATCCAGAGATACTCATCGTTGAAAAAACATGCATAGACATTTTTTTCCCTTGGATCGTTTTTTTCGTATATCAAAAAATTTGATATTTGTTTTCGGACAATGCCAATGAAAAGTTCTGTCGCATCATCAAGATTGAGCAACTCATCAAAAAACGTGAGAAAATCTATTTTTGGAGGCAGTGTTCCCTCAGCGACCACATTGTAGCCTTCGGAACTACAAAATATCTGTAAAATTTCAAATCCAATCTCTAAAATTGTCACTCTCGGATCAGATATATTTTTTTTATGTTTTTTTATAATATCCACGACTGTTTCGAAATGATCTTGAACATAAATGATAAATCTTCCAATATACTCTTCAATTACTCGATTTCGAAATAGATCCTCAACATCATCTGTATCATGTAAAAAAGTTTTTTTTACGAAAATATTTAAGGATTTTCTTCCATAAATGGCATGGTCACTTATGACCATCAACATTGTATGGATATTCCTCGGTATTCCATATGCGCTTGTGTTATCTATAATTTTGTTTATGATCTTACGTAGATTATTTTCAATTTTTCTACCCCGGTATGCCCCTTGGTCGTGTTTGAATGCGTCGAAAATCAGGATTTCGTCATTTATCTGCGACAATTCCTTATTTAGACATTTCTCATTTGCATCTGCTCGTATTATCTGAACGGTATCACGGTTAAAGATCTGCACCAATCGAGGTAAGATATCATACGTAAAATCCTCGCAGAACACAAAGTTGATAAAAAATGGGATCTTCAAACCCTCTCGTGCAAGTAAGCTTGCAAGCATTCCGATGAGGGGTAGCTCCATCAATATGATACGATCCTGCCAGCGATTGATCTTACGGATTAGATTAAAATATCCAGCTGAAAAAGATCTGTCACTTGGAAGATCTGGAAATTTTTTATCCAATACAGGAAGGTTCGGTACCCCATTTCTCTGCGCGAATGGGAAATTTGCTGAGTGGATAAATTTATGTTGAAACCATCCCGCTAACTCGGGTATCTCCATTGTATTCTCACAATTTTCGATGAGCGGGGCAAAAGTTGTGTATAATGCATTCTTGATCTTTTTATCATCGATTTGCGGATTAAAAACGATCCGTGCTTTTACGAAATAATCGAACAATCCGTTCTTTGAATTTTTGTTTATGTCCCCGATCACGTATATATTATTAAGCGGGAAAAGGATAGCAAATTTTGCATTTTTTTGTTCAGTTTTTGTGAATTTTAAACGATATATCTCCCAATTTCCCACGACACTTGAGGTGAGGAGTTCGCCTTCGATATCACCATTATCGTACGCAGACACTAAAAAAATCGCTCCATTATTTTGCGTAGCAATGAAAACACTATCAAGACTGCGACGCTTGTTTTTTCAAGGGTCTGGATTTTCTTTTCTATGGTCTCAGTATATTTTTGCAGCGTCATAGTATTTTGCTGTACGTTGAGATTGATCGCCCCTACCTGATTTAGTATCTGTTGGTTTTGATATAATCCCGCTTGCTCATAGCCGCCCTTGTAAATTGGTTTCTCCATCATATTACCTCCGGTTTTTTATTTGATCTTTTCAGTCGACTGATGGGATTATTTTAAATATTTTTGACCCGGAATAAAAGGGTAGAGATGATTTGCCTATGATTTTTGTACCCTTGAAAAAGTGTGTCTTCGATACTCCAACTCCTCTATCCTCTCAGAATGGAAGATTTTTATAGCGTCTAAATCGTGTCGTCTTGTCGTCGTTCCCATACAGGAGTTTGATTAACATATGTTCCATGAACTTATGTTCTTTTTTCGCTTCAGAAAGTCGTAATTTTCTATAAATAAAAAGATGTCGGATACATCCGACACCCTTTTTATTTATGGTTGTATTTTTTTTGGTTATTTAAGATGATTTTCCTTTGGATCACTTTCAACGTTTCTGCAGAATCTAGACATGTATATTGTTGGATTTTTCTTGCAAATATATCTCTGTACAATATATTTACTCTCTCAGTTGTATCTTCTGCTTTTTTTAGTAGATCCTTTATCCTTTCTTTCTCATTTGGATGGTAATTCATTTCAATCAACATTTTAGAAAATCTATTCTCAAATCCTTCTCTTGTTGTTTCGTATGTATATTTATTTTTAGCTATCTGTATATATGTGTTGATAGTCTTTTGATATTTGTTTTTAAATGGTATAAGTTTTTCTTGTAAAATCTCAATGTATGTTTTGATCCGATCTTTTTCATTGAATCCTGATCCATGTGTTTTTTTCATGTTCAGATCACGACTAAGATACCGAAGCAATGAACATTGGATGGATGTTCCGTTATACTCCATCAATACGTTCACCAAAGGTTCTAAAATGCAGGGGTCTGGATCTTCCATTTTGCTTAGGATATTATGAGAGATGTATATACACAGATCTATGCCTAAGAGTTTTTCAAAAATCATGTGGTCGTCGGCATTATATATTAAGCCATTTTCACTTCCGTTGATTAGACGTTCTATGATATTTACTATCGAATATTTTGGAGATTTTGGATTAACATCAGAAAAGATCAAGCGAAAATCCGCATCATATAACCATATTCTTTTGACATTAAGACCTAAAGCGCTTACTTCTGTCTTTTTATCCGTTGAGCTTATTTCTTCCATATCAAAAATCGTATTCTCATATGTAACATGAGACTTTTTCAGATTTTTGATAGTCTGCGCCATTTTTTCATCAATATCCTCTCCGGGATAACTTTCACCCCTTTTTTTTCGTTCTTTTTTAAAGAAAAGCCGGTCTTTATGCCTTTTCATCGCTACAAGCGTCAAATATACATCTTTTGAAATATCATATTCATAGAAAGGGATTTGCTCAATATCATCCAATGTATTGATCAATTCAAAATTCTCAGCCCTTCTCAATTCTTTGTTCTTTTGAATGGCATATTTTCTATCATCAGGGTCCTCTATTGTAGAAAAGCTCGATTCATCATAAAAAGGTGAATATTGTCCCAGAAGTCCACGATGCATTGCGAACATTTGTTCAGCTTTTGATAATATGTTTTCTCCATTTTGTTGGCTTTTTTTGATCATTTTATTGACGATACTTTTGTGATCTATACAAAAAGTTTCTTCTAGGTCTACTTTTTGGAAATCTTCTATCTGACAGATATCTCCAATACAATATCTTTCCATTCACACCATCCTTTTATTTTTATCATATCATAAGGATTGTGTTTCTTCAATACGATGATGGATAGCGAAAGTGTCCTATTTAAAAATTTTTTATATCTACATATGGGATCTAGCCCCTATTTTAACTCATAAAATCGGAAAAATTTTTGGATTGGGACACTTTATGCTTTATCTGTACTGTTTGAGTTGAGTTTGATAGTATCTCATCCGTCTGTAAATGATCAAAATGAGCGGAGGCTTCCTTCCAAAGAAAGCCTCCGTATGTTACTATTGTTCTGTGTAATATATAAAAGTCGCTAATCCATATCATCATGAAAGGATGCTGTCATTTGATGCTACTATTTCATTTAAAGAACCTAACAGTTCCTGACATTCATTGAGTTTTGTACTGGCTATATCTAAAGTGATGGCTATTCCCTGTCCATCATCTCCAAAATACTCAATGTTCCCGACCGCCATGTTGGCTGTTTTTAATAATGCGATAACAATCCCAAGTTTATCATTTACCAAAAGTCTTGGATCTTTTTCTCCCATATCATCCTCCTCTATTTTCTTATCCGGATCTCATCCATTTCCCGGTCATAATAGTACACATGGTCTGATAACCTGTCACATGGTTCTACTGCGCTGCTGTTGATCTCTTTTACTATCTCATCCAGTTCTTCTGCTGTCACATACCCGAGGTCAGGACAGAGCAGGATTTCATGTTTGCTTGATGGGAGGATGAACAGGTCATGTCCGGTCTTATCTGCAAATGCGGCGACTATCCCTTTATCCAGGATACCCGCCGCACCGAAGAAAGCTCCCTGGTTTGTCAGTACATATAGGGCGCAGTCTATGGGGTTATCTGGTACGGTGGCTCCAGCAAGGACATTGTGGAGGATATCAGGGATAGACTGGATGGTATATCGGTCTTTGATCAGGTTCTTTATCGCTTGTGTCTCCAATGTCTGCAAGTCGATATCCCATTCTGCCAAGAGTGTCTGGTCGATCCAGATGATACGCAGCCTTCTCCCTTCCTCATTCTCTGTACGTATATAGTAATGGACGTGCAAGTCAAGGAAATTCCTGTGGACAAGTTCTTTTTTTGCCTGGAAAATTCCGTTTGGAGATGTAAGGCATGGGAATATGTGGTTTTTTAGCTTGCCCCATCCTAAGTCTGTGATACTCCCGGATCTCTCAAAGGTATCTATGTGTGTATTTGTATCTATCATATCATGCTCCATGTTTATCACCTCTCTGTTTTTTGTAGCTGTGTTCATGCCGCTCCTTTTGTCTTTGTCTTCATCAATCCGTTTAATGCCTTGTTGTATGTGTCTGGTGTCATCTGGCTTATATCCTGTATGCCGTAACGCTCCAGTACTGATTTCAACGGTATACCTGTGCGTTCCAGTTCTTGATGCAGGAGTACCAGATAGGGATCTGTGTCCTCAGGTTGTGATGCCTTCGGTCCATCCCCCATCTGGAATACTATCCTCCCATCCTGGTCTATTACTGTGAGTGCAGATACTTCCCTCCGTTCATTATAGGAGATAGAATGTACGGAGAAGCGGTCTGTTGTGGTGTAATGTCTTTTTTTATCTTTGTGCTCTCTGATATGGATATGTGCTGCAGGGACCCATATGTCCGGTGCAGTATAGAGTTCCCTTCCGATACCCCAGTTGAAACAGGCTCTCTTGAATGAATCTGATGCTTGTCCTTTCTCTTTATCGGAATAGCTGGCTGTGCCTACATCCTGTTTGCTGATCCATTGTTTCCTGGTATCATCCCAAACGGATACAGTACAATAGAGCTTCCCATCTATCTCCTGGTGTGTCCTCTGCCATCCGAAGGGTGTGAACATCTCGTCTAATATCTTCTGGTCTACCCTTGCGTCTTTATATAGTAAGAGCCGTAGGCCATATACATTGATGGTAGATATCCTGCATTCTATCTCATCTGCTCGTAATAGGCGGATAGCTTCTTCTTTCTGTTGTCCTGTATCTCTGGGGAGTGTCTGGACAGGTACTTCTTTCTGGCGTCCTGCTCTTTCAGCGAGCTTTTCTTTTATATCTGTTGTATGCTGCATCGTCCAACCTCCTCCTGGATGAGCATGATAAAGTCTGGGTGGCTATGTGTCCCCATGTAGCTTTTAAGACAGAAGGAGGGAGGCCGGTATTTGCCTCCCTCTATTTCTTTTCCAGCGTGATGATGTTGTCTATGCTGCATTTATGGTGAACCTCCGGCTGTGTATGGTCTTCTGGTACTTAGCGTATATTTCGGGCTGCTCTTCTTTTAGCTTGTTCCCATCCACCCGGCTGCTGTCCACTGGCTTCCAGGATACCTTGAACTGGTCATTCTCTGCTGTTTCAGCCTTACCCATGTATAGTTTCAGTTCCTGTTCGATCTGTTTTTTCTCTTTTTTCATCTCGTCAATGGCAGAGACAAGGTCTTGGCGGTGTTCCAGCATCCCATCGAATGAAGGTGGCAGGAGGATGGATACTGGCTTAGTCTCCTTAAAATAGTTGGATATCACCGTATCTGCTGCTTTGGAACCGTCTGGGGCTGGGAGTGTGTGGCCCAATACGTTGTTTTCCCAGAAGTCCTTTTCTATCTGTATCAGGTCAGTGATGATATCCTCATCACGTTCTATCTTGTGGAACTTGAACTCTTTTCCGTATATCAGGACGGCTATGTACCAGGCTCTTGTATCGCAGACAGCCATATAGTGATGGCATTGGATCTGGTAATGCATGGGTATCTCCCCATCCTTCCACTTATCTGCCATGTATGGACTAGCGGTCTTGCATTCCAGTCCTGCATCTTCTCCGACTAAGAGACGGTCTACATTGGCTAACATGAATGGGTTATCTTCATTATAAAAGATGGCGTTCGCTCTCCTGACCTTTTTACCGGTGGCTTCCATGAAACGCTGCGACACATACTCTTCTAGGTCACGTCCTTGCCGCATCGCTTCATTATCCGTATCATCTGCTGTATCCGAAGTCTTATCGTGGTATACTTGCATAGCTGTCACATAGGGGTTCAATCCACATATGGCCCCTGCATCGGAGCCGCCGATACCGCGTTTCCTGTATCTCAGCCATTCTTCATGGCTGAGGTTTAGGGTTGATACTAATCTCTTCATTGTCCTTATCCTTTCTTTTCACGTATGGATCTTATACTGCACACATCATCTGATACGCTCTATCGATCAATGGGTTTCCGTCAACAGTCTTTGAAAATAAGTTCTCCCTGTAGTTTGCTGTCTTGCGTAAGGGTTTGGAATGTGTGGCAAAATCTGATACAGCATTGATGAACCTGTAGGCATTCTCCCCCACATCCTGTAAGTCAGGTGCATCGAAGTAACGATGTGCCATATCCTCCTGTAGACGCTTCATGTTCTTTACCTGCTGTGGGGTGGAACCGTCTTCTGTGGGGAGGAGTACCTCGATATAGTCTGTCACTTCCTTATCCGAGAGCTTCTTTTTCCGTAACGATTCAAATTCCTGGCTGAGGTTGTCCATGTAATCTTCTGCCATCAGTAATGTTTCTCTTGCTCCTCTTATCTTCCCCTGGATGTTCCCGGTGTGCATCATGGACCAGGAACGTTTTGCTGTGGAGAGTGCGAGGTTCAGGGTGTTCTGGCAGACCACACGGATGGGTGTCAGGGCTACTTTGACTGCACCGGAACCGTCATGGGTGCTGGAAAATAGGAGATAGGGGCTGAACCTCTCACCAGATATCATATATTCATGGGGCATATGGGCTAACAGCCATATCCTTTTCCCGCCCTGCAGACTCCCAGCTGTCTCATAGCGGACGCCTTCTCTTAAAAGACTGTCTGTGAACGCAAAGGCTTCATGGTTCTGGACGACCTTGTATCTGTCTGTGACGACACCCAATACCTTCCGGTCTGTATCCCTTATGTTCGCCTTGTACCCTTCAACAGATTCTCCTATGCCTGTATAGATGGGTTCCTGTACAACGTTCCAATCCAATCCTGCTAGGGCTAGAGCGTTTTTTGAATCCGGTGCCTCGATCACTTTTGTGCCCAGTCCATGCCATGGTGCCGTCCTTGTGTAGAACATACTCTCAACGTTTGCTGCCATAATGTAGATACCTCCTCGATCTTTTAGTTTTCTTATCTGAAGTTCTGTTTTTAAAGATATAAAAAGGGCCGTAGGGCAGTCTCTTTAGATACTGCTCTACGTACCCCTTTATACATCCTCTACTGTTTTTGGATCCTACTCTTCATCGAATATCTCTTCTGCTACTGCGACCGCTACTCCTAAGAGTGCTAAGATCAGTTTTCCCATTGGACATGGCCTCCTTCCTATATGATGAGATAAGGCAGGGTCCAAAAACGGATCCTGCCTGGTAGGTATAGTTGCACTATTATAATATATAAATAAAGTATCTGGTTTTTACATCTTTATAGGCTGCCTGTCATTATCCCTATCTCCCTTGGCTTTCCTTACAACTCCTATCAACTTCTTTATATAAATATACCCCTTAGCAGGTGTCTCTGGCTGTATGGATATACCGCCCTTTCCTGGATGAGTCAGATAAACAGGAGAAGACTCTTTTTCAGATGTCTATGATCTATCCTTTTATTGGATAGCTGCAGGTCGGTGGAGGATCTATGTTCTTGTGTATCATGGGATCCCTATCACGATATGCAGATGAGTTCTTATGTCTTATATACCAGAGTGCGGTCTCTTTTCTCAGGAACTCCGCATTATATCGCTCTATATCCGACAGCATATCATCAGTGAACTTATCTTCATCGATCACGCCTTCATACCAGGATTGCTGTATGAAATATGCATGCGTATGATCCTCCAGGGATCGCATCCCCCTCCGGGCATAGATCTCTTCCAGTGCTATCCCTAACTCCCATGGATCCAGATGACATACATCTTTTTTGGTCAGCCTGCGGTAGAGGCTCGCTGGCAGCATAAATACCCATGTCGGAGGGAACATGCTCTCCACTCCATGGCCTGTCTGGATATGTATGGAGCTGACCTTCTGACATCGATCAAATGCGATATATCCGCTGACCGTTCCTCCTGGTTTTGGCCAAAAGACCATCAGATAGGCCCTGGTACGATCGTCGTATGCATGGTAGAGGTAGTATCTGCCAGATAGCAGTCTTATAGCCTCATCCATGTCCATCCCGTGCGGGATACCAAGGGAGTCGGGATCTGTGCTTGTCCCGGCTTTTGTATCCCTTAAGATATGGCATTGGGGAGTTTTTGTGTATCTTCCTTTTGTATCAGATCTATCTTTGTCAGGAAGATGTGCTGTGCTGAGGATCCTGTTGTGGGGTGTTGGTACCCTGTGGGTCTCTTTGGTTTTTCTTTTCTTGTCTTTTTTTAAAAACAAATCTCGACCTCCTTTTCGTTGGATAAAAGATCAGGCAGGGTCCGTGGATGGATCCTGCCTGGTAGGGTGTAGTCTCATTGTTATGATATATAATTGAGGTCTTGATTTTTTACACTTTATCAGTGGAGATATTGTAAAAATGTTTCGAGAGAATCGGCAAGGTTATAATAAAGATATTCGTCTTTATCCCAATAATAGATCTTGTTGGTCTCAACATGGATACAGTAATAATTGTCACCGGAATCTTTTGCGATCGGGATCATTTTTCCGTGGGTTTCTTTTTGAAAAGACTCTAATGGTATGTCGATACTATTGTATTCACCGCTGTTAAATGATAAGAAACAACGGATCTCATATTCATCACCACTTATTTCGATCATTGCGGAAATTTACAGTTTCTTAAGATCGCTATGTTCAGATATGGAAGCCATTAAAAATACGATAAAATATAGTAAAAAAATCCTACAAAAGGATATAATAATAAAATAAAAGCGATCAAGAGGCAGATGTACAGTAAATGTAAATTGATCAATTTCGTCTAAAGATATTGTGCTGATCTGATTGATTTGATAAAGAACCAAAATTTTTTACAACATTGCGGGAATGGAAATGACAAACGATCTGAAATCGTATGATCACTTTGGATATCAGCACAACCAAATACCGAAACATTAGGATGATACTGATCGCACCTTTTTGGATGCTCTGCTCCCCTAGTACCCGATCTTTCAGCGTATTAAAGTAGGCATAATGACGATGGATCGGAATAAGACTGGAGCGAACCTGTTGTTAACATACAGATCTGTTCCAGTCTTGTATAGGTATGCATTATATATCGTCTATGAAAGATCCATGTTCCAGTTGGAGTGTAGACCGTATCTGTTTTTTATATTTTTGTCACAAAAGAGAATTTGTTGATTTTTCCTGGGTGAAATTCAGGACAAGCTCTTATATGTTTGGCGATCTGTTTTGCCATCACATCAAAATTTTTTTCTTTGATCATACCATTGTCGATCATATCGAAACACTGGTGTTTTATGCCCTCAATAGTTGCGAAAAACTCAATAGAACAATTTTTATCACCAATATTGGCACGAACTTCAAACACATCAGCATTTGGTACAAGCTGTTTCAGCTGGTTGATAATATATTTTTCTGATCCTGTCATTTTCTCACCTTCTATTCTGCATCGATGTACACTTTAGTTCGATGGTTTGTACCGTTTTCGTCAGTATAAGTAATGTTTACGGTCGTTTGGATAAGTTCACCATTTTCGTCATAGTCCTTTTTAATAGAGAGGATCTCACCATTTGTGTCGTTGAGTTCTTCTTGAACAGCCTTTTTTCCGTTCTCAGGAATCTCATCCTTCAAACCTCCATCAAGGTTATTATCAAACTTGTAGACGGTTTTCACTCCATCGGTAATGACAGTTACGGTGATAATGTCTGGGCGTTTGGAGTCGCCAGAGTAACTTATATCGATAGTTACGGTCACATCCTTGCCTTCATCTAAAGATGCCTTAATATCGTTTTCCATTCTCTTGTAGTCACTTTGGTTGATCCTGGCATCCATTGCGACCAAATTGCCAGAGCCACCGTCGCCGCTAAGGTCACGACCTATGATATGACCACCCTGATCTGATGGACGACGATCTTCGCCGCCTGCATGGATCTGAGCATTTATATCTCTTGGATTCTCTGGACTTTTTTCAGGATGTGCTTCGCAATGAATGATCCTACCTTGGTCATCGGTTGTATAGGTATTGTCATTCAATTCATAGGTTGTATTAGGTTTAAGTTTTCCGTCTTTCAAATAGATAGTACCGTTATCATCTGTTTTTGTCATATTTTCATAGGTCTTTGTATCAGGAAGTATCACAACAGTACCATCATCAAGTGTCACAGACCGAGGATCGCTTTCTTCCTGCATATGTTCTTTCATAGATGCACTGTCTGGCGTTTCTACTTTGAAAATATCCTCTAATTTTTTTTTAAAGTCATCCATTGTTGGAACAGAGGGGTGGTCTCTCTGCTCTATGTGTTCTTTGATCTCTGGCATTTTTATATCATCGGGCCGAAATGATCTTTGAAAACTACCGCTCATTTTATCATGCCCTCCTTTCGTTCCATATTGACCAAATTATTGAGTAGATCCTTTGTCATAGCACTTTCTGTAATGTGAGCATTCCAGTATGTGACCAAGTACAGAATGATCTGGCTATATTGTTCTGGAAGCGGCTCGATAGATGGAGTAAGATGTTCGATGATAAAGCGTTTCTGTTGATCAAGATCATATTTGGTTTTTGCCAGTGCTGAAAATACTGTTTCAGCAGAGAATAACTCATAAGCGATCGCGGCGGCCAATCCAAATTTTTGGGAACTTGGTGCCGATGCGTAGTCAAACAGTCTGCATTTTGCTGCAACAGGAATGTTTGAAACAATGAGTTCCTCGTCAACGGTATCGATCAAGTGTGTTAAATCTTTTGTGATCAGACGACTGATGATCTCTCCTTTGACGTCACGGTATCCTAATATTTCTTTAGTTTCAAACTTAAATTCTGGGGCATCACTGGGATACTTATTGACCTTACACAAAACAGATTCCATCCAGTCGTTTTGATAAATGGCAGCAACCCCCTTATTAAGTTTGGAGAGTTCAACAATCTGTTCGTCTTTCAATCCAATAGCGCGGCCGACAAGTTCACGGTCAGAATATTCCGGCAGGCGCATGATGATTTTTGTGTTTGTATTACGAATGACCGCCATATCCAGCAGACCAGGAGCCTGATCTGCAATGATAAAGCCTTCTCCATAAGTTCTCATTTCTGCGATCGCGTTTGTGAGCATCTCAACAGATTTGCCTAATAAGTTAGATCCTTCAGCAGATTGTTCGGTAGATGTCCTCTTGAGGAGATTATGGGCTTCTTCAAGAACTGTGACATGGTTAAGGGTTGCGTTCATATCAAAACAAGATGCAATTCTGTGTTCTTGGAGCTTCATGACCAGTAATCCCATTATTAGAGATTTTGTTTCAGAAGAACCGACTCGACTCAGATCTATGATGACATTTTTATCAAATAATTCTTCTGAGAGGATCTCATCGGTAGTGAAAACAAGCCCGTTGATCCCATTGGTCAGAGAACGGAGTCGGGTACTTAAAGCTCCTTTATAGTCGCCTTTGTTGTCACTTGAATACTGAGACATATCCATCACTTCATCAATCTGCTGGAGGACATCAATGAAATTCGGGAACAGCCGATCATTGTATTTATTTTTTGATCTGCGTAAGTCCCATCCAGCTTTGATATAGGAACGCTCGATCGCGTCCTTTAAAATGGCGGGCATAGCTGCGTACATAGGCCAACATACGTTAAATATCTCAACGAGCCTGTCTAGATGTTCGTAGATATGGATCTCTTTTGGGAAACTAAATGGGTTGATCCTTAGAAGTTCTGTAAGTAGCGGATTAGTCCCATACACAGAAACATCACTTCGTCCACCAAATACATTTTTGTATTCACCTTTAGCTGGTTCGATGACTAAGAAACGAACCTGGTTTTTAAGGAGTTCGGAAAGGAGCTGGTAAATGGTATTGCTCTTGCCCGAACCGGTTGAACCTGTAATAAAGGTATGCATAGAAAGGCTTTCCAGATCCAGCTCCACTTTGGTGTTAGTTTCTTTTCCAAAGTGGCTGACAACACCTATTCCGATGTTACGCTCCTCGTCTTCTGCAAGGTTGTTGGACAGTACTTCCTGAGCAAATAGAGCGTGTTCAATAACCGGAAGTCCTTTTACAGACTTCCTTGGCAACCCGAGCTGGATGGCAAGTTCGTTTGTACTTGCCAGTGCGGTCGCATCTACAAAAGTTTGTCGCTTAACACTGTTATCCCCAAATTCGTAGAGGAAGACAGGGTGCATGAAATTTACAACATACTTGGAAATCTCTTTAACTCGTTCTTCATCTGTCCAGGTATTGATTGCGGCAATTTCCAGACCGCTTTGATCACCAGAGATGAGGGAACGATACATACTAGCAGCTGTTTCCGCTTCAGCTGCACTTTCACCAAGGAAATATGCTGCAAAATCCCACATACCAATGCTTTCACATTCATCAAGTCGGTCAAGTTGTTTTTCAAGACGTTCCAGTGTGTTTATTAAAGATTTGTTTTGCACATTGAGGGTAACAGCCTGGGAACTACCAAAAGTGTCAGTAAGGGCTTTAGTATGTGCATAATTAGTTGATATGCTATGGTTTTCATTTTCGCTGTACTGTGTTCCAGAACCAATAGAGTGGGTTTTGGTGGAACTTTCATTTTTACCAACAGTATCTCCGATCGATTTGGATGAATTGATCCCGAAGATCAAATTCTGTGAGATAGAATCAGAGATAGAATCAGTATGAGAAGTTCCGTGTGTTTTCCCACGGGAAACACTCGATGTGGCACCTACATTTACGCCTTTACCTGCAACTTTGACACCGCCGCCAACGTGTATGCCAACAGTTTTTGTTGTGGTCTCAGAATCAGAAACACCTTCTGTTGTTCCAGTAGTATGGCTCTTTCCAAGTCCAATAGATGAGCTATTTCCTTCTGTGTCTGTTGTTGTATAGGCTGAGTTTGTTCCGTAAGTCTTTGCAGTAGATTCGTTGAGGTTGATACTTGTGCTTTTTGTGGTCCCGGTGGAATCTGTGTTGGATTTCCCCTGGGTATCGCTGTCAGAAGTACTGGAGCTTTGGTTTAAGGCGTAGTTATACTGCATATTTGCGAAAGGGGACATGAGTGTGTAGATACGCTCATATTCCTTTCTTGTGTTCACCAGATCATGGTGTTCGAGATTGTTTGCAATACAGATAGAGGTAAACGCCTTGCCTTGCATACTGTAAATGAACTTTTCAAGTCCCTGGATAAAGTTCTTGTTCTCAAAGGAGTCTTTATCTTGTTTATAGTCTGCAATACAGGTAACACTTGAAATGGCTTCTATGTCCAGCTTGTTAAGATCTGCCCTCATATCCTCATTAAAGTGATTGTCAGTATTGCTGCCAGGGAACAATCCCAAAAGACTTTGTTCAAGCAGCTGACGCATTGTACCGCTAGAGAATCGGCTATCTCTGGAACGGACTCCGAGATAGAAATCATTCGTCTGGCCGTCGCTTTGGATCATCAGCACCAGTGTACAAGGTTTGTTTGAAAGGGCATTGAAAATAGTAGCCAGTTTATGAACAGAAAATTCATCTTCCTGATATACCAATTCTGAAATACGGAAGAATTGAATTTGTTCAAGGGCGAAAATAGTTGCATCATCTACCGGAACAACAGCACAATTTTGAAGTGTAGAGATATAATTTTTCATTACTTCGTTATCAACAATGGAAAGGCAGTTTTGCAGATTGTTTTGCAGAGTGATGAAATTGAAGTCTCTTGGGGACTCTGCATAAACAGCAGCAGGTCTGTCTGGTTCAACCATTTCTTGCATTTCTGTCTGTATCGGTATTGCTTCGGGTTGTTGGGGCTCATTTTTCCATTTTGCCAATTTTATCATTCACCTTCTTTTGTTTTTTATAAGCAAAATACATCTTTTCAGGTACACCCGCTTGTCTATCTCCAGAAATCTTTTCAGCACAAAGCATATATCCATAAGTACGTGTGTCATCAATTATTTTATGAATAGTATACTGTGTATTGCGAAATGGTTTTGGAGTTCCTTCTATCTTTTGATGCTTTTTTGTGTGGAGTGTTTTTTTGAAAAAAAAGGGCTTCTTCACACGCTCAAAAACATGGAGTTTGGTTTCTTTGAGAATGTCCTGGTCAAATCTATGTCTGTACAGGTTTTCAAACTCAGATGAAACACTATAAGTATCGCTCTGAGTTGAGAAGATTGGGTAGATAGTAGTCCCCTTTTCCAGTTTTTGTCCATATAAATTTCCACTTGCCTGGGTATATTTTTTTGAGTTGTTTTGAGGACTATTCTGCGACGTGCCGGGTGTTTTATTCCCGGGTTTGAGGGATTGCGTTATTTCAGGAGCAGGATTAGTATGACTGCCACTGCAACCGCCGCTAGGGCAATCCCGATCGCTTTTTTTGGGTATCCACTTCCATTCTGGGATGCCGTCTGTTTTTTCCCAAAGTGTTGCTGATCAGACTTGGCTGTTTGTTCTTTATTTTCACGTGCTGTGCGATCCGCAAGAGCCTTATTTTCGGCTTCAAGTTTACGCTTTGCTTCTTCTATTTGACGATTCTGCTCTGTTGCTTTAGAAGTAGATGTTGGTTTAACAAACTCAGTTACTTTAGGAGTTGCATGGGCAGATTTTCCTACTGCTGCAGAAACGGGTCTAACCTCTGTGATAGATGTTTTCTGAACGGATACATGGGAAGCACGCTCAGTAAGGATCCTTTGGATCTTGTCAGCAAGGAATACTTGGGCTACTTCACGCATATGAGCCATTCTCCTATCAGAGAAGTTCTTGACTAGATCCATTTTTAAGCTTGTCCAATATCTCTCATCCCAATCAGTCTTATCCGCCTTGAACGGAGTCAGTTCCACATGAGATTCAAGCAGTCCAGGAATAGACTTGCAATAGTTGTATTCTTCCTCATATTGTACAAAAGTAGGGTCAACATCAAGAGAGTCAACGAAGATGTACTTTAAGGATTTTATGTCGCCAGAGTCGGCATACTTTTTAATTTCCGTATTCATTTTTTCCTCACTCTTTCTTTACATATCAAGGATGGTGTTAATTTCGTTCATATTGGTTTCAATCCAACTCAGAATATCTTGATTCCTCTGGAGAGTCTCTCTTTTTTCGGTTTCATCAGTAGCACACTTTTCAAGCTCAACGTATTTGGTTTCGATGATTTCATCCAGTTCTGTAAAAATACGGGAGAACTGAGCTTTCATTGCGCTAACCTGTTCTTCAGCAAATCCCAACGCACTTTCAGTTCCTTCATCCAGGTTACGACGCATCTTAGCAATGAGTGCCTGCTGGATCAATGCAGTAGAAACACTGAATTTTTCAATCCGCTCGGTCTTTTCTTCAAATACATCCCGCATGATGGTCTTGTATTCAAGGACGGTTTTATAAACATCTTCATCCTCATAGTCATCGACCATTTCGAACACATCTTCCTCTTTATAACCGCCACCAAAAATTCTGGCGATCGCAGAGAAGAAACCAGATTTTTTCACGCGTCTTGTGCCTACTTTTTCCTCGTGAGAACCGACTTTTACTTTTCGAGTGCCTATTTTTTCCTCGTGAGAGCCTACAACAATCTCTTCTTCTTCCTGTCCAACTTTTTCGTAA
This sequence comes from Oscillospiraceae bacterium, assembly GCA_022792945.1. Taxonomy (GTDB): domain Bacteria; phylum Bacillota; class Clostridia; order Oscillospirales; family Oscillospiraceae; genus Avoscillospira_A. Next base: position 23,085 of record JAAWBZ010000167.1, on the reverse strand, counting down.
TAGGATCTTTCCTCGTAAGTGGTCTCGCCAATATCCTCTACGGTCTCGGCTGCAAAGTCATCAGATGTCCAGCTTTCAGCGGTTTCTCTCATGGTATTCAATGCACCTTTGATCAAATCGACAGTCTGGAAATCGAGATGTTCATCGGCAGAAGATTCATCAAACTTGGAGAGTTTTTCTTGATATTCCATTAGTAAACGCTCCCCAGTGTTGACGATCTCTCTATTGATAATACTTTCCAACTCAGAAGTTAACTCAGCCATCGCATCAGAACCAAATGTACTGAATTGATTAACAAGGCGTTTGGCTTCGTCACGGCTGGTCAGGGTCTCACCATACGGTCTGAAGATCTTATTGGATTTAGTTGTGGCATTTTGTTTCAATTGCTCGGCTTTTTCGCTAATGATAGGCATAGGATCAAGAGCAACGATTTTCTGCTTGAACACTTCGGCTTCCTTTCCATCAGCAATTTTCTGCCTGACAGCAACAGCTCGCTCCGCACAAGCTTTTGCAGCTTTTTCATCTGTTGCAACACGAGTTTTTGCTTTGACCAGAACCTCGTTGCTTTCGAGAACTTCCTGGAAGGATTCGACCAGATCCTTTATCTTTTTGGTCTTAGCATATTTTTTAACATAGGCAGTGATCGCGGCTTCAATGGAATAGATACCGGAATGGATCAGTGCCTGTTCCTTGCTATCACCAGTCTGGATCGCATGGCTCAAGCGATAATTCAGTTCCTGCTGTGCACTCGGAGAAAGTGTGGAATATTTTTCAAGGTGCATAGACTCAAATTCCAGGAACTTATCGATCATCAATAATGTATCTCTTGCGGAGAGTGGGAGTTGACGTTCTTGTGTGCGTGTCAGATTGTCAATGTCAATACCGGCAAGGTCGGTTTTGATATTAAGAGCTGTAAATGCGGAACAAGGGAACAACTGTGGGTCATCAATACCATGGGAAGCAAGGTATCGTTTTGCGGAAAGGATAGCCTTTTCAATGTTTTCTTCCTGTGGATTGAACTGATCCATCTTGTTGATAACAAACAGGAATCTATCTCGGACCTGTTTGCCGCCTTTTTTTATCTGTTCTGCTATATAGTTGAGTAGAGAAGCATCATCATTTGTACTCAACTGTGTGCCGTTCAGAACATACAGGATAAGGTTGTTAGAATCACTGTTGATCGCTCGGTATGTCGTGTTCTTATGAGCCTGGTTCTGTGCATTATTCGGACCTGGAGTATCCACAAGCATAAGTGCGGTACTCTTGGAGTCTAGGAAAGGGATATCTCCTTCTGTAGAGATACGATGAACATTTGCATTGTCGTTCAGTTCGTTCATGATCTCATAAGTGAGCTGGGGCACTTCCTCAATGATAACATCATCTTCGTCGTATACAACTGCAGCAAAAGAAGGATCATCAATATCCAGGATCTCAGTGATGATAGCTGTACATGCTTCATTTTTTGATGGCATGAGTTTTCTGCCGAGTAGTGCGTTGATGAGCGTGGATTTACCGGAACTCATGGTAGCGATCACATTCACCGGGAAAATGGAGTCGTTAATATTTTCAAATGCCTTGGTCAGTTTTGCATCTCGGAAATCGTCAATAGGACCCTCCTGCAGATCCTGGAAGATCTTGACGATTTTTTCATTGATGTCATCGTCACTTTTGCCAGCGATATATCTCATTTCAGCTATTTTGACATGACCTTCTTTCTGAGCCTGCTCAAAAGCATCCTCAAAATCATCCCAGTCTAATGACATACCGCAATATTCCAAAGAGAAATCCATAGTGTTCAGTTCCTCACGGAGCATTTTAGGAAACTTAGAGATCCATTCTTGAAGGCGTTTTCCTTTTGTGACTTTGTAGAGGATACTGTCAGTGGAGACATCTCTACCATTTATTTTTATCGTTGTTTCAAGTCGATACGGATTGTACTTAACATATACTTGTGTCATTTGTATTACCTCCGTTATATAGATTTGCTATTATTTTTTCAAAATATGCAAATCCGCAATTTATAAACAGTGCATCTACTTCATTGTTCGCTGAGATATGTGGACAGCCAAGATTATCTTCGTAATAATCAGACAAGCGTTCCCTTTCAAACTTGTCCATAAAGTTTTCCATTTCTCTTTGTTCGATCCTGCTCAATTTTTCCATTTTACTCTTCTTGACCAAGTAGGCTGCGCGAGAAGAAATGGGGCAGATCTGTGGATTTTTGAATCCCTTGGATATGAGAAACTTCCTTTGGCTTTCGATCGTGTCAAGAAAGTTATCATCCTCTGAGATCAGTTGGTCAGCCTTGTTCATGACGAAGATTATCTTAGTTCGACCTAGTCTCTGTCGGACAATTTCGAGATGATGTTCATCATCAGTAGTGCCAAGTTGTGTAGAGTTGAGAACATAAACCATTAGGTGGTATCTTCGAGATTCGATCATACGTTGACTGATTTCAGTATGCTCTATATTTTCGCTTGAATTTACTCCCGGAGAATCGAACAAAATAATTCGTTTACCACCAAGTTCTCCATTAAAGAATGTTCCAACGGTTATTTCGCAAGATTTATTGTCCTTGTTATCACTTAACAGTTCTTCCTTTGAAGCGTTCAGAGAAATATCATGGTCATATTCACTTGATACACCATCTTCGATAGGTTTTGAAATAATGGTGTGTATTTTACTGGTGCAAGCCATATTTTGCATAAGGCTGATGTTTTTACCCACCAGTGAATTTATGAGTGTTGATTTTCCAGCACTCATGGTTGCCGTGATCAAAATATTGTAAGGTTGTGACTTGATAAAGTTGATATTTTTTTGGACCAGCTTCAGATAGTGTTTGAATCCCCTAGTCAGATCACTTCTAAGTACATCTTCCCACGCCGATGAGCTGCCAAGTGCAGCTTCAAACTCCAAGGCAAAGAATGCCGCGTCTTTAGATGATAGATCAAAGTCAGAAATGATCTTGGTGATCATTGTTTTAACCTTCCCTGACTTAACGACTTTAGAGTCAAATCCAAGCATTAGTGTCAGGTCGTGAGGCAGTAGACAGCAAAAGTGAGGATCAAAAAAAATGTCTTTTTTATATGCAGGTACTTTTTGTTTATCACATAAAGCATTTTTGTAAAACGCAATCTGTGCTTTTGTGTATTTCCTTTTATCCCATCTTACGATACGGATCAATTTTCTGAGATACATAAAGTATTGTGTTCGTATGTCAATAGTTTCTTTTAAGATAGGATTAAAGGCTATGATCTGTACACTTGCAAAAATGTCTTTTTGATTCATATTTTATACCTTTTTCCTTTCCTGTTATGTTGTGTTATCGTTTATTATAACTGCATTTATTTGAATTATTTCGTCAGTTCGTTTGGGGATACTCCTGAATTTTTAAAACAGCATCCTCCTGATATTTTACAAAAATGATATATCTATTAAATGTATTCTTTTATCCTAGCCTTATAAGGGTGATCTGTGTGGCATCAAGTTCAGTTTCCCGATACTCTTCAATCTCTATGTCCTGCTGTCCTCCATTTTTAATGATATAGAGTGACAGATCCCATATCGCTATACACAATCTCAGCTGGGACTGCGGTTTCTGGGGGGGATATCTTCCATGAACATCCGCCTTGAATATCCAAGGAGTGTGTTTACCAGCGCACTTTTTCCAGATGAGAATTTACCGATGATAGGCGTGCATACTTTGGCATCCGGTATTTCAGCCAGGATCTTATCAATCCGTTCGACTGGCAATTATGTGTGTGATCGATCTCCTTGAGTTCATTTAGGACTTTGATCGTATCTTCCATGTTTTATGCTATTTGTTTTTGTTTTTAAAAAAGATATGATGTTGCACGGGCTTCTTTTATTTCTTTTCATGTATTTCATGTACACATAGTTTGGCATTGATAAGATGCTCCTCCTGCTTTAATCTATGGGCATACACCTTTTGCATATCTCTTGATCTTGATACATAGGGCAGTGTATCAGCTCATTATCTGGGATGCATATTTAGCAGATCAACAGCTTGTCAGATCGCAGATGTCATCTCCCTGGCTCTTGACCCATCTGTCAATCCCATCCCCAAAGACCTCCGCCTGTATAACGATCCCATCGTCAACCTCTTCTATGACTTTTGCAGTAGGCAGCCGGTCTAATATGGCCTCCACTGAATAGCCCTTATATGTGAACTGGATCCGTTTCAGATGTCCGCCGTACATAAACTGGATCCGTTTCCGGAATTCCCCTTCCTCGAACCTTCCACTATAGGGGATATGGAAATGCTCTTCCATGATCTGCATGCTCTCCAGCCTGTCTATCCTGTAGATCGTTGGGAACATATCGTTGGGGTCCTTGAACTCTTTTTCCTTATTGATATCTTCGATGAAGGCTGTGAGGTAGAAATAGAATTCAGAGAACATGATACCCACAGGCCTGACTTTCCGGACCACTCTCTGATGGCCCTTTAATTTTGTATAGTGTATCTCCACATACCGCTGCTCTTTCACTGCCTGTTCCAATTCCCACAGTGTATCCAGGAGTTTTTTTTGGTGCTGGAGTTCAACATAATGCTCCATCTCATTGGCGATGAATCCTTTTACCAGCTTTTGGTCTTCTTTCATGCCGCATGAACAGAGTATCTTTTTGATGATCGGGGTCATCTCTTTTTTTACTAATGACCGGCTCTCCAGGAGTACTTTGCAGACCGCCAGGGCTTCCTTTGGCACCAATCGGCCCGGATCTTTTGTCTGCAGGCGGTATCCCCCGATGTTCACGTCAAAGACGATGGCGTCGCTCTTACCAGTCTTACTGTTCTGCTCATGCAAAAAACGCTTGATGTCTGCGAAGTCCCTCTGGATGGTCCGCTGTGCCACGCCAAACCTGTAACTCTCCTGTTCCTTATTTATCACTTTCCCTTCTATAAAGCGGGTATAGAGGGACAAGACCCGTTGTGCCTTATCTTCATCTCTCATGTCCGATGATCCTCCTTTCTCTGTCTGGATCGCATCTGCCCTACATCAATGATCATAACAGAAAGGGTGGACATATGCTGTCATCCCCATAAATTTTTTCGATATTTTTAACTCTGGACATATTTTGTCCACCAGAACGGACTTTGTCCTCAAACAGGACAGAAACTGTCAGATGTTAGTATAACATGGAATCTGTCTTGAAACAAGACAAGGAGGAAGAACATGGCACGTATCATCGAAGGAAATGAAAGAAATCTGGTGGGTAAGAGAGTGAAGCAGTTGCGAAAAGAAAAACGTATGAGCCAGCAGGAACTCTCTGCGAGGTTAGAGACTCTGGCTATCTATATCTGCCGGGGATCCATCTCACGTATAGAAGAGCAAAAACGTACAGTCACGGATATCGAATTGCTGGGTCTATCGCAAGTACTCTCTACTCCGATAGAGGAATTTTTTAGATAAACGCGCTGTCCTTTGTATAGCCTCCTGTATCGGAGGATGGCTTTCAGGGCGGATTTTACAGAGGGCAGGGCTCTGGCTTTAGGTGTGCGCCAGGTATGGATCCGTCCAACTCTGTCCCCTCCCTGTCTATCCCTCGATCAAAGATGTTGCATATCTCCGGCATCTTTTCCGTATGTTTTTTCTAAAGTCTCCAGTCTCATCGTTTATATCCACATTGTTGTCATCCCATCCACATAACGTATGATGCGCCTCCATCCCATTGCCATAAGTATATCTATAAATATGATCTATATAGTTATAACGTATTATACTACTGATATAAAGATATTACAATCAGATATATAGATCTTACTTAGAAAGGCCAGACAGGATGAAAGACCTGGATTTTTGCAGGATTGGGAAAAAAATAAGGGATATACGTATAGAAAAGAGATTGACACAGGAGTATATCGCTGATATGGCTGATGTGAACACCAGCCATATCAGTAATATCGAAAATGACCGTGCCAAGATCTCGCTCCCCACGCTGGTACATGTATGTAATGCCCTTGATACGACAGTCGATCATATATTAGCAGAAGAATATAAAGACCCTCTTTCTGCCATCGACCAGGCTATCCTGCATGAACTGCGTAAATGTGATGCTGCTACGAAAGAGCGTATCTTGAAGATCGTCCAGATACTCCAGTGAAGTGCTGTATCGTTGATATAGCGGTCACAGGGAGGATCCACGGTATGGGCGTGTCATTGCCCTCTTTTTCCCATGCATTCCATGAGTAGATCCACTGCATACTGGAATCCCATGACGAAGCCCCCTTCCTCGGCGATGGATACTGCTTGGTAGATCTTATCCCGATATCCTTCCGGATCTTGTGGGTCTTCGTTCTCATCGGAGAGGATACCTGCGATCTCTTTTTCTGTCTCCAGTCGTATCCCGCCTTTTTCCCCTGTGGCTATGTTTTTGTATATCGTACGGATCATCTCTTTCTCCTTTCCGGAACTTATATATCTTCCTATCTTTTTTATCCCTTGGCTACTCCATACGCGGTCATCTGCTCGTAAAGAGGCTGCTCTCTTCACGGAAACTATAAAAATGGCCTCTATCCCCTAAGATGGTATGGTCTAAGAGAGGGATCCCCAACAGTCCTCCAGCCTTCATCACCCGTTCTGTTATCAATATATCTTCTGTGCTGGGGGAGGCATCGCCCGCCGGGTGTTTGTGGAACAATATGATATCTGCGGCATTTGACAATAGGGCAGCTTTAAATATATCCGGTATGGAGACAGGGCAGTAGTTTATCGCTCCTATCCCCGCCACCTGCAGATATACAGGATGTAACCTTGTATCCGTTGCGCATACTACGAGGCACTCTCTGTCTACGTCACCAAGGAAATCTTTTACAAACTTCGCTGCCTTCCTGGGGTTGCCCATATCCTCTCTGCCATAGACGATCTCCGTATCTTTTACCATCTGTAGATGCACTATCTGTATCTTTTGTCCTCCCATAATATCCCTCCGATCAAAGATAAGATGGGGAGCTATCATCTCTAGCTCCCCTTGGTATATCAGTCTCATTATCATGATATATGATCTGAAAACTGCATTTTTACATCTTACTATCTATCTGGGATTATATATCTCTCACATTTATGCCAGAGTTTCACTCCATGATATACTCATCTTGTATGATCTTAGCCTGTCTGCATGGAAAATTTGAAAATAGGTACACTGTGCAAGGATACCGCAGGAGCCTCGCCCTCCCGATCGCCTGTTCCAGTTCGCTCTCCATGAAATGGAACTGCAAGTTCCGCATATCAGGATCCTTGAATGTCATGATGGGGAACGAATATCCATTGTGTTCCACCCTGGTGATGCTCATACGCCCCTTCTGCTCATATCCAAGATACTTCCCGATCAGTTGGTACATGAACGGTACGTTATATGGCGTCCCCAAGACCACCAGGTCCTGGCCCTTATAGCGGTTAAAGCCTTCGCTCTTTCCGAAATAGATGCCTTTCCCCTTGTCAAACTTTTTGAAAGTGATCCAGTTCATGCTGTCCTTCTGTGTGATCTTCTGTATACGCTCTTTTACGAGGTCGTATCCCAGGTCGTCGATACAGCTCCGGCTCATGGAATATGCGGTGTACTGGATCAGCTTTCCCTGATACTGGACCAGCGGGATATCTGTGTAATGGATATATCTGCCATGGCAGTAGTCCCTGTAGAGTTTTTCGTTTAGGGATGCGGATACGATCACGAGCTTGACGTCTGGGATTTTTTTTGCTTTAAAATAGTGCACTTGTTCTTCCTGCACATCTACATGGAAGGTTGAACTGGTGAGGAATTCCGGAACAGGGGAATGGATGGGCAGGCCCCGGTCATAGAGCATATCCAAGGCATCTTTACTTATCCCGCCGAGGCTGGTCTGCCCGGTATATCCGTCTTCCATCCCCAATATATCCCGGATCCCGGATGCCATGAAGGCTGGGAGCATCCCACTCTCCGATAGGGCCTGCAGTTCATAGAAAGGTATCGAACCTGTGTTTTTGAACACTGCCATCAGGATATCCTCGTCCACGATGATTTCATATTGCTTTAACGTCTCAACGGGTAATGCGAGGAGCATGGCATGGGTGGTGACCACACATTTTTGGCCGTTGAGTTTTTTATGGGCCTGTAGATATTGTTCCAATCCCTGTTTTGTGGCTCTATCCAGATCTGTCTGGTTTTCTTTGAGATATCTCTTGATCGTTTTTTTCACTCTGTGGCCAAACCCGGTCTCGTATAGTTTTATGACATCGAGTTCTAGGTCTTCCAGACCCAATGCGCGTAGAGTCTCTAACACATTGGGGGTCGTATAGGTATCCACTCCATACTCCCATAGATCCTTCTCGACCTGGCGTTGCAGATCCATAGTTGGCACAGCTATCATCAGGGGCCTCCTGCCGTTCCAATATCGGGCTATCCTGCAGTAAGCTGTCGTTTTTCCGATCGAGGTCTGCGCCCTGATCAGATGTATCCCGTTGGATCCCTGGAGCAGTGCGCTTTTCAATGCCATGTCTAACATATAGGATGCTTCATCCAGCTGCACATAATAGTTATCATCTTCTACACGTTTTATCCGACTGGAGAGTTTGTGGTACAGGCTCCGGCATCTGCAAATATCTTCATAGGGGCAGCCAGCGTTACAGCATTTCTCCGGTGTATATCCCGTAGCTTTGATGTATTTCCATTGTGTCTTCCATCTTTCCTGATGGTCGGCCAGGCCGTCGAAGAATAGCTTTTGCCCGCCTTTGACATGTAGGAGGTTTGTCGCGAGGAAGAATTTCTGCTGGTGGGGCAGGTCCTTTTCGTAAAAGTCCCTGAACAATGGGCATATGTCCGCGATCTCCTGATAAGACTTGTTCTGGATGGGGCGGATATCTTTTTTACCCTGGGGATGCTCCGGCTGGGCGGACGCAGAGGTTTCCATTTCAATCATATAACAGGGAGATGGGGCATCCCCATCCTTCAATAAGATATATCCGCCCTCCGACAATATCTCTGTCTGTCCATTGTCTAGGACGTGATGGATCATCAGGACATTATCCCTGACCTTTATGCCATATTTCTTTCCAAAGCTTTTTATATCTCTGGCATGGTTCTTGTTGTTTTCTGTCAGCGATCTTTCCTGTATACTGATGGATAGGTCCTTTATATTGATCTCAGCGTCCATGTCCTCATAGAGCAGCCCTTTCCCGCCTAGATAGAGCCGGCTTACGTCCTTACAGTTCCTATCGGCCTCTGGGAATATCTGGTGTAAGAGGCCGATGATGATGGAGGCTGTGTGCCGATCCTTGACAGGGAGGTCGTTGATGAAGACAGCCCTGAACCGTGGGGCTTCCTCTGAATGGTTGTATGTAGCGTAGACGAATGCTGGTAAGACCTGGTATCTCTCTGCCCTGGCCAGGAACTCATCTACTGTGATCCCATCATCAAAGTCTAATGCGTATACTTGTGCCTGTGCAAAATTTTCTGTATTCCTCCCGCCGTGGAATAGTGCTGGTGTGAACGGTCTCCCGTTTATACCTACCTCTTTAGCAAATGTACGGATATCGATCTCGGATACTTTTTTTGTGATATCGTTGTTGATTCGGACAAATTCTCTCTTGTCTCTCGGTTTTTGGGCGTAACATCTGTCGAGCAGATGGATCTTTACTTTTTTCATTGATATCTCCTCCTCTGGGACTTTTTTTACTTATCTGTCACAGAGGTTGTTAAACTTTACCGATGCATGTTATCTGCTGACTATGCATGGGATCCAGACAGGCTATAAAAATATATCTTTTGGGAACATACAGATAAAAGATGGGTTATGATAGGGAGGTTTTGCCATGGATGGATGTTATCTGACGATGGATGATAGGGATGGACTCCCGACGCTCCTTACTGTGCCGGAATTGGCAGAGTATCTGGGTGTCGGGAAGAACAGGGCGTATAGCCTGCTGCGGGAAGGTGCCATCAAGGGGTTCCGTATAGGTTCAGTGTGGAAAGTGAGTGAGGAAGCTGTAAGGCAGTATATACGTGAAAAGTCTGGGATGGTGTGAGGCCATCCCAGACTTTTCGTTTTTTCCTGCTATCATGTTTTTGGAAAACTAAGGTATGATCTAATGGTAACAATTGTAATAGTCAGATCTTTTATTTATGAGGGGCGAATATTGTAAAAGGTTTTTCCTTAGATCCATCTTGTCCAGTTACATCCCATGTACTCCTTTCTTTTGTGTATGCGCTCACGATATAAACATCCTTACTGGATGGGCAATAAGGCTCTTTTGCCGCTGAACATCCCATGATCTGGAGGCCTTTCCATCTGGACAGTGGCGTTGTCGGCGTATCAGAGATGCCGTAGACCATCCCTCCGGTCAGGATAATGTGCTCCAAGAGGGTGATCTGGAATAACTTCTCCATCTGTTTGAGTCCGTTGTAGACTCCGATGTCACTCGCTGGGGCCGCGATGCGGATAGGGCTGTCATGGACTACGATGATACCTGGTGCACCGAATGCTATCGCTGTCAAGTATGCTTTTTTGACGAAACTCCGGTCTGACACAGGTATTGACTGTATATAGGCCAGCCCCAGATGATCATTTTTTACACCCAGGATGGTGAAGGCCTCCTGAGATATATTCTGTGTGAAGGTTTGTACAGTGCATATGACATTTTTGATATCAGAAATATCACATTGCTTATCCATGCCGCTCATTCCGTTGGGTATTGTCTCTGTATGTACGATCGGTATTTTTATAGTTCCCATTTGTGTTTCCTCCATTATAAATATTTTAAAAGGCTGGGTCTTCTCATGATCTGGAAATGACTGTTCCTCCGTTGACCACAATATAGTCAGAGAAACGGATTCCTATCGAGAGTGAAGCGTCCACGATCTTCATAAAAAAGCGGTATTCGTCCGGGGATAACCCATCCGTGGATACGGGATTTTCTGAGGGATATTTGTGTGCGACCACGATACCTGCTGCATTGTATAGGATTGCAACCTTAAAGATATCAGAGATATGTATGCTGTCGATATCCTGTCCGACAAAATGTATGCATAATGGTCTATGGATCGCATTGAGAGCGCATACGGCAATGCATTCATTAGCGATATTTCCAGTGACTGTTTCCATGATCTTTGCAACACTGTCCAGCGGCTCCAGTTCATTGTACGGATGAGAGATTTCAGCATCCTTGATCATCCTTGGCAGGATAAAAGGAAATTTAATATCATACATGTTCAGGTTCCTCCATTTCATTTAGTTTTATCAGGATGTACTCATCGCTGTTAAAGTTTACCGCTCCAGAATAGGGTATATTATCTGAAGTTTCAAGTGTACAAAAGATCTGATCATAAAATCTGTACCCCCAAAGAGGTATGCACCAAAAGTAGAGGATACGATAAGATGGAGGATCTTTGGATATTGACACTTATAGATGATAGTCAATAGCAAGGATATCTTGCTTGACTATCATTGGATCATTCTTTATTTATGAGGAGATATAAGGAATATATGGAGGTGGTCATGGAATGGATGATCCGTTGTGTTAAAAGTTAAGAAAGGTATGTTCCAACGGTAACAACTATGACAGTTAGATATTATCATTAAAATTGAAGGATCTTAGATATCCATATTGTAGTATGGTCCTCAATATCCAGGAATCTTCAATTTTTATATTTATAAATATATAAAATTGTATCAGATCCTTACCCATGGATCATACCGGATGATAGATATTATGATAAGATCAAAATTGTTGTATATATAAGGGTGGATATCCTAAAATCTTCAATTTGCCAAAAGCTGATCAAGACAAGGCGTTTGACCTTAAGGCGAGGTTTTTTGATCCTGTTATACAAACAATAAAAAGCAGATATCTCTACCTGCTTTTTACATTATCATATCTAAAGTTCAGAAAGGACCGATGTAGATGTCTCTGCACTCTTTCCATTATCTGATGCGTACTTTTTTTGTTTTTCCGTTCCCAATATAGGTTTTTCCTTTATAGGTCTTATAAGGTTTTACTGTAAATGTATAAACCTTCCCAGATCCCAGGTTTTTGCTGGTGAACTTGGTGCCTTTTGTATTTTTCAACGTCTTCCAGGGTTCATCCTTGTCAGATCTATAGCGTATCTTATAGCCAGTGGCCCCTTTTACTTTCTTCCATGTCAGTGTGACCTTGTTCTGCTTTACAGTCGCTTTAAAAGCTACAGCTGCAGGCTTGGTCGCAGCATATGTAGATGTGTAAGATTTACTGAAATACTGTTCCTGCCCCTGGTTTATATATGCTCTTATGGCGAAACGATGATTTTTCCCAGATTTCAGCTTCCGTACGGTATAAACAGTTTTTTCAGATCTTACAGATGCGATCTGTTTCCAGCCAGAGTTTTTATATTGATACACAATGTATCCTTTCACTCCGGGGATCTTGTTCCATTTCAGTTTAATGCTGCTCTTGCTGGAAACCGTCTTCAATCCAGAAACCTTTGGAACGGATACAGGCTTCAGCGTGTCCGTCGGGACTGGTGTATCTGTTGGTTTTGGTGTGTCTGTTGGAGCTGGCGTATCTGTCGGCGTTGGTGTATCTGTTGGGACTGGTGTGTCTGTCGGTTCCGGTGTATCTGTCGGTCCTGGTGTAACTATTGCCGTCGGCGTATCCGTAGGGATATGGGACGGTATGCTTGACGGAGTCGGAAAGACTATCGGTGATGGTGTTTCTTCTGGTCCAGGATCCCCATTTATTTCTCGACTGAGATCTTCTGCTGTCAGCGGCCCCTCCAAAGCATTCTGTACATGATCCTCATCGTCGATCAGAACAGTGAACGGTAATTCCAGGGACCCGGCTGATGATCTAAAGATCCCGGCATAGGCATCCATAGCTTTCTGGATCTCATTGCCCTCGGTGCCATCCTCAATATCCTCAGCATAACAAAATCTGATGTTTGGATCATCTTTAAACTGTGCTGCATAAACCTCGATCTCTTCTCTGGTCGCCTTGCCGCACTCCGCAAAGACCACGTGGAGCTTATCCTTCTTGTATAGATCACTCTCTAAGATATTTTTAAGTGTCTGGAGAGTACGTTCGTTGGAAACTGTATCCGCAGGGCCTGCATCGCTGGGATCCGCGGAGGCCATACTCCGGACTTCGATATTTCCGGACTGTTTTGATGTTATCGTCCCAAAGATGAGCGTTGTTGTCTTTCCAGGGGACGGTTTCATCGGAACAGTATCCCCACTTATAGAAGTAAGTCCAGCTACCGGATCAGGCTGGGGTGTAGCCGTAGGGAGTGGCTCCGGAGTTGTTGACGGGTCTATGATCTGGTACAATCCTCCCTTGATATATCCTGCAGTCTGATACCCCTGTACGACTTTTCGGACACGGCTGTTCTCGTCGATCAGGATTATGAGCGGGAAACTCACGGAATTACCGATCTCCGCATCAAAACGGGCATATCTGAACATCGCATTATAAATGCTGTCGAGACCTGTTTCTCCATCGTCATAACAGAATGTAATGGAACTTCCTTTATACCGCTCTGCAAAAGCTGTGGCCTCTGCGCGTGTCTTTCCTGTGGCTTCCGCAAAGAACACCCGGATATCCTCATTTCCGGCCCAATTACTGTCGGCGATCTCCTGGACAGTCGCTTTGGTCTTTCCGCAATTCGTCTTCCCGAAGATAAGGACCGTGTTCTTTTTCGGAATCTCCCTGTAGGTTGTTGGGATCTTTTCACCTTCTATAGAACAGAATGTATAGTCAGGATCCTCACCTAGGCCTGGCTGCGGTATTGTTGGGACCGGACTTTCTGGTCCTGAAGATGGCTCTCCTGGATCCGGGTCCGCGAGTTTGTCAATCTCCGATTTGAGAGTCTCTGCGGTCACACTTGACCCCGTTTGTATAAATTGTCTTGCCCGGTTGTTTTTATCGATCAAGATAATGACTGGATACGAATGACTTTCCGTATTTCCTCCAAAACGGTCAAGATAATCGTTCCGGACCTTCTCTACGACACCCAATCCTTCATGATAACAATAAATGATCTTATCCGATGTATCCTGGCATTTTGTCTCTTTAAAATCTGTAACTTCTTCCTGTCCTACCCCAGTACATTCGATAAAGATCGTACGTATATCTTCTGCAGTGATCAAAGGACTTGCCACAATATTTTTGAGAGTGGTCTTGGTCCATCCGCATGTAGTGAACCCAAACAAAAGAACAGTTGTTCTCCCATCCTCGCTCTGGGTGCTGATACGTTCCCCGTTTATCGTATTGAACGTATATTTTGGGTTCTCCTTGCCGATCTGTACCGCACCTTCATCGGCCGCCAGGATCTGCGTCTCGCTGATCTTTTGCGACAATGGGAGCATCATAAGGGCAAGGAGGATAAGACATGATACTTGAAATAACTTTTTTTTATAAAACTCCTTTCTTGATCCATCACATACTGTATTATGGTCATTATACAGGAGGAAAAATGAATATTCAACCAAAAGATACCCCGATATATAGCAAACGCATGTATAGTCATTTCGTTTTTTATATTCCATCTGTACAACTATATTTTCTATTTCAGAGTTAGCTGTCTAGCTACGCACTTTGTTTGGTATAGCCAGATGTTTTTTGGATTTTTTGATGATACAAGAAAGGATCGGCATAGTCTGGATCAGTCCCTATCTGAAATGGGATGTGTGGTTTATATACTATAGATATTTTTCTTTGGATCTGCCATTCCCAACGTGTCTTTTTTACTTAAAAGCTTTATCTAAAAGATCCCTAAGATATGCATGTATCCCACGGATCTTTGGATAAAAATCTTTAAGGTAGCTATAAGATACAGAAAACGCTATGAAAAAATATCCATCAAGGGTACATTTTTCTTATCATATCTACGTCGTTTTCATCACAATGCAGTTTGTGGGCGATCTCTTGGGTTGTTGATCCAGGCTCTTCTTTCAATATCATAAAGATCTTATTGATTAACTGGAGTGTATTATGTTTTCCCTTTTCTATCCCTTTTTCCATTCCTTCTTCTAAACCTTCTTCAAATAATATACGCCCTACTTTTGTCATATCCAATAACCTCCTTATTGTCCCAGCACTTTCCTCATTGATGAATTTGTCTGTGCTCACCAGCAATCCTGTTAAGACAAAGATCTGATCAGATCCATTTTTGATCAGTTTGGCAAGCCGGATCACCTGTTCGATGCGTTTCTGTTTATTTTCTGTCCCTTTCCCTGCAAGAGGGAGGATGATGAGCTGCATCAATTCCTGTTCCGTAAGGTCTGTTCCTTCTGCCAGTTTATGTGCAATGTTCTGATAGATCTCTTCTTCAGGGAGTTCTGATATGAACACTTGTTCCATGCGGAGCGTCATACATGGCATCTCCAGTACAGAACGTGCATTTTCAACATCCCCTGTATAGATCACGATCAGGCGGATGTCTGGTATCTTACTATTTTCTTTATAAAAACGTTCCATGACCCTGCCTATGTAATTTACATATTTGATATGGTTTTTAGTCTTGGCTTCTGATTCATAATCCACTATGGCTAATGTATCGTCCTCCAATAAGAATAGATTGTCCATGTGTTTTTCGTTTGCTGTCACACTTGGCAGGTTTGTTGGCAGGACCTCTTTGATCCGTGGCAGGTCCAGTCCATATGCTTCAAAGGACTTCTCTTTGTAGGTTTCACTAAGGAGTTTGAATTCAATATCTTTATTTTGATATGCGATCCCTTCTGTCAAAATATCCCTCCTACGTTTAGCTCCGTTAAACGTTATGAGCTCACTGTCATTGATATCTATCATATTTAGCTGTGTTCCCGCTATGGCATAGGCCGACGGCGGATTGATGGCAGAGTCTTTCTTTTGATTATATCGTAATTTATCCCTAAAGGAAAGGGCCATTTAAAGATTGAAAAAAAGCCCGCAGGATGTGTACGCACCCCACGGACTTTTGCCTAAAAATCTTTATAACTTTTTAAACATCTCGTTTCATTTGGTACAAAATTGGTACAATGGAACGATCTTTACGAGTTTAAAACGCTGTAAACCCGCATAAACACTGGGTTCTACTTATCGATGCTCTTCATCATCGGGAATATAATAAGTGCATATAAATCTTTATTTTATAGTATTTTATGTTTCATGTGAAACATTTTTATACGAATTTATACGAATTTCCCTTATGATTATATACGTACATATTGCACTATTACATATACATTACACACATACATCATATGTATAAAAAAATAGAAATTCGGCAGAATGATTTTTATTTTGCTTTATAGGCAATTCTCCATAAAAGCAATTTAAAAATGATTATACAGAACTATTCGTCAAATTGCACAAAAAATAACATAAAAATCACCGTTTCAAACCCTTAATCAAGGTAAAAAACGGTGATTTTTTGTGCATATTGCCTATAACTTTTTTAAGCACTTTTCATTTCTCTTGTTCTTCCATAGCTTTTAACAAGTCTAAACTACGTAACAACTTAACAGTATCCCTAACCCCCGCCAAATAGCTTAAATCGGCGTTTCTATGCTCTACTGTTTGTATACAGGCTATATAATCATTTATAACAAGCCTGTCCGCTCTGGCAAGGTTTAAAGCAGTATAACGCTCATCTAATTCACTTAAGTCTTTTTCATCTTGCATACAAATTTCATCAGCCCGAATTAACTCACTTCTACTCTGGTCTATTATGTTCCCTAAATGTGTTTCGAGTAGTTCATTAACAAATGCGTCCATATGTTCCCCTTTCTCTGATTTTTATATATAGATACATATTTCATTATAGTTACAAATTTCAGGATATTCAAGCACTTTTTATCCAATGATAATAAAAATATGCGAAATGACAAGAAAGGGGGGCTTTCTATGCTATCCTACGAACCTTTATGGAATACTATGAAAAATCGGAATATAACAACATACACACTCATAAACACCTATAACATCAACCCCAGAACCATAAACAATTTAAAACATAATAAGAGCATTACCATGTATACGCTTGAAAAATTGTGCCAGATTTTAGATTGTAAGCCCAATGACATTATAGAATTTTTAGATGATTAATCAAACAAGGGAGATAGCCAAAAAATGCTATCTCCCTTAATCTATTATATCTATATTATCCAATGTCAAGGGGAGAGTATTTTTTGATTAAAAAGCAATCAAAAAATCTTCCTCCTTTTCCTTGACATTATGCTGTTATTCTCATATCTTCTGGAAAATTTGAATGTCTTTCGGAATAAATATGAAATTCCCAAAATCCAGAAATATAATTTTGCTTATATTCTGTTTTTTCTACATCTGATAAATTGAACTCATTTTCAACTGTTTTCATAACATAATTAAAATTCATACTTACTTCTATTGGAGTTTGAATAACACACATCCAGCCATTTCTTTTTTTATCAAGATGTATCTGTTTTTGGCTTACAACAATATAGCCAGGGTGTTTCTTCTTTGGTTTTATTCCCCTTTTTGCGTTTGCCTTTTCAGTCATAATCCTTTTAAAATCTTTATTATTTTTTATTTCTTGATTATACTTTTCTTTTAATTCATCATTTTCTTTTTTGTATTTTTCTAATATATTTTTGTATTGATTTATAGCTTTTTTTGCAGCTTCAAGTTCTTTTTGTATTGTTTCATATTCATCAACCAAATCATTATAATCAACAGTCAAATCATTATATTCTTTTGCTTCTTTGTCTTGTTCTTCTATTGTTATGTAATAGCCTGTAAAATCTTCGCTACCTTCTCTAACAGCTTTATAGTTTATGCTATTAAAAGCACCTTGGCTTTCTTTTATTTTAATCATTTTAATTCACCACCTTTTATATAATCAATGTATTGTTTAACGGAATATAAATTTTTAAATTGCTTTCCGCTTATAGTTTCTTTACCTACAACTTTTAATTTTTTATAGATTTTATTGTATTCTTTTTCAGACATTCCAGTAGCCAAATAATTATATTTTGTTACACCTATTTGAAACATATCTCATAATTCTAATTTTTCTTTTTGTGTTGTAGAACTTAAAATCTTATTTATAAAATCTTCTTTTGTAAAATTATTTTCATACGCAATATTGTATTCGTCGCAAAAATCTTGTAAATTACTTTTTTCAATATAATTTATTTTCCAGTTATATGTTCTCATAACAAAAATTTTAATGAAATTATCTAACGTAATTTCTTCAACTTCTTTTGTGTAAATATCTTTATCTTTATCAAATTTAAAAGTTTTAATCATAATAAAAATCCCCTTTCTAAATGTGTAAATAGTGGTCAGCAATAACATCAATCCTTGAATGTCCTAATGCTTCCGTTACTTGTTTCATTGCTACTTTATCATACTTAATTCCTTGCTTATCACTTCTACAACAATAGACTTCACTTTGGTATTTAAAGCCAGAACCTTTATTGATTTTATCAAAGGGAATGTCTTTAATATCTCTTGCAATTTCTTTATAATAAGCTGTTGCATAATCAGCTCTATAACTATGTATATCAGCGTGAGAGGGTATTTTTTCAAATACTTTATTTGTGCCAGCTTCTTGCATTTTCTTTTCTACTAATTCGATATTCCCCCTAACAGGTGCTTCTCTGTATCTTCCACCTTTTGCGCCCTTATCAACAATTACATAAGGTTCACCATTTCTATAAACTAATTTATCACCAGTCAGATATTTTAATTCTTCTCTTCTTAAACCAGTTGACTTGCAGAACTCAACAAAATCTTTATGTTTTTCTTCATTGAAATGTTTATCATTTTCAACATCATTTCTACTTCTTGTTATATCAGAGCGGCTTCTTGATTTTGTTTTTATAAAGTCAGTTGTTGAGCAATCATATAATTTTGCTAATGCACACGCTTCCATTTTTAAAGTATAACTTGAAAGATTTTCTCTCGATTTTAACCACTCATCAACATAAGGTCTACATTGTTCTAATGTTTTGCAATTATGATTTTCTTTACAATATTGTGCAAAATAATTAGCGTGTTGCATATAATTTTTTAATGTGTTGTATGAATAAATTTTTCCTTTTATTCCTTCTTCAGTTCTCTTTGCTTGGTGTTTGCTTTCACCTATTGCTAATTTATTTGTAAGATTTTCTTCTATCTGTTTTACCAGACTTTTTTTATTTTTATATCCCATTTTTAAAACCACCTTTCCAATTTTTCTATAAAAAAAGCTAATAGAGCAGTTGCTTTATTAGCTTCAAAAAGTATCAATATTTAATTTTTTAGATTTGATTATTTGTTAAAGCTAATGCATACCACAAACTTATTTACAATGTTATGTGTCCATTGAAACAGATTTCTTGAGGTCTATTTAGTTCCCTGATTTTATTATGTTTTTACTTACAAATAGATTTCAAAAAGATTACTTTCTATAAGGTCATACATTCAAAAAAGCAATTCACAAAGGTTACTACGCTTAAAACTTGGAATGTAAAAAGCACATAATTCGCTTTTGTTTTATCAGTCATTATGTTTCAAATCTAATTATATTTTACCAAAACATACGTTCCCTGTCAAGGCATCTCGGTTTATTCTACCAAAAATATTCTATTTTTGGTGAGAATAACCCGATTGCCTTTTCAAGTTTTAGGTTTTCAAAAATTAAAAAAAGCGAAAGCCCTACGCTCTCGCTTAATCATTTTTTATTTATATAACATAGCCTATTTTGTTAGGCTTTATTTTCAATCTTAACCAAAAAAATCATCATCCGAATTATCAAAAGTAGAATCAAAATCATCTGAATTATTTGCCATTTTTACAAGGTCAACTTCTTTATTTTCTTTTTTCTTTTTCACTTTTGGTTCATATTTTACAGTATCTAATACAATAATATTTTCTTCTTTTATCCATCTTTCCATAATATCAGCTAAACAAATATGAAGTCTTTTTTCTTCTTTTTCAGATTGTTTTTTTGCCATAAGTGGAACAGCATAATTTGTCATTTTACCCACTTGTTTATACTTCATAACATTTATATTATCATCAAATTCATACTCTGTAATATATGAATAATCAACTTTATAATATTGTTTAAATCTTCTAAAAAATTGGTTTTTATCTTCTCCTTCTTGATATATTTGATTTACTAATTGATAAGGTTCTAAATTGGCAGTAATGATTAATAAATCACAAAATAACATTTTATTTTTAAATCTACTTGCAACAGGAGTAGCAGTATCGTTATCTGTTAAGTTTAAAAATTCTTTCCACTTAAAAGTATCAATACTTACATCATCAATGATTAATGCTTGTTGTCCTATATAGTATTGCATAGGGTCTTTTGCACCAGCAATACAATAAGTAAGTTTTAAATCTTCACATATCCTTTTGGCTAATGATGTCTTACAAGCTCTTGAAGCACCGTTAATATATAAGCAAGTCATATTCCTATCAGTTCTTTGTTGCATATCTCTTTCGTATCTTTCAAGAGCAATATTTATTGCTTGTTTGTGTTGCTTTTCTTCTTGAGCAGTAATCATCCTATTAATGTTAAACTTGTTAATCTTACCACATTCTATTGCTTCCATTATTTCAGCTTCTCTTTGTACTAATAGAGATTTTCTTGTTGCTTCTTGATATTCTTTTACTCTTTTTTGAACTAATTCAGCATAATTTATATCGCCACTACAAACAACTTCATCAATGCCATATTGCGCTTTTTCAATGTGCAATGCGTGTGTAGCATATACAATAGAATTTTCAAATTGATATTCCAAATCTTGAACCATTGTCCAGCCAACTTCAAGCCATTTTGCAATATCTTTTCTCATTCTTGCCTTATCTCTTGGTAGTTTAAGCCATATGTGATAATGTGCAGTTTTTAATGTTCCAGCAACATAATTGCTATTCTTTTCTTGGTCAGCATATGTATATTTATCTCTATCGTGACGTACATAACAATAGCTTAATATCTTTCCAGTATCTCTTAATTTATTTAATTTTTTTTCTAATATATCTTCACTCATATTTGAGCAATGGTTATATATTGTACAAGTAGTTAACTTGTCAGTTTCCTTTGGGTCTTTTCTTTTTCTTCCCATAAATAATTATCTCCTTTTTTGATTTATTTCAATCTCAAAACATAAGGAGATAAAAACATTTGACATTTATTCAATTATAGTATAATATAGATATAAAGAAATGAATGCAAAAAAACTTTTGCATTATCGCTTTATAATCTATATAGGTATATGTTTTAATCTCCGAACCGTTTCCCAGCGGTTCTTTTTTTATGCTTAAAAGAGATTGATATACTAATTTATATAACAGGCTTATCTTTTAGTCAACATTATGAAAATCTTATGATAAAAACATTTTAATATTGATAAGTTAATTGTTTTAAACTTCGTTTAAAACATTCAGCTTGCTCTTGTATTGGCTTGTGTTCTACCGAACACTACGCCCTCACACAGACGTATTCAGACGGCTATCGCCTTTCTTCATCCGCCAGTGTTCGCAAGTTAATTTTACTTCTTATCTTTCGCCCCTTTGTTCTTTTAAGGGAAAAGCTGGAATAATCAGCAAAAAAAATTCCAGCTTTTAGGGTATAAAATTCCAGCTTTTGAGGTAAAAATTCCAGCTTTTGAACCTAAAATTCCAGCTTTTAAGGCAAAAATTCCAGCTTTACAAAGGGGCTTATCCGCCTAACGGCGGAGCGCGTGGCGCGGCGAAGTCAAGTTGCCGCGCCCGCGTTTTTCTTGATTTTATGGGCTTTTTGGCATTTATTGTATTATGTTTTTTTTACACATTATTATTTTTTTGCATATAAAAAGATATAAAAATTCCAGCTTTTGAAAAATGCTGGAAAAACAACTTTTTAAAAGCTGGAATTTCTATTAATAATCATAAATTTTTCATTGCTTCTAATACCATAACTTCATCAGATTCAAACATATGACTATAACGCTTTAATATTGTTGCTTGAGTATCACCGCTTACTTTCTCTATGACAGGCAGAGGAACACCGCTTTTAATAAGATTAGATATAAATGTATGCCTGAACTCGTGGCAAGTGTATTTGGGCAAATTAAGGGCTTTACAAGCCTTTTCTAACATAGACGCACACGCCCCATGTTCCCATGTAAATATCTTATCATTCAAATCTCCATCCCTCATAAGATGTTCTTCTTTTATTCTCATAAAAAGTCTTGTAGGAGCAGGAGAAAGCGGAACAGTTCTCTTTTTTAGGTTTTTAGGAGATTTAGTCAATTTAATATCTGATACATAGGCTTTTACAATCCGAACACGCATACCTTGTAAATGCTTACCTTGTGTTGCTTCACTTGTTGGGGCAATCAGTAAAGGCTTTTCATCACTCTTTTTATAATAACTAAATTCTTCAAAATCAGCATAGGTTAATGCAATACATTCACCAATACGCAAACCGCAATAATAAAGCAAATTGAAAAGCAATCTATATTTAGGATAATTGTTTACACCTAACCGCCAAAACTCATTTTCTTTAAAATATTTGTCTATTTCGTCAAATTCTTCTTTGCTTACAACTTTGTAATCTTCTTTTTGCTTTGTTTTCATATTGTCAGCATAGTTCAAAACATTTTCTTTAATCAAACGCTTTTTATATGCTAAATTTATCATCTTTCTAAATGTTGCATTTATTGAATATAAAGTTTCATCAGCATAACCATGTTTCCGTATATCGCTACAAAATTTATAATAAATTTCTTCATCAATATCTTTTAATTTTGTAGAGGCTGGCAAAAACTGATATATCATAGACATTTGTTGAGTAGTGTTATTAATAGTGACTGGGCTATAATCTTGCCCCTGGGCTTTGATTTTCCATAGTTCAAAAGCCCCCTCTAAAGTAATGTCTTTATCATCAGCTTTAACTTGCCCTGTCTGCAGTTTAGCAAGTTCTTGTCTAGCTTCTGTTAATGTATTAAGATTATAAACCCATTTCGCCCGATATTTGTTTTTGCCAGTCTTTACATCATACTCTTTAAAGTTATACTTTACATCATATTTTTTTGTACTCTCATTGAAATAAATGCTCTTATACTTTGTAGTTGTCCGCTTTACCTTTTCAGCCATAGAAAAAAGCCCCTTTCGTATATTTGCT
>JAAWBZ010000238.1 GCA_022792945.1 Oscillospiraceae bacterium | reverse complement strand
GTTCATTGTAGGGCGGGATCCGGAAATTAAGAAGGATCCTTTGGATCTCCGTCTGTTCCTGGAGACTATCGGCGACTGCGTGGTTGTGGTGGACGATGAGGAGATTATCAAAACCCACGTGCACACAGAGAATCCTGGCAATGCCCTGCAGGCGGCTTTGCAGTATGGCCAGCTTTTGACAGTGAAAATAGAAAACATGAAAGAGCAGCACCGGAAGGCCGCGGAGGAAAACCAGGCCCGCAAGGCTGTTTCCGGCACACAGGCGCAGCCCAAGCCTGCTTTGGAGCAGCAGGCGCCTGTGGAGGAGCTGGGCTTTGTCTCTGTGGCAGCGGGAGAAGGGCTTCGCGGCCTGTTTATGGAGCTGGGCTGCGCTGTGGTGGTAAGCGGCGGGCAGACCATGAACCCCAGCACAGAGGACTTGCTCCAGGCTGTGCTGGCCACTCCGGCAAAAACCGTGTTCATCCTGCCCAACAACAAGAACATTATCATGGCTGCCGAACAGGTGATCCCCCTGGTGACGGACAGGGAGGTTGTAGTGCTGCCCACCCGCACCATCCCCCAGGGCGTTTCCGCCATGCTGGCCTTTGACCCGGACGGGGACGGGGAGGAAAACCGCCAGCACATGATGGAGGCCGCCGGGAATGTGGACACAGGCCTTGTCACCTTTGCCGCCCGGGATTCGGAGTTTGGCAGTTCCACCATCCGGCAGGGGGATATCCTGGGTCTGAAGAACGGCAAGCTGGATTATATTGAGAAAGATCCTGTATCCGCCTGTGTACGGGTGGCCCGCTCCCTTGCCAGAAGGCACGAGGACACCTCCTTTATCACCTTGATTTATGGAGAGGGCATTACAGCCCAGCAGGCGGAGGAAGCAAAGCGCCTGCTGGCAGCAAAGGTCAGCAGCGATGTGGAGATTACGCTGGTAGACGGCGGACAGCCTGTGTACTACTTCATCATCTCTGTAGAGTAAGCTTTCCGGAAACGAGGAACCCTCCTGTGGGGGTTCCTTTGCTTTGCGGGGCTTTTTCCGGGGGACTTTTTAAGGAAAAGGCCCCCGGCCCCCCAAAACCTTCAAGTTTTGTTTGTTAGAAATTTGAAGTACGTACAGAGTGCGGAGTAAAACAACAAAACAAGAACCTTGTAACATTAGTTTTAGGATCAACCCATTCCCAAAGGGGTTGCAGAGCGCGAGGCGAAAATCGCCAGTGGCGATTGCCGTGAGCCGACCGAGTCGGCAGGTGAGAAGAGTCTCGCGGCCTTATGCCAGGGGTATAAAGGGAGGCGGGCGTGTGCCGTCGCTGTATGAGATGGAAATTGAAAAGCTGAAAGGCGTGGGGGAAAAGAGGGGCAGGCTTTACCGGAAGCTGGGCGCGCCCACAGCGGGGGATCTGCTGCGGATGTATCCCCGGGCCTATGAGGACTGGGGCAGCCCCCAGCCTATTGGGGAGACCCTTCTGCATGAAACCGGGGTGGTGCGGGGCACTGTTCTGCGAAAGCCTCAGGAAACCAGGATACGGGGGGGAATGACCCTGTACAAAACCCTGGTGACAGACGGGACGGAGGATTTGCAGCTTACCTTTTTTAATAACCGCTATATCCCCATGCTGCTGCGGGAGGGGGAAACCTACCTGTTCCGGGGGCGGGTGACAGGCAGCCTGCTGCGCAGGGAGATGTCCTCCCCAGAATTTATAGCAGAGGGGAAGGCGAAGGCCATT
>JAAWBZ010000122.1 GCA_022792945.1 Oscillospiraceae bacterium | reverse complement strand
GTGCCAGCTCCCTCAGAGAGGGAGCCAAGAGGGAGCGGGGATACGGGCGGATTTGGACCCCGCCCCTGCGGGCTGTTCCATGATAAAATGCGCGTCCGGACCGGCCCATACGAAGGAGACGGCTTGACAGGGGGGAAAAACCGTAATATACTGTAACACGATAGGAATAGAAAGCTTTAAGGGAAGGAAGGAAAAAAATGGGCGCGATTAAGCTGCGGGAAGGCATTTGGTCAGTGGGGGTGCTCAACCCCGCCCTGCGGGTCTTTGACATTGTGATGGAGGCCAAGTATGGCACCTCCTATAATTCATACCTGCTGACCGGGGAGAAAAATGTGCTGATCGAGACGGTACACGCCGACTATTTCGAGGAGTACGAGGCCAATATCCGCCAGGTCATCCCCCTGGAAGAAGTGGATTACCTGGTGATGAACCACAACGAGCCGGATCACTCGGGCAGCGTGGGCCGCCTGGTGGAGAAATGCCCCAAGCTGGAGATCCTCTGTACTGCGGCGGGCAGGAAGCATTTGGCCGATATCACCAACAAGACCCTGCCTTGCCGGGTGGTCAAGGCGGGGGACAGCCTGGATATGGGGGGCAAGGCCCTGGAATTCATCCCCGCCCCCATGCTCCACTGGGTAGATTCCATGTTTACCTGGAGCCCGGCGGACATGGCCCTCTTTCCCTGCGATTTCCTGGGGGCCCACTTCTGTGAGCCCACTATGCTGGATGTCAACATCCACAGCAGGGCGGCCTATGAGGGGGAGTTCGCCTACTACTACGGGGGCATTTTCGGGCCCTTCAAGTCCGCCGTGCTGGCCGGGCTGGACAAGATGCCGGCCGGGGTGGAGCTGGTCTGTCCCAGCCACGGGCCGGCGCTCACCGAGGGCATCGCCCGGGCGGTGGAGCAGTACCGGGCCTGGAGCACCCCCAAGCCCAAGGAGAAAAAGACGGCGTGTATTGTCTACGCCTCGGCCTACGGCTGCACCAAGGCGCTGGCGGAGGCCGCCGCCAAGGCCCTGGAGGGGGATGGCTTGGCCGTCTCCGCCGCCGACGTGACGGCGGAGCCCCTGTCCGCCGTGGCCGCCCTGGCCAACGAGGCCGACGTGCTGCTGGTAGGTGCGCCCACCATCAACAAGGACGCCCCCAAGGCGGTGTGGGACGTGCTGGCCAGCCTGGACGCGGTCAACACCAAGGGCCGGGCCGCCGGGGCCTTTGGGGCCTACGGCTGGAGCGGCGAGGCCCCGGGGATGCTCCACACCCGCCTGGGCCAGCTCCGCTTTGCCGGGCCGGAGGAGCCCTTTAAGGTGCTCTTTACCCCGACCCAGGCGGATCTGGAGGCCATGGCCGCTTACGCCAGAAGTGTGGCGGCCCTGGTACAGTAACCATATAACCTTTAAAAAAGCGGCGGTATCCGGTTTCCCGGATACCGCCGCTGTGCGTCAGGGGCGGGATTTGGGCTTCCAGATCCCGCTGTGGAAGAAAAGGAACCCAAAGATAGCGGAGGGGATAGGGGAGAGCGCCTCCGCCCAGTAGAGCCCCAGGGCGCCCAGGCCCAGGGGGCCGGCCAGCAGCAGGCTGCCCAGCAGCCGCATGGCCAGGGAGTGGAAGAGGGAGTTGGCCATAGCCAGGGGGGCGGCCCCCACCCCGGTGGCGAAGGAGTCGTAGGTGTACATGGCGGCGTAGAGCAGGCAGTTGAGGGAGCAGCACAGCCGCAGGTAGCGCACCCCCTCGGCTACCACCGCCGGGCTGGGGTCAAAGAGGCCCACAATGGGGGCGGTGAAGAGCTGCACCACCGCCACGGCCCCCAGGGTGAGCAGCATACTCAGGCCGGCCCCCGCCCGGCCAGTGCGGGCGGCCCGGGAGATGTCCCCCGCCCCCACGCACTGGCCCGCCATGGCGGTGACCGCCGCCCCCACCGCCCAGCAGGGCAGGACGGCGAAGGTGTTGATTTTGAGGCCGATGCCGGCGGCGGCCGCCACCGTGACCCCGTGGGCGTTGAGCATCCCGGTGACCAGCAGATAGGACAGGTTGAGCACCGCCATCTGTACCGCGGTGGGCAGGCCGGTTTTGAGGATAGGGACGGCCTGGGCCCGCCGGGGCCGGAGCTGGGCGGGCCGGAAGCGGAAGGGGAAATCGGGCCGGCGGCGGAGGGCCGGGACGGCGATGAAGAAGGCGGCGCCCTGGGCGCAGACCGTGGCCAGGGAGGCCCCCAGGGTGCCCAGCTCCAGGGCTCCCACCAGCAGGAGATCCAGGGCGATGTTGACCCCGGTGGCGGCGGCCACAAAGACCAGGGGGCTCCTGGAGTCCCCCAGCCCCCGGAGCAGGGCGCACACGGCGTTGTACCCAAAGACCAGCACGGTGCCCAGGCACATGGGGTACATGTAGGCCAGGGCGTGGGGGAGGGCCTCCTCCGGCGCCTGCATCAGCACAAAGACGGGGCGGCAGAGCAGCAGCCCCAGGGCCGTCACCACCCCCGCCGCCAGGGCGGAGAGGGCGAACAGCGTGCCCGCCGCCTCCTGGAGCCGGGGGTCCCCGGCCCCCTTGTAGTGGGCGGCCAGCACCCCGCCGCCGGTGGTGATCCCGGCGCAGAGGGCGTTGATCAGATAGCACAGCATGGCGGCGCTGCTCACCCCCGCCAGGCCGGCGGTGCCCACAAAGCGGCCCACCACCGCCATGTCCACGATGTTGTAGCAGGATTGCAGCAGGTTGGCGAAGAGAATGGGGAGGGCGAAGCGGCACAGCCG
>JAAWBZ010000237.1 GCA_022792945.1 Oscillospiraceae bacterium | reverse complement strand
GGATTTCACATAGTCCGGCGTGGTGATAGATACCTTTTTAACCTTTTTGGTCACATCCAGATAGGCCTGCATCCCGGCTGGGATAACAATATCGTAGGTTCCCCCGTCACTCATCTCAAAGGTTTGATTCAGCGAATACAGCGGTCCTTCATCCACCGCCAAAGCCGTGAACTGATTCTGTACATCCATGTGACTTCCGCTGTCAATATCCCATTCTTTAATATCCGAATCCACCATAAATCCGATGGAAAGGGCATTCTCATTCTTGTAGAGGCTCAAGGGCTCCTCATAATCCACCTTCTCCATCTGATAGAGACGCTCTGTATCGGTTCTGGACTCCACATACCGGACGCCGAAAATATCATTGAAAAGCTTCGTGACGCCCACGTATCCGCTTTTATTTGTACGCGCCTCCATTCCGATGGCTTTGGAAAGATCTACTGTGGATGCCGGCATGGTGGATGAAAACAGCATGATGCCGTCTGCTCCCATGAACATATCCACATTTCTCATGCGGGTACTGTCAATATCACTCCGAAAATACTCGTCCCCTGTTTCATTTCTCTCCATGAGCTTTCCGTATGCAATCTGATCATTCAGGTAGGTCTGACGGCTTACCGTTCCGTTCATACAGACTCCGTAGACGCCGGTGGCAATCATCTCCACCATACCCACACCCACGATAATTTTCTGAAATCTTTCTCTCCTGCGCTTTGCTGTGCCCCACAGTATCAAAATCAGTCCATAGAGAGTCAGTAGAATCTCCGTAGACAAGTACACATAAAACTCCCTCTCTCCTAGGTTAGACCACCAGGCATATCCGGTAAAGCCCAGGGGAATCAATATAGACGCAAAAATTCTTCCCCATCCCAGATGTCGTACATGCCACAGTGACTGATGCGCCATGACAAGAAGAACTGCGATGTAGATAAAGGAAAATCGGTTCGGAAGACCGTTCTGGGTGTGAAAACCGTGCCAGATAAAATTCAGCACATTCACATCAAAGCTCACAAACAGAAACACACACAGAGCAGC
>JAAWBZ010000172.1 GCA_022792945.1 Oscillospiraceae bacterium | reverse complement strand
TTCGCTATGATTTCTGAAGAAGAGATACAGGCTGTCTTTCAAAAACTCAATCTTCGTCCTCGCAAATGTTTAGGCTTTAAGACCCCCTTTGAGGTTTTCTATAATCTCTCCCTTTTGTTGCACTTGACTTGACAATTCAAGGAAATACTTTTTTCTGAAAATTGTTGATACAATTTACATATTTCAGCGGTTTCTCCAAATGCAACCTGCTCCCCTTTTTCCAACCATAAAACCCTGTTGCACAATTCCTGCACTTGGTTTAAGGAATGTGAAACAAGGATCGTTGTAGCCCCACTGCTGATAATCTCACGCATCTTTGTCTCACTCTTTTTGCGGAAAGCACCATCACCAACCGAAAGGACCTCGTCCAAAATCAGGATATCTGGTCGAACCATCGATGCAATCGCAAAGGCTAACCGTGATTTCATTCCTGAAGAAAGCTGCTTGAAGGGCCTATCCTGAAATTCCTGCAATTCCGAAAACTCGATAATTTGATCATAGGCTTCATCCATGAATCTCCGGGTGTAGCCCAACATTGCCCCACGGAGATAAGCGTTTTCCCTTACAGTTAGATCGCCGTCAAAACCGCTAGCCAGTTCCAGAAGAGCAGCGATACTCCCCTGTCGCTCCACGTGACCAATCGTTGGCTCCATGATACCGGCGATCACCTTCAACAGGGTTGATTTTCCTGCCCCGTTACTTCCAATGATGCCCAACATCTCACCGCGCTCCAGTGAAAAAACAATGCTGCGGTTTGCCCAAAACTCTTGAACATGATAATTTTTTGTCAGCCTACGCATGACGTATTCTTTTAATCCAATCTCCTTAAAATCACCTGTCATATAGCGGACGGATACATGATCGACTGTCAGTATACTCATCATCATTCTCCTATTATACATAATACAGGAATTTTGTATTGTATCGTTTGTACATCCAACAGCCAATTGTCACGGCAATCACTACATCCGCAGCCATGAGGAGATGAAACCAGACAGTGGGGACGGTGGCTTCAATAACGATTTTCCTGAAATAGCGGATGAAGAGATATACCGGATTTAGCAAAAACAGACATTGCGTAGTGTAGCTGTAATCCTCTATTGTATAAAAGATTGCAGACATATACATCAATAACATTGTGAAAACATCGTAGAGATACTGTGTGTCACGGAAAAAGACAAAGAGCGCCGAAAGGATCATTCCGACCCCTATATTGAAAAGGATCAGACATATGATCGGATACAGCAGGCAGAGAAATTTCCACGTAAAAGGTAATCCATCAATAGCAACGAAGAGAAAAAACACAATCAAAATCAGTCCGAAGTTAATAAACGACTGAACATTTCTGGACAACAAGAACAGATACTTTGGAACATTCACCTTTGTGAAAATTCCTGCATTTCCCATGATTGTTCCCATGCCGCCCTTTGTGGCATCACTGAAAAAGGAAAAAACAACTTGTCCACAGAAAATATAGATAATATAGTGGGGTGTTGTTCTCCCAAAGAATTGTGTAAAGACCATTGCCATCACAAGGAGCTGTAATAATGGGGATAGAATACTCCAGCCCATTCCTAAGACAGTACGCTTATATTTTTTATTAAAATCCCGTTTGACCAACTCTTCAAACAAAAACTGATGCTTTTTTAGACGTTGAAACATAATGGCTCCTCCTTCAAGAAGAATACAAACGATACTTTACTGGTTCATAAAGGTATTGTCCATCAGCGCTTACCCCAACAAAAGCAATTTCTGTCTCTTTAGCATCCTGCAAATATGTGATTGGAAATTCTACGCGAAAACCTGTCTTTAGCAAGCTGTCTTTCTTAAAATGATCCACAACACTGGTGCGTTCTATCCCGTATTCGCATTTTGTGATAATATCCCCTATCCGCAAATATAGCTCTTGGAAGGGAGCACCATTACAAAAATCGGCGGCCCAGCCATACAGTTTGACACTAAAAGCATCTTTCTCAATCTGTATATCAGTTTTTCCACCTACTCGATTGTCATTACAAGTGTCCAAACAGATACCTTGATTTGCTATCCATTCGCCATATCCTTCTTGCGAAATCATACTTTTTGTCGGCAAATTGGGCGTCTCTAAACGAGAAGAAAAGGATATATTGTAAAAATTGGAGCTTGTTGCAACAACCACTACTGCGTCGTAATGTTCCAGGCTCAAAATATGCGCCACATATTCTGTTCCCTTAAAATAACGCGGGTCTAAAACAGTCAGTTCCTTACACGCAAGGGCAAGGTAGCTTGCCCCACGCATGAAAATCGAATCGCTTATGAGCAAAATTTTGGGGGAACTGTTATCAGCCTGTTTATTGATGTATTGATAGTATGGCGATGTGAAGCGGCCATAATTCGTTACCCAATAGGTGTACTTATCAATACTCGGTTTGCTTTCGTACCCATTAAGCATTACTACATCAAACGGGCCCAATCTCTGTTCGGACATTGACGGATTGATCAGCTTCAAATCAGTTTCAAATTTTGGCCTGTAAATTTCAAACCAATCTTCTCCGGCAAAATATTCTCCCGCCGATCTCGCTGTATTTCCTACAAACTCATAACCGGTTATGCTGTATTGCTCCAAATCAAACACCTGCTGGGCATTCGGAAAGTCAACAAGGTAACGATCCTGGAGATGATATGTCAATGCTTTTGCCATCCAAAACTCACCATAGGTGGAGCAGTGAACATCTGTATGAAAGTAAAATTCACCAAAAGGTGGGGCTGTTCTGTCGGTGGAAAGCAGGGCATCAATATCAATACAGTCAACAGTATTTCCCAATAATTTTCCAATTTGACTGCTCATTCGGCCTTCGATACAAAATTGATCACTCCGTGCAATTTCCAGATATTTTCCCTTATCTGGCAATGAAATATATACCAGCGGAGTTCCAACTTCATCTGTAGTTTCCTTCAGCGCCTCCATATTCTTCAAAAAGGTTGTGGTGTCTGTTCTTGTGCCGAATCTTTGTATCACTCCTTGGGTATCCTTGACAAAATCAAAATCGCCTACAACCCTCAAATTCATTGTTTTTAGTGCGGCCCCATATAGATTGATGAAGTCTTTTCGTTTATAGATCCGTTCCTGAAAGCTTTTTTCTGTCTGCAAAAGCCTTTGCTGAACACTAACTTCTTTCTTCCATTCATCAACGAAGGATTTGTTAAGTGCCTTAAAGTTACAAACAAAAAACCCAAGAAGGATCAAGCAAAAAAGAGAAATCAGCACAATATGCTCTGCGCTTTGAAGAAGTCCGGTTGTGTTTGTGTCCTTTTCCAAGTTTATAGCTGCCTTTCCCAATACACTCCCCTCCCGCCTTAGAAATTGAAATAAATAAACGGATTATAGGTACTAGTCACTGTAAACGAAACCGCAACAAGGAAGAGCAGCAGATACAAGACTATACCCGCCATCCGGAAAGCCATACCGAAAACCCCGGTTGCCGCTTTGCGGAACTTGGGAACTACCGGTGTGCAGAACAGGATCGCGATACCGAAAAGCACAGCACTTTGCTTAATCAAGAACACCGCTGCTGCATCGGAAAAGGTATTGCCCGCAAGGCCAAGCATACTGCAAAGATAGCCGAAAGCAGCTTTTAGCCCGTTGGCTCGGAAAAGCACCCAGCCAATTACAACCGCCAACAATGTAAATGCCTGATAGGAATATAAAGCCACTTTACCGTTAAAGCGTTCTGGAAGATGACAAACCTTTTCTATAACAAGCAGCACAAAATAGAAGAGTCCCCACGCCACATAGTGCCAGGCGGCACCGTGCCAAAGCCCTGTTAATAACCAGACAACAAACAAATTGAAGATGTGTCTGCTTTTGCTTTCGACTCTGGAACCGCCCAATGGGATATAGACATAATCCCGGAACCAGCTTCCCAGTGAAATATGCCACCTGCGCCAGAATTCCGAGATTGATTTGGAACAGTACGGATAATCAAAGTTTTCATTAAAGTGGAATCCAAACATCAGCCCCAGACCGATGGCCATATCCGAATATCCGGAAAAGTCAAAGTAAATCTGAAGGGTATAGGAAACCGCCCCCAGCCAGGCAAACGCCACCGAAAGCTCCGAGAAATCGGTGATTCCAAAAGCCTGATCCGCGATGATGGCAACGCTGTTGGAGAGGATGACCTTTTTGGCCAACCCTAAGATAAACCGCCGGATGCCTTCCGCAAAATCCGAGAGGGTTTCCTGACGGGTATTGATCTCATTAGCCACCATTTCGTACCTGACGATGGGTCCCGCAATAAGTTGGGGGAAGAGGGCCACATACAGAGCGGTATTCAGGGGGTTCTTTTGGACCTTGCCCCGACGGCTGTAGACATCAAAAACATAACTCATGGCCTGGAAGGTAAAAAAGGAGATGCCGATGGGGAGGGCGATGCCCTGCAGCGGGAGTTCTGGCATCTTGAAAACCGAACCAACGGCGTTAAGGTTGGTGATGGCGAAATCCAGGTACTTGTAGACAAAAAAGAGGGCCAGGTTAAAAATTACCGTCAGCGTCAGATAGAACCGGGCGCGCCCCCGGTACCAGGCCGCCGTGGAGTGCTGCCCCAGCTCCTCCTCCTGGGTCCGGGTCCGGTCGATGAGCAGGGCAAAGAGGTGGTTCACTAAGATAGAACCCATCATCACAAAGACGAATCGGGGTTCTCCCCAGGCATAAAAGAATAGCGATGCCAGCAGAAGAAAAATGTTTTTGAATCGGCGATCCAGCAGATAGTACCCCAATAGGACAACCGGTAAAAATGCAAACAGAAAAATGGTGGATGAAAATACCATAACGAATTCCTTTATCAGAAGTTATCCCAGGATTTTTTGCTTCAGTCTTTGTATCCGAATATATGCACGATCTGACAAATGGGCCTTCAGCCATTTCTTTAGCGGTTGATAGAGTAGCCTCCAACCGGGGTAAACCAGAGCTTCCGTGCGCTTTTTCAGCTCTTGGAAATCCGCCGAGCCGCAGATTGGAATAAGGCTGCAATTTAATTCCCGAAGCATATAATGATAGTTGGTCAGCTCCATTCGTGCGAAGCTATCAGATAACAGCCACCCACTGTAGTACCCTTCTTGCTGGGCGGCATAGGGGATGATCCTCTCTACTGCATGGAGGAAGGTTCCGTCGTGATTTACCGGCTCCTCCGGAAAATCCTCGTAGCGCCAGCCATATTCAAACAGCCTGTGCAGAGCTTCCGGCCGGAACCAAAAAACAAAGCCAAAGGGCGCCATCGGCGGGTGTTCCTGATCAATGGGAACCGTCAGTTCTAATCGATCATAAAGCGTTTTTGTGTTTGCGTAGTTTGGTCCCCAGTCGGAAATACCAAGCGTGTTATAATACACAGAAGTATTAGGTGGAGGTGGGCAGAGCATCCCCATCCGTGATTCCATCAAAAACAACTGTATAACATTGTTGACAAACGCCTCACTGGCCAATGTATTCTGGAAGCAGCGCTCCGAAAAGGTTTGCCCCTGTATCCCATATTTTAGGTGGCCG
This sequence comes from Oscillospiraceae bacterium, assembly GCA_022792945.1. Lineage (GTDB taxonomy): Bacteria > Bacillota > Clostridia > Oscillospirales > Oscillospiraceae > Avoscillospira_A. The sequence goes on along the minus strand of JAAWBZ010000172.1, from coordinate 9,728 downwards.
ATCTTTTTGTCGTGAGCAAAGCATACTAAGTCGTAGTCCTGCCAATATGGTGCGCAAGCTACCAGCAGCGCACTGTTATCTCTGCCTCTGTTCTCTGTCAGGATTACCTTTACCCGATGCCCAGGAAGAGCGCCAAAGAGGTGCTTTAGCCGATCAGCTTTTTCTTCAGTATTTGTTGTAATCAGGATATCAGTATTTTTCGGCATAGCAGATGCATAGGCCCTGCATTTTTCTGCCAAATCCAAGTAATAAATGTGCATCCAAAGCGCTATGCGGAGCTTCCGACCTTTGCCTGGAATAGGATAACGATCCGGTAGGATATAACTTAATTGCAAGCATTCCCGCAATGTTGTGTGATGGCAAGTCCGTAAAAGATTATCCCATATCAGTCCCACAGGATAGGCCGTGCTGCATTTGATGTAGTCCAGTATTTTCCGGGCGGGATCACCGTTAGTATTGTGCAGCAGTTCCCCATAGTTTTGGAAGAAGCTGCGCCGCTTAATGATGGGACAGTTATGGGCGCTTACCAGTTCAAAGGGAATAGTGATGATTGGATTTGGACTGATATCCCTCATCCTCTCAGTTCCGGTGTAAGCGGCCCAGCAAAAGCCGAGTGATGAAAAATGCCGGGTAAAGGTACACTCAAAATAACTTACGGAATCCTCGTAGCTTCTAATTTTGGGCAATTTCTCCCAATACCTTTGATAAACCGGTGAAATTAAAATGCTCTTACGAATTACCAGAAAATGGGATTGGATATGCTCCGGCATATTGGCAAATCCGTTTTGTGGGAAGGGGTTTCCATCAACCTCCCCATGAGAAGTGATACCCCAGAAATCCAGGTCCTTTGACGACATGACAGAAAACATTTCCTCAAAGGAAGTCAAGGGTCCAAATACCGTATAATTCATCAAAATCAGTTCATCATAGCTGACCAATCGATCAAATCCAACCTGTTCTTGAACAGCCTTATAGGCCTCTACATCTAAGCCGCTGTTCTCCCGGAGGATGACATTTCCAGAAATGTCTTGCCGCAAACGCGCCAAAGACTTTTCTTCGACAACACCGTTGCAGACTATGTACAAGTTACTTAAAAATGGCTGGATTTTCTTTAGAAAGTAAAATACATACTCGTCAACGATTCCCTGCGCATCATAGAAGAAATAGATCCCCAGCCTCTGCGCTTTTTGATGATCAACAACCATTTGTTACCTCTTCGGGAGCAGCCGCGATGATCTGCCGTATCTTGCTCGGATCGCCCCACACTGCCGGGGAATCGTAAGCCCTGTCCGGAAACGCCCCGTATTCCAGTTGGATGGAGTAGCCGTGATCCCGAATAAACTCCTCCACCTTTTTGCCCAACGGAACCGCCTCTCCAGTGCAGCAGTTGATGATACCCCGCACCTCCTGCTGAGATACCACAGCTGCAATCTGCCGGGCCAACTCTGCCACCCCGATGAAATCATAACGGTTCCTTCCGGAGTTCATCGGGAAAGTCTTTTTCCCCGCCTGTTGAGCAGCAGTGATTTTTGCAAAAATGGAGTGGTTGAAGGCGTCATCACCACAGATATAATAAGCCCTTAGCCACTGAAAAATGGCCTCCGGATACTGTTCCTGCAAAACCTTACAGGACTGTCGCAAGGCGTTCTTCGCCACCCCATAAAGGGAAAGTGGGTTTGTAGGTGTATCCTCATTGATCTCACCCTCATAATAGCCGACTTCGTGCATCGTACCCATAATAGCAATCTGCTTTGCGCCACCGAAGAGCATCTGCTCTAAAAAGCGATAGTGTTTTGGCAGATACGCCAAATGCTGGAAGCTGTTATGTACGAATCCATCGATCCACGCCATATGAACGACGACCTCCGGACATCCAAGCTGCTGGTACAAGTCCGCATCTCCGCTGAAAATATCGCAGAGCCGCAACTCCACCCGTGGATCGCAACCCTTGTCCTGAATATCTGCGGCAACGACATCGTGGCCGGCATCCAGCAGGGCCGTTACCACATGCCTCCCAATATATCCGCAAGCTCCGGTCACTAAAATACAACTCACTTTATTTCCTCCATTTTACCCAAATAGTCTTGCAGCGCTTCCCGCCAAGGACGCATCCGATCTCCTACTACCGCTGCAAGAGTGCTGTGATCCAGTGCAGAATAGGCTGGCCTTTTTGCTTTTTGAGGGTACTCCGCCGATGAACAAGGTTCCACCTTGCAATGGGAACCGGAAATCTTTACAATTTCCGATGCAAATTCATACCAGCTGCACACACCTTTTCCGGTACAATGGTAGATGCCATATTTTTCTGTGGCAGCCAGCAGTAATATATGATAGGCCAAATCCTCCACATTAGTAGGATTACCGAATTGGTCGGAAACAACTCGTATAGAATCCGACTGTCTCGCCTTTTTCAAAATCGTTTTCACAAAATTGTTCCCATAAAAACCGTAAAGCCAAGCTGTTCGGATAATAAAAGTGCGGGAACAATTTCGTCGAGCGTTGATCTCACCCAGCCACTTGCTTCGGCCATAGCTTGTCCGTGGGTCGCAGCGATCATCCACCTGATAAGGCACCGTCTTTTCCCCGGAAAATACATAATCGGTAGAAATGAACACCAGCTTTGCTCCGACATTTTCGCAAGCTCTGGCTATGTATTCCACTGCTCTTCCATTGACCTCTTCTGCTTGTTCCGGCATCTCTTCACAGCCGTCCACATTGGTCATCGCCGCACAATGTAGAACAACATTCGGCATAAAGCGTTGTATATAGCGCCCTACTGCCATCTTATCGCAGATATCCAACTCGCCCATATCTGGGCAAAGCAAAAGCGCGCCTTCCAGCTCCTTTGGCAACCGTCCTAATACGGCCCCCCCTCCGCAGAGCTGACGCCGGAGTTCTTGTCCAAGTTGGCCTGTGCTACCTGTGATCATTAATCGCACGAATGACTCTCCAATTCATAACCCTGTGCCATCAACATTTCCTTCAAGCGCATTCCTGTTTCTGAAATAATCAAGTTTGTCGGGATGCCCTTTTTCTCAAAATAATAGCTCAAATGTTTATAATAAATCTCTCTTTCCGAAGGATCGGTTAATCTCCAGCGCAGGTAATCCACGTTCATCAAACATTCAAATGGAATTAAATAGCAAAATGCAAAGAAACTAATAAAATCTTCCCCCGCGCAAAGGCCATCTTCCTCAACCTCATGCCCTGAAGCAAAGTATGACGGACTTGGCAGCAATGTAATTGCTTTCCTCCCCCATAGCATAGCCTCTATACAGGCCCCAGACATCAAAGAGATTATTGTTCCACAATCCAGAATAAACTCTGGGGTGCTTCTTTTTTTAGTATCTATAGCATCTTGATATTGCGGGTATTGGCCTCCGTATGGATCTCCCGGGTGCTTCCGAACAAGCATATTCTCAATGCCATATTTTTTCTTAATACGGTACAGCATTTCAGAGTCATTCAAATGAGTTTTACAACTGATAAGCTCATATGTCACATATCCTAAGACAGCACCAATCTCTTTTGCTGGTTTGTGGTCGTACTGCTCTAATAAATTCAGATTGTTCTTTTTAAGAAATAACGCCAAACATTCCTGTTTGCTGAAAATAGAAAAAGGACGCTTCTTATGCTCGTCGCAAAATCTATTCCACCGTCGCTCTACCGTTTTACCCCCGTACAGATTTTCAAAGTCAAAAAAAGCGGTATCAAGATAGCAAGGTGTTCTCCAGCACCCAAGTTCAAAATGAATCACCGGGATTCCATGCAAACGGGCAGCTTCTGTAAGAGTTGGAATTGATGATAATGTAATAAATCCCTCTATTTTTTCATTGCATTCCCGTTCAATCTGTTCCAGAACCTCCTCCAAAAAGCATAAGAATTTACCGTCAATCTGTGTTAAAAGATAACAGAAGGCGTTTGTAATCGAGCCTTTTCCTTTTACAATCTCACCGATGAGATTATCGGGAATAGTATAGAGACGGGCCTTTTTCAAATCTTGATTTTTGGGCAACCGGTATCCAAATCGATCTGCACTACCTTGAACATAGGCAGCCTGGTACCCATCTGCGGCAAACTTAGAAACAGGGGTTTTGCAGTAAATCTCTTGTGCTATAGTAGCTGAATTATTTCTTAATGAAAAATCTAAGCTTTTGTAAAACCACCAGAGATATGGTACATCGTTAATGGAAGATAAGCTAAATACAAATGGGACAAACATTTCCCGTCACTCTCCCTTGAGCCAATTTTACAATTATGTCTCATCAACAAAAACCCAGCCGTTTTCCCTGCACTTTGCTTTTCTCAATTGATCCCAAAGGAAGCGTGGCATACAGCTACGTATTACAGCTTTGAATGCAGATCGCTTCACTGGCGGCTCAATATATGGTTCTTTTTTCAAAAAACATTTTATCCGGCGAAATAGATTCCACAATCCTATTGGACAAATTTTATTTAGAAAACTCCTAATAGAGCCGCTCTTTTTTGCTAAAGATAGTTCTTGCGCAAAACTTTCAGTATCTCTCGCTGTTATTTTCCTTTGGGTATCTTGCAGAATGCCAACAAACTGTTTTGTTGCAACTTTCAAGGATGTTTTAGACCCAACTGACTGTAATGTAAGGTCAATATAGGTATATGCTGTGTCCGTCATCCTGGTAAGTTCTTCTGAAGCATAGGCAGGATTCATTGTAGTTGTGGAATAGAAACCTTGTGCTTGCGCGACCAATGATAAACTATGCTTTATTGTATTTGACATGTTTCTTTTTCCGGTATTTTCTGTTGCAAAATCTTCTCTGCTCCAATTCCTTTTAAGTAGGGGCAAAATTGCTTTTGGATGTACCCAAAAAGTAAGCCCATAGGGAATTAGCGGCGACTTTTGTGGCTCAATCGGAACACATTGTTCCATTTCTTCCAAAAAACTTTTTACATTTTTGTAGCAGCTTTTCCACGATTCACTTACTAACCGATAGTATCTTTCGTTTTTGGGAGGTGGCGGAACTACAAGTCCCAGCCTTGGCTCCTGCTCAAACATCCTGATCACATTGTTGATGTATTCCCCTGTGGGCAAAATGTTTTGGAAACAGCTATCTACAAAGCTCTGCTCCACAAAAGAAAAACACCTCGGATCATTTTCTATTCTCTTTTCCTGGACAAAGTAGAACAAATCATATTCGCCGTCTCCTACCAAGTCTCTGTATTTCAGAAAAAAGGTTTCTAAAAAGTCCTGCTCCTCAATCAGACAGTATTCAAAATGATAGTCAGAAGAATATGGTTGCAGTAATTTGCTAAGATCAATCTGTTTTTCTTCATTATCAATTATGCAATAAAAATCTGTCCCTTTCGGAAAAGCCATCAGATTCTCAATATGCTGTTCAGTATTTCCTATATCGCAGGCGCGGTAGAACACTGCTATCTTTTTTTGGTTGGATACATCTTTTGAGTAATCAGAGGGTAAAATCCGGTTCAAATTAAACCAGTTTTTTAAATCATATAGATTCACTGTACGCAACAGATTATCCCATATCATATTACTGTCATACTTGGTATCCTTATCGATATAGCGAATCACTTCCCGTGGTATATCTGTACAAAAATCAAGCCAACCATTTGAATCATAGAATGCTTTTTTGCGCAAAACCGGTATTTTTAGTTCTGTGAGAGCATATGCTGCTCCATTTACAGTCGGATTTTGAAACATATAACGAAGCTTGCTTCCATCCGCAGCAGTCCATATAAAACCACTGTTACTTAACATTTCTGTCAAATGGAATTCAAAATAGACTCCGCTTTCAAAATATGATTTAATCTCATGGAGGCTATTCCATAGCTGAAAAAATTCATAACTATGCAATACGCTTTTTTTAAAAACCAAAAAGTTGCTTACAATGTAATCCGGCCGACCATTTGGTAAGGGAAGTCCGCCCCAGCTCCTCTGATTCTTATCACCGTATCCGGTATACATTCCCCAGAAATCGCACGGATCTGCATCCATTTTATTGAATATATCGCGAAAAGGGTAAACCGGCCCAAAAATTGTAAAATTCGTTAATACAAGTTCATCAAATTTTCGCAGTTGGTTCCAGCCAATATACTCAATCGCATCCTTATATGCCCAAGCATCAAATCCGATATTTTCCCGAACAAATAAATCATCTGTACATTCTAACAGAGCTTTTCTTCCTTCTGCGCTCAACTTTCCATTTACGACCACAACAATGTAGTCCACTACTTCATGTAATCCATTTACGAAATAGGGAACATACGAATCCACTATTCCATCTTTGTCATAAAAAAAGTATACGCCTGCTCTTTTCATGTCACACACGCCCTTAACATTTTTGTCAACTATCCCAGACCTTGCTCAATTAAATGTTCTATCCATTCCCGGGCGGCCCCACCGCCACCTTTTTTCTTGCAGACATAAGCGCAGACTTGCTTGACCTCTTCTACTGCATCTTTGGGACAGGCGGCAATACCCGCTATCTTCATTGCCGGAAGATCATTGACATCGTCTCCCATAAAAGCAATTTCCTCCAAACTGATTCCTAATTTTAATCGGAGGTCTTGCAGTGCTGCTGCTTTATCTTTAATATTTTGGTAAACATATTTTATTCCTAATTCTTTCGCTCGCAGTTCAACGATTTGTGATTTGCGCCCTGTAATAATTGCAGCCTGTATTCCTCGGCAAGGGAGTAAACACTTAATTCCATATCCATCTTTTACATCAAAACTTTTATACAGTTCACCATCTGATGAAATATGTATTTTTCCATCAGTCAAGGTACCATCGACATCAAAGACCAAACATCGTATCTTTTTCATGAATATCCTCAGGCAATTTCATAATTTGACTTTGTCAAAAACTTGGTATCTACTGTTTTGCATATTTTTGAAATGTGTTCGCTAATTGAGTGATTCAGCCTGTTCCACTCAACATTTGTCATCGCGTCTGGCAAAGTATCAGATGCGTGTTGCCCAAACCCAAACCCATCAAAGCCTGCCAGGATTAAGCGTCTTACCCCTAACTTCAATAAGAGATTCAGCGCCATCATACCGGCATTGCTTTCTATATTTGGATCTTCGCAAAGATAATCTGCATAGTTGATGTAATAAACCTCTTTTGTATCCGGCCTTATATTGGATGTGCAGATTAACGGAGTTGTACTGTTCGAAAACAATTCGCAAAATCTTGTATAGCGCTTCCGATTTGAAATAAAAACATAATCAGCAGGAATGTTTTGATGGATTGTATTGATTGCTAATACAACAACATCATTGCTCGCTATGTACTCCAAAATCTTATCATTCTCATCTTCAATTGAGCGTCCCGGCGCCAAAACCAAAACTTCTTTTTCGAAGAAAATACTTTTCAACGCCGCATATGCATTGTCATCATCTATAGCTTTTGTTACATAACTATGATACAAATCGTCTGCATACTTTTTATCAAATGAAATACGCTTGGACAAATCAATTCTTCCTAATAGTTCTGCAATTTCATTGATTGGAAGCATATGTTTCTGGTGGAAATGCCTTGCATAGCTGGGAGAGCAATGGTTAATTGCAGAAAGGTAGTATTCAGCCGAATAACCCCAGTAATCATTCGCTCTTATGCGGTTCAGTACCAAATCAATCACATTAAGAAGTGGTGAAATTTCATACCTCTTTCCATAGTATAAATTCAAATGCTCCAATAATAATTCGGAAATCAAGTTTCCAGCACCTTTTCCCATTCCCATAATAGAGCTATCTAAATACAAATCACGAGTTGTTGGGAATTGTAAGACTGAGATTACATTAGAATAAGAAAGCTGCAAATTATTGTGGGAATGAAAACCAACAGGAATATTTTTCTTTAAGTTGTGGTCGACTAAATTCAAAATCCTGATGACATCATTGTTGCGCATTTCCCCAAACGAATCCACAATATAAAATGCGGATATTTCCGGCAATTCCCGATTTACCAGATCAATCAGTTCCAGGAGTTCACGATCATCGTACCAAAGAGTAAGCATGGGTTGTATAAAAAGCTGATAACCTTTATCAATGATGGTTCGTCCAATTCTCCCGACATCTTGGAAATCCTTCTTGTGAAATGCCAACCGAATTCCGTCAATCATCTCGTCGGAATGTTGGCTCAATTTATCCACATCAAAGGTTCCGTAATCCATCATGGCAAGGTATGTTGTTCCTTTTTTCTTTTTTCCATGAAGGGCTCGTGCTACTGCTCTCTCGTCAATGAATTGTGTTCTTCCATGCTCTGTTCCTTTTGTTTCATGGATATATCCCAATTCAATACAATCCACACCGGAGTTATTTAATCCTTCTAAGATGGTTTCAATATTGCTATCCCCAAAATTGAAATCAATTACACATCCACCATCGCGTAATGTGGCATCGACAACTTGTATGTTTTTCATTATTTCTCTCCAGACTCCATCCTGCTGCTAAGCTCTTCCTTAATACGCTCTAAATCCTTTGGTGTATCTACCGACATCGACAAGTATTCTGCCTGAACCGTAAATATTTTTTTATGGTTTTCAATTAACCGCAATTGCTCTATATCCTCGGCCAATTCAATATTACCGCGCTTTGTCTTCACAAAAAATTCCAATGCCTGTCGGCTCATAGCAAAGCAGCCAGTGTTTTTATAAAATGTATAGCCTAATGCCGCTTTAGGTGTAGGAATTGGTGAGCGAGACAAAAACACACAATATCCGGCATCATTAATTGCCAATTTTATCGTTGTATTATTGATGACATCAACCGGATCATGCATTGCCTCTACTAATTGGAAAGCATCCGCTTCTACACCAGACTGTATTGCCTTAACTACCTTTCTCTCATCGGATGCCCGCAGAATAGGTTCATCGCCCAAAATGATCATGTAATAATCCGCATCTGTGCGGGATGCAACTTCTGCCACTCGGTCTGTACCCATCGGGTGCTTATCCGATGTCATCATTGCATTCATTCCATATTGCGAACACGCTTTTATGATGATCTCACTGTCTGTTGCAACAATTACATCATCATATTCCTTTACCTTTTTAGCTTCCTGATACACCCACCAAATCATTGGTTTTCCATGAATATCCGCTAATGGCTTCCCGGGAAAACGAGTCGAATCATATCTTGCCGGAATTACTGCAATTATTTTCATTGTCATGGTCCATCCTTCCTTGCTGATTCTTTGATATAATTCATTAAAACCTTTGTTGCAGACCTCTAAATAAAATTCTTTTTACTCGCCCAAATCACTACTTTAAACACCCATCTCGGCACCCACGGCATCCCCAGCTCAAAGAGAGAAGCCATAGGCGAAAACCTGCGAAACCGCCATACCGTCCCCGCCAAGGACCGGTCCCCCCGCAGATACCCCTGCCTGGCCTCCATCCACCGCACCCCCTCCGCCAGCGTCCGCCTCAGCGCCGTATCCGCCGGGAAGCGCTCCGCCAGCCACCACACCGCCTCGGTGGTGTTGTCCACCCGGAGCCTCCGGTAGCTCTCCCGGTCCACTACCCCCTGGAGGGTGCTGCTCTGGTTATTGCCGTGCTCCCGGTGCCGGATCAGCGGCCGGTCCACAAAGGCGATGCTCCCGCTGTTGGCGGCGAAGAGGGTGATGTAATGGTCGTAGTACATATGCGGGTTGAAGGGAACCGCCGCCTTGGCCGTCTCCGCCCGGACAAGCAGCGCGCACCCCGAGGCGAAGTTGGAGTACCACAAAG
>JAAWBZ010000236.1 GCA_022792945.1 Oscillospiraceae bacterium | reverse complement strand
TCATCGGCTGTGGCAATGCGGATGACTGGTTTTAATGGCTGTATCACCTCATCATCCGTGACATCCTTAATATCAGATACCACGCTGCCGTACTCCACTCCCCGGGCTGTCTCCACGATAACGTGGTCACCCTTTTTTATGGGGAGTTTTTTGGGATCAAAATAATAGATTTTTCCCGCATTTCGGAATCGCACTCCAATAATCTTTATCATTTTATTAAGTTCTCCTTTATGGTCAGGAACAATAATTCCATTGTCAAATCAAAATTCACGTTGGCATTCAGACGCTCCTTGGCTTTCTGAAGAGCGGTGAGAATCATCTCCACTCCTTCATAGCTGCAGTTTTGGGTCTGCTCTCGGATGTACTGTATCTGATCCTTGAAAATCAGACTGTTGGCATCCTTGGTGGCCTTAAAATACAACACATCTCTGTACCAGACAGCAAGAATATCCAGGTAATCCCTGATATCGGTCTTGTACTCGGACACGGTCTTTACCACCGCTGTAATGTCGCTGATATCCATCCTCTCAACATTTTTCAAGAGATGGAGAGCTGCATTTTTGATCTCGTTAAAATACTCAGAGGTGGAGAGCTGAACTGCTTTTCCGATGTTGCCCTGGGCAAAGGCCACAGCCACATCCGCCTGATAATCCGGAACCTCCACATGCTCCATCAGGTATCTTCTCACCTCCCTGTCAGGGACAGGCTTCATATTCAGAACCACACACCTGGACAGAATTGTGGGCAGAAAAGAAGATGCATTGGTGGTGAGAAGAAGGATCACCGCATAGGCCGGAGGCTCTTCAATAGTTTTTAGAAGAGCATTCTGGGCCTGAACAGTCATTTTCTCAGCATCGGGAACAATATATATTTTATAGCGGCTCTGGTAAGGCTTGATCTGAATGTCCCCCACCAGCTGCTCTCGAATATCCTCAATACCTACGGTGTTTGGTTTTTCATGATTTATTTTGATAATATCGGGATGATTGCCGCTCTGGGCCTGTCTGCAGGAACGGCAGCTGCCGCAGGGCTTTTCCCCCTCTCCCTCACACTGAAGCAGCCTGGCAAAGGCCTGGGCCAAAAGTTTTTTTCCGGAGCCCTTTTCTCCGTTAAATATATAGGCATGTGAAACCTTATCCAGCTCCACAGCACTTCTCAAATGATTGATAATCTGTTCATTTCCGACAATATTACTGAATCCCTTCATCTACGGAGCCTCCTTCGCTGTATGTCGGCCGTATTTTCTTGATCGTATCTGTGACGTCAGGCATACATTTAATCCATTATAACATAAAATGTCCGTTATACCTATGAATTTTTTATGAAAAGAGGTGGGTAGAGATAAACTCTATTCGTTTAAATAAGTATGATTTATTAGCAGGACGCTCAGGAGAGGGCAGGCAAATCACACGCAAACGGGGCAACGCCTCCGGCAGACTAACGATTAACTCCAACTAATCCGCTCCGGAGAGCCGTCGCGGATAAGTTTCCGTAAATCGTGGATTCCGCCTATGGCTAAAAGCGCCCCTGAATTGTTTGCTTAGTGATATGCCTGCCCTCTCCTGAGCTGTGTGTTGGCTTATTTTACTTACTTCGGATACAAAGGGGAATAGAATTATCTGTGGGTGGGGCTGGAGGGATGTCTCTGGCCATATGTTCCTTCTATAGATATTCAATATTTCTATGAGCTGGTTACACAGGATTTTGTATTCACTGAAAGGTCTGTAAAAAGGTGGATTCAGCTATATATTTTGTTATTTCCTGCAGACAGACTTTTATTTCACCGTTATTTTGAAAACGGCGGCTGATCCCTGCTTCTTTAAGATTTTTCTCCGAAAAATCTTCGCTGTCCGCAAGAAAACGGCGGCACATCTCCTGGTAGGCGGGAATTGCCTGCTTTCTCTCCCTCTCGATGGCGCGGATGAGACGGATATCGTCAGCCACCTCCACATAGACAGTCTTTACAGCCTCCAAACCGAAGTATGCCTTCATTTTTTCATAGGAAACCAGTGTTCCTATGGCCAGATAATTATTTTTTGATAAATCCATATGGTCGTCGTCCACCGTAAAATATTTCCATACACCATTAACCGTGTTGTAGCAGCGAAGTTCAATCACCTTCCCAGCTGCTTGAAATGCTTCCAGCTCCTCATCACTGACAAAATGATAATCCACACCTTCTGTCTCCCCGGCACGAATTGGGCGGGTTGTATAAAGTACAATCCGATGTAAATTCAGTTTTCTGTTTTTCATCAGCTCCTGAAAGATGGTATCC
>JAAWBZ010000124.1 GCA_022792945.1 Oscillospiraceae bacterium | reverse complement strand
GCGTCGGCGGGAGCCGGAAGGGGCTGGCAGGATGTGGTCATGCTGACCTTGGGAACCGGAGTCGGCGGGGGCATTATCCTAAATGGAGAAATATATGAAGGAAAAGGCGTCGGCGGAAGCGAGCTTGGGCATATGGTGATCCTGGAGGACGGCGAACCCTGTACCTGCGGCCGCAGGGGATGTTTGGAAGCATATGCCTCCGCCACAGCCTTGGTTCGCAGCGCAGAGAGAAAATTGGGAAAGAAGGAATTGACGCCCAAGCAGATCTTTGAGCTGGCAGAACAGGGAGAGAAAGCCGCGCAGGAGGCAGTGGAAGACTACCAGAAAAAACTTGCCACGGGAATCGTCAACATCGTCAATATTTTCCGCCCTCAGCTTGTGCTGATCGGCGGCGGGATCTCCGCGCAGGGGGAGAAGCTTCTGGCTCCGCTGCGGGAAATCGTAAAGGAAAATGCCTTTGGAGGAAGCAAGGGAGAGGTGCCGGAAATAGAAGCGGCGTCCCTTGGGAACGACGCCGGGATGATTGGGGCGGCTAGTCTGGTGTAAAGAGTTGCGGCCGGTAATGATGAAGAACACAAGAAAAATGAAAGGAACATCAGATAACAGAAGATAGAAAAGCGGTCTGCGGTAAACGACCTGCCGTTTACGGCAGGTCAGAATTTTCGGCCTCCCGGTCGAATAATATAGTAGGGATTATTTTATGGACCGGTTCCGTAAGGGGGGCCGGTCTTCTTTTTTTGCGTTCGTTCATTAATTCTACGAGCAGGCTCACAGTTTCATAAGCCAGTTTGTCAATCTGCTGTCCTACGGTGCTGAAAGGAATGACGCCTTCTCTGGAAATAGGGGAATTGTCAAATCCCACCAAAAGATAATCCTTCGGAAGCCTTCCATATTTTCGATAAAGAAGATTTAGAAGGACATTTGCCTGCGTATCATTGGAAATAAATATACCTTTTTTGCAGGAAGGATAGGTTTGGACAATTTCATCCAGCACGCTGGTTAACTGGGCCTGAATGGATTCATAGCTGCTTTCGATTTCCCGCAGGAAAAGCTGGCGGGGGAGATGATGCTCCTGACAGTAATCAAGAAAGCCCTGCATGCGTCCGTAAGCTGGAATGGCCGGGTCTGCCGGGGAATTGATGTGCAGCAGCACATCGCAGTTATGCCTGTGGAGGAAAGACGCGGCCTGCCGCCCGCCGGAGTAGTTGTCAGAATTTACGCTGCACACATGCTCGTCTTCACGCTCTATGGTGACAATAGGGATGGGTAATTCTGCCAGATCCCGGGAAGGGATGGTGTGGCTTAGGATGATCAGGCCTTCTATTTTATAGGCAAGAAGCTCCTGAATATACCGCCGTTCCGTTTCCTCTTGCTCGTTTCCGGCAAAAACAAGGAATTTGTATCCAAAGGTCTCATAGGTAGAAAGAATCCGGCTCAGCGTTTCCGAATAGTAATGGAGAACCAGATTTGGGATAATGATTCCGATAAATTCGGTTTTTCCATTGGCGAGGATGCGGGCGACTTTATTTTCACGGTAATCCAGATCGATCAGCGCCTGCGCAATGATTTCTTGATTTCTCAGGGTCAGGGAATCAGGATTGTTGAAATATCTGGAAATGGTAGTTTTGGAAAAATTCGTATATTTTGCAATGTCGTCAAAGGTGACGTTTTTTTTCTGAGTCATTGTATCGTGTCCTTTCCGCGGCAGTTGTATTTCTGTCTGTGATTTTTAGGAGGAACGCCGCCCGGTTTCTATAAGAGCGCTCCGCCCGGAAATCGCAGGCATTGACCTCCGTTTCAGTATATCAAAAAAGGGAATACCGGACAATGAGGAATCGGTTAAGTAACCGGTTTTGTGAAAGGTATACAATTTGGATGTCTGCAAATCAGACAAATGTCACAAATATTTTTTTGGTAATTGACTGAACTATAGACAGAGTGTTAAGATATAGTTACAAAAAAAGTAACCGGTTACTTTACCGGTTACAAAACAAAAAGTTTGCTGGAAGGAAACAGCGAACAGGAGTGAAACAAGGAGGGAAGACGCATGAGAAAGAGATTCATGGCAAGGGCTGCGGCAGCCGGGCTTGTGACGGCGCTTACGGCGTCCATGCTGACCGGATGCAGGTTTGGATTTGCAAGCGACCCGGATGATCCGAACGAAGAAGAAGCGGTTATACCCATCGATACCTCGGTAGATACGTTTGAGTATGACGCTTCTTTGAAGGGGACGAGTATCACACTGTTAAATTCCAAGGCGGAGATTCAGGTGGCCCTTGGAGAGATGGGGGCCGCATTTGAGGAAAAATCGGGCGTTCATGTAGAGGTAATGCCGGTTACAGACGGTGATTCCCCTTATACCAAGGTGGTCAGCCTTTATAATTCCGGCAATCCGCCTACCATGTCGATTCTGGATACCACGGACGTTATCGCGCTGGCCGAGGAGAAGGCGGCGGATCTGACGGAGGAAGAATGGACGAATGAAGCGGGGGAGTATCTGACAGAGGTAAATGGAAAAATATACAGCTTTCCGCTGTGCATTGAAGGACGGGGAATCATTTACAACAAAGCTGTGATCGAGAAAGCATTAGGGCGGGAATTTGACCCGGAGTCCATTACCACGCAGGATGAATTTGTGGAACTTCTGGATACTCTGGTGGATGCCGGAATTGAGAAGCCGGTTTCTGTTGCGAAGGAGGACTGGTCGCTGGGAGCCCATCATCTGCAGTATATCTATGAAACCTATGACGGAACCTCGGAGGGGGCGCAGGCAGTCATCGAGAAGATCAAGAAGGGAAATTTAGAGCTAGAGTCCTATGACAGGCTGTCGGAGTTTCTGGATATGTTTGATGTGCTGAAGAAGTACAATGTGGCAAAGGGAGATCCCTTGGGCGCGGATTACGATGAAATGGCAATTGACTTGGCGGATGGAAAAACCGCTTTCTGGTTTAACGGAAACTGGGCTTGGCCGAATATGGCGGAGGCCGGAGCGGAAAATGAGGATGAATATGGATTTCTTCCTTATTTCTTGAATAATGACAGAGATGATTTTGCAAATAGCAAAATTCAGGGTTCTCCCTCTAAGCAGGTGATGATCGACGGACAGATTGCTTCCGAGAAAGAGCAGGCCGCGGCAAAGGAATTTTTAAATTGGATCGTGTACAGTGAAATTGGCCAGCAGATGCTGGTAAAGACTTGTAATGTGATTCCGCCGTTTACCAATAATCCCTATGAACCGGCGGATCCGTTAAGCCGTGACATTTATGAGAAAGTCCAGGAGGGAAAAGCATTCAATGCGTCTGCGATCGTGCCGAACGACCACTGGTCCGTACTAGGGGCGGCTATGCAGAAATATCTTGCGGGAAGAAGCGACAGGGAAGAGCTTACAGAATCCATTCAGGATTACTGGGATGAGCAGGAATAAGGAGGAGCGTTTTATGAAATCAAAAAATAGCGCGAAAGATTTTGGGATGTTTGCGCTGCCGGGAATGTTTTGCTTTTTTGCGGTTGTGATCATACCCTTTGTTTATGGTGTGTACCTGACCCTGACAGACTGGAACGGCGTCTCAAAGGTTAAGAATTTTATTGGCCTTAAAAATTTTACAGGAGTTGTGAAGGACGCGCAGTTCTGGACCTCCCTGCTTCTGACCTTTAAGTATGTAATCGTAGTGGTGGTTTTGGTAAATGTATTTGCGTTTGCAATCGCTTACCTTCTGACGAGAGGTATTAAGGGGCAGAACTTTTTCAGGGCCGGGTTCTTTACGCCGAACTTAATCGGTGGTATCGTGTTGGGATACATTTGGCAGTTTGTTTTTTCCAGAGTATTTGTAAGCATTGGGGAAAGCACCGGGTGGAGCTTGTTTGAGGTGTCCTGGCTGTCCGACCCGACCAATGCGTTTATCGCGCTGGTTGTAGTGTCTGTATGGCAGTTGTCCGGCTATATGATTCTGATTTATGTGGCTGGATTTATGGGGCTCAGCGAGGATGTGCTGGAGGCGGCAAGCATTGACGGGGCTTCCGGGTTTGTGAAGCTGAAGAATATTATTATGCCGCTGATGATGTCGTCGGTAACCATCTGTCTGTTCCTGACGCTTTCCAGGGCGTTTATGGTATACGATGTGAACCTGTCGCTGACCGCGGGCGCGCCTTACGGAACCACGGAAATGGCGGCGATGCATGTGTATGAAAAGGCGTTTACATCCAGACAGTTCGGCGTCGGCCAGTCTGAGGCGCTGATTCTGTTTATCATTGTGGCATGTATCAGCGGACTCCAGGTGTACTTTACGAAAAAGCAGGAGGTGGAAGCATAATGAAACAGACGACGATTGGCGGAACAAAGAGAAAAGTAACAAATTTTCTTGCAATGGCGGGACTGGTTATAATTTTTATTGCCTATATGTTTCCATTTCTGATGGTAGTGATCAATTCCCTGAAACAGAAACGGGATATTATAAAGAGTCCTTTTTCATGGCTGTTTACGATTAAGGGACTGTCCTTTGACAATTTTGTAAAAGCATTTACCCAGATGGATTTCCTGAACGCATTCAAGAATTCCCTGATTATAACGGTATCCGCGACGGTGCTGGTGACGCTGTTTGCCGCAATGCTGGCATATTATATAGTGCGCCATAACAATAAGATTTCCAAGATCACCTTTGGGCTGATGGTGGCGTCCATGATCATTCCCTTTCAGGCGATTATGATTCCGCTGGTCAGCATTTACGGCGGAACTCTGAATATCTTAAACCACAGGATCACGCTGATCTTTATGCACACGGGATTTTCCATGGCGATGTCGGTATTCATGTTCCACGGCTTTATTAAGGGAAATGTGCCGATGGCGCTGGAGGAAGCGGCTTACATAGACGGATGTACCCATTCCCAGACCTTTTTTAAGATCGTGCTTCCGCTTTTGAAGCCGATCATTTCGACGATGGTGATTTTGAACTCTCTGGCGTTCTGGAATGATTTCCTTCTGCCGTCGCTGGTTCTGACGGATAAGAAACTGCTGACGCTGCCGCTTTCGACCTATAGTTTTTACGGCACTTATTCGGCGGATTATGGAACCATTATGGCCGGACTTCTGCTATGTGTAGTTCCGATTCTGATTTTGTATATCGTACTCCAGAAGCAGATTATCGGCGGCGTGGTTGCCGGTGCGGTGAAATAAGATATTTTTATTTACGGCAGGAGCGGCATGAGAGCCAAGTCTGCGAGAAAAGCGCCTCTGAATGCCTGTTTCGCATCTAAGAATGCGGAAGGGGTTGGGGGCGCTTTTGTGGTGTGTGGGCGGCGGCGGACAGACGATGCGCGGAGGTTATCGCGGCGAGTGAATAAAGCCCATGCGAGCGGAGTAATAATCTGCCCGCGTTACTGTTCATGGGCAATGTCAGTTAGTTAAGCTATTGAGTTAGACTCTGAATAGGGGACTAACTCAAATTTAAAAAAATTACTCTAAGGGGTTGACACAGAGATCAAAATGTGCGGCCGCCCTCGTTTCTGATAATTTTTGCGGAAACGAGG
>JAAWBZ010000046.1 GCA_022792945.1 Oscillospiraceae bacterium | reverse complement strand
GACACCTCAATGGTGCCGCCCATCAGCTCCACGATGCTATTGGTGATGGCCATGCCAAGGCCCGTGCCCTGGACCTTGATGGTGGTGCTGTTCTCCGCGCGGGTGAAGGCGTCGAAGATGGTCTTCAGGTATTCAGGCGTCATGCCGTAGCCGTCGTCCTCCACCTCGATGCGGATGCGCTCGTACTGGCTCGAGCGCTGGGGAAGACCCAGCAGGCGGCACTGGATGTGGCCGCCCTCCGGGGTGTACTTCACGGCGTTGGAGAGGAGGTTGATGAGAATCTGGTTGATCCGGGTCTCGTCGCCCACCAGGTACTCGTGGCGGATGCCGGAGACCTCCAGGCGGAAGTCCTGCCGCCGGCTCCTGGCCGTGGGCTGGATGATGGCGTCCACCGAGGAGACCACGTCGTTGAGGCAGAACTTCTCCAGGCTGAGCACCACCTTGCCGCTCTCGATCTTGGAGACGTCCAGAATGTCGTTGATGAGGCTCAGGAGGTGCTGGCCGGAGGCGGTGATCTTCCGGGTATACTCCCGCACCTTGGCCGGGTTCTCCGCGTCCCGGGCGAGGAGCGTGGTAAAGCCCAGCACCGCGTTCATGGGGGTGCGGATGTCGTGGGACATGTTGGAGAGGAAGGTGGTCTTGGACTCGCTGGCGATCTGGGCGGCCTGGAGGGCTTCGGAGAGCTGCTGGCTGTGGAGCCGCCGCTCCGCCTCCCGCTCCCGGCGCAGCTTATCCTGCTGCAAAAAGTTCCGGTAGTACAGCGCGATGCACAGAAGGAACGCCAGGAGTATCGAGGCCACCACGATGATAATGTTCTGGTTGACCGTCCGCCCCTCCTGCTGGATGGCCTCCACCGGTACATAGCCCACCAGATAGACGGTCCCGCCGTTCACCGCCCACATATAGTTGAGGGCGCGGACCGAGCGGATATCGTGGTAAAAGAGGGCGTTGCGCCCGGAGCGCAGGCACTCGGCCACCTCGGCCCGGATATCCGGGTCCTCGATGCTGTTGGCCCGGTAGAAGTCGTCCAGGTTCAGATGCCCCGCGCTGCGCTGGCCCATGCCCTTGGGCTTGAGGACGAACCGCTGGCTCCCGGCGTCCATGATGTACAGCGACGCCTGCTGGTTGTAAAAGCCGTCGGGCAGGGACCGGTCGATCACGTCGTAGACGTACTCGCCGTAGAGGGTCCCCAGGACCTGCCCGTCCCGCTCCACGGGGCATTGGATGGTGTAGGACCAGGTGCCCATGTGGTTCAGATAGGACCGGGACACCGGCAGGCCCAGAATTTCGCTGCCGGCGGAGAAGTCCAGCCCCTCCTCGGTGAAGGCCCCGCCGGAGCTGGAGACGCCCGCGGTCTCACCTGCCCGGATCAGGGAGAGGCGGGACATGGTCTGGCTGCTCTCATAGCCCAGGATATAGGCCTCCGGATCGTCCATCCGGGCGACCTCCCGGGCGATGAGCTGCTGGAACTCCGCCTCGCTGCGGAGGATGGCCTCAATGGTGCTCTGGATCAGGTCCAGGCTCTCGCTGAGGTTCTGAATGGCCGAGTCGGCCATCTCCGTGGAAATCTTTTGCGAGACAGAAAAGACAATGATCCCAAACACGCAGAATACCAGAATAATCGATAGCAGCAGCGAAATGCCCCGCCGCTGGCGCTGTGGATTGGCCGTCTTGTTCATAGCGAATCTCCGTCCCAGAATTTCGGGGGAACCGTTGTCCGCCGCTGCCTCTATTATACGCGCTCACCGCCGGGGGTGTCAATAGACAGGACGCCCAAATGGACGAAAACAAACCCCCTGGAGAGGCTAGGGCGGCGCGGCATTTTGCACATCCGCATTGACGATGTCCGGCCGGGTGCGTATAATAGGGCCATAGCGTTTACACGGAAGGAGATTTTCATGTATCAGGAACAGATCAAGGCATATTTCGCCGCCCACCGCGCGGAGATCACCGCCGACATAGCGGCGCTGGTGCGCGTCCGCAGCGACCGGGGCGAGGCGGCCCCCGGCGCGCCCTTCGGCCCCGGCCCCCGGGCGGCGCTGGACAGGTTCTTGGAGATTGCGGGCGGCATGGGCTTCGCGGTGCGCAATTATGACGGCTACGTGGGCGCGGTGGATCTCCAGGCAGGGCCGGCGCAGCTGGATATTCTGGCCCACCTGGACGTGGTGCCGGCGGCGGACGACTGGACCGTCTGCAAACCCTTCGAGCCGGTGGAGCGGGATGGAATGCTCTACGGCCGCGGCGCCGCCGACGATAAGGGGCCGGCGGTGGCGGCCCTCTGGGCCATGCGGTGCGTGAAGGAGCTGGGCGTCCCCCTGCCGAAGAACGTGCGGCTCATTGCGGGCACCGACGAGGAGTGCGGCTCCAGCGACCTGGCCTACTACTACCAGAAGGAGCGGCCCGCGCCCATGACCTTCTCTCCTGACGCGGACTTTCCGGTCATCAACATCGAAAAGGGCGGCCTCCGCGCCCATATCACGGCGGAATTCGCCCCCGCCCAGGCGCTGCCGCGGCTGACGGCGTTTCACAGCGGCTTCAAGGTCAACGTCGTGCCGGACACGGCGGAGGCCGTCGTGGCGGGCCTGGGGGCGGCGGATGCCCAGCCCGTCTGCGACGCCCTGGCGGCGAAAACCGGCCTGGCCTTCCGGCTGGCGGAGACTGCGGCGGGCCTCCGCATCACCGCCGCCGGTACCGGCGCCCACGCCGCCTGCCCCGAGGCGGGCAACAACGCCCTGACGGGGCTTCTGGCCCTGGCCGCGGCGCTGCCCCTGGCGGACTGCGACGGCTCCCGGAAGCTCCGGGCGCTCTCGGAGCTGTTCCCCCATGGGGACTACCTGGGCAAGGCCCTGGGCGTGGCCCAGGCGGACGAGCTGTCCGGCCCGCTGACCATCAGCCTCAACATGCTGGACGTCTCCGAGACGGGACTCAACGCCTGCTTCGACTGCCGCGCGCCCCTGTGCGCCAATGACGGGAATATGCGCCAGGTGACGGCCCGCCGCTGCGCCGCCGCGGGGCTGGCCCTGGAGGACGCGCCCATGTACCCGCCCCACCACGTCCCCGCCGACAGTCCGCTGGTGCGGACGCTGCTGGACATCTATGAGCGGTACACCGGGCGGAAGGGTGCGGCACTGTCCACCGGCGGCGGCACCTATGTCCATGATCTGGAGAACGGCGTGGCCTTCGGCTGTGCCATGCCCGGGGTGGACACCCACATGCACGGCGCGGACGAGCGCGTGATCCTGGACGACCTGCTGCTGGCGGGGGCCATGTTCGCCCAGGCGATCCTGGAGCTGTGCGGCGCGTGAGCAATGCGTTTGAGACCCGGGTGGACCGGCGGGACCGGGGCAATCTGAAGGCGCTGGCATTCACCCCGGCGCACATCCGGGAGGCGGGCTATGTCAGCTTCGCCGGCGCGGAGTTCGAGTTCCCCACGGCCCCGGCGGTGATCGAGGCGGTGCAGGCGGCGGCGGGGAACGGCCTGTTCGGCTATACCGTGGCGGACGCGCCCTATTTTGACGCGGTGCGCTGGTGGCTGGCCCGGGTACGGCAGGCGGAGGTCCCGGCGGACTGGATCTGCCCGGTGCAGGGGACCATCTTCGCCGTGGCCACGGCCATCCGCCTGCTGACCCGGCCCGGGGAGTCTGTTGCGGTTTTTACTCCCGGGTATAACCGCTACGAGCAGGCGGCGGCGCGTCTGGGGCGGGGGACCGTCCGCGTGCCCCTGGACGGCGCGGGCCAGCCGGACCTGGCGGCGCTGGCGGCGGCGCTGGAGCGGCCGGACTGCCGCCTGCTGGTGTTCAGCAACCCCAATAACCCCACCGGCCAGCTGATTCCCGCCGGAACGCTGCGGGAGATTTTGCGCCTGGCCCGCCGCCGGGGCGCGGCGGTGGTGTCCGACGAGATTTTCGCCGACGTGGTGTGGGCGGGCGGCCCCACGCCCCTGCTGGCCGCCCTGGCGGAGGAGGGGGACGCGGCCCTCAGCCTGATCTCCCTGGGCAAGACCTTCTCCCTCACCGGCGTCAACCACGCCGACGCCCTCATCCGGAATCCCGTCCTGCGCGCGCGCTTTCTCCGCCAGCGGGACGCGGACCACTTCGGCAGCATCGACCCCCTGGCCTACGCCGCCCTGCGGGGCGGCTATTCCCCGGCGGGCCTGCGGTGGCTGGAGGAGCTGAAAACGGTCATTTGGCGGAACGATCAGCGGTTTCTGGACTTTTTCGCCGCCCATCTGCCGTCGGCGCGGGCGCTGCGGCCCATGGGGACCTATGTTTTATGGGCGGATCTCAGCGGCCTGGGGCTTGCGGACGAGGCGCTGCACCGCTTTTTGCGGGAGGAGGCGTACTTCTGCTGCGACCCAGGCCAGGAATTCTACGGCGGGCCGGGTACGGTGCGCATCTGCACGGCGGTGCCTCCCGGCGAGCTGGAAAAGAGTTTGGCCGTCCTGGCGGCGGCGCTGGAAAGACGTTTCGGAAAGGAGCGGGAGCAATCATGAGAATTGTGGAAGCGGCGGAGGTCCGGCAGCGGCTGGACACCGCCACGTGCATCAGCCTGATGCGCCAGGCCCTTATGGCGCTGGAGCGGGGGGAGGCCGCGCAGCCCCCGCGGACCATCGCGGCCCTGCCCCACAGCAGCGCCTTCGGCTTTATGCCGGCGTACCTGGGCGACGGGGACTATTTCGGGGCCAAGGTTATCACGGCTTTCCCCGGGAACCTGGGGACCGAGTACCCCTCCCACATGGGCTATGTGATGATCTTTGAGGCGGTCCACGGCAGCTTCGTGGGCATGGCGGACTGCGCGGTGATCACCGAGGTGCGCACCGGCGCGGTCTCCGGCGTGGCCACGGACCTGCTGGCCCGCAAGGACGCCAAACGTCTGGCCGTCATCGGCGCAGGGGCCCAGGGGCGCAGCCATATGGCGGCGATGCTCCACGTCCGGCCAGGCCTCCAGTCGGCGGCGGTCTATGACATCCGCCCCGAGGCCGCGGCGCGGTACGCCGCGGAGATGACCGAGAAATACGGCATCCCCGTGGAGGCCGCCCCCAGCGCCCGGGCGGCGGTGGAGGGCGCGGACATCATCTGCACCGTGACGCCCAGCAAGGAGGCGTATCTGGAAAAGGCGTGGGTGAAGCCCGGCGCGCACATCAACGCCGTGGGCACCTTCACGCCCACGACCCGGGAGGTGACCTCGGAGCTGGTGGCGGCGTCCCGGCTGTACGCCGACCAGGTGGAGGCCATGAAGCGGGAGGCCGGCGAGTATCTGATCCCCCTCCAAGAGGGTCTGATCGCCGAGGACCACATCGTCGGCAGCATCGGCCAGGTGCTGCTGGGCCGGGTCCCCGGGCGGGAGAACGAGGAGGAGATCACCCTCTTCGACGCCCTGGGCCTGGCGGTGGAGGACGTGATCTGCGGGCGCTATCTGGTGTGCGGGGACCCGGCGTGATGGAGCCGCGGCATCTGCGGGAGTTCGATTACCTGGGGGACGCGGCGTATCTGGACACCGCGTCGGTGGGGATGCTGCCCCAGCGGACCCTGGACCACTGCCGTGACTTCCAGGACGCGTTCGCGGCGTCCTATGGGCGGCTGTGCTTCGGGCCCTACGGCGCGCAGCGGGCCGAGGCGGCGCAGAAGCTCGCGCGGCTCATCGGCGCGGACCCGGACGAGATCATGTTCACCCGGAACACCACCGAGGGCAGCAGCCTCCTGGCCGCGGGCTATCCCCTGGAGCCGGGGGCTTCGGTGGTCTCGGCGGCGGGAGAGTACCCCTCAGTGGTGCTGGGCTGGGCGCAGCGGCAGGCGGCGGGCGTGAAGCTGCGGCTGGTGCCGGTGAAAAACGGCGTCCTGGACCCGGCGGACGTCCTGGCAGCCATGGACGAGACCACCAAGGTCGTGGCGCTGTCCTTTGTGCGGTATGAGTCCGGCTTCCGGACGGATCTGGCGCGGATCGGCGCGGCGTGCCGCGCCCGGGGCGTCCTCTTCGCCGTGGACGCCATCCAGGGCCTGGGGCGGCACCCGGTGAACGTCCGGGAGCTGGGCATCGACGTGCTCAGCTGCGGCGGCTTCAAGGGGCTGATGGCCCCCTTCGGCGTGGGCTTCGCCTATGTCCGGCGGGACCTGCTGCCATGTCTGACGCCCTGGGCCTGGAGCGACGACAACGTGGATGTGGACGAGGCGGCGCTGGGCCGGATGGCGTCCATCCCGGCGCTCCCCCTGCGGGCGGGGGCGGCGCGGCTCATGGCCGGCTCCCAGAATACCTTTGGCATCACGGCCCTGGGCAAAAGCGTGGAGCTGCTGCTGGAGATCGGCGTGGAGAACGTCCAGGCCCATGTTTTGCAGCTGGAGGCGGCGTTCCGCGATGCGGTCCAAGGTCTGCCGGCGGCCCTCCGGGGCGGCAATGGGCCGGCGCACTGGTCCGGCAATGTCTGTATGGACTTTGACCCGGCCAGGACCCAGGCGGTGGCGGAGGCCCTGGCGCGGCATCAGGTGTACGCCCGCCTGGACACGGGCTTCCTCCGGGTGAGCTTCCACTGCTTCAACACCCCCGCCCACCTGCGCCGGGCGGCGCAGGCGCTGAAAGAGGCGCTGTAGGTGCGCGGCTGGAAAGGAAATGTGACCATGAAACTCTGTATTTTAGACGGTGAAATCGTGGACGGCACCGGCGCGCCGGCCTTTCCCGGCGACCTGGTGATCGAGGACCAGAAAATCGCCGCGGTGGCCTCCCGGGGGCAGGCGGACTGCGCCGGGGCGGACCTGGTGCTGCGCGTCCCGGGCAGGACCGTGATTCCGGGGCTCATCGACCTGCACGCCCACGCCGACCTGACCATGCCCCAGTACCCGGCCATGGAAAACTATCTGGTCCAGGGCATCACCACCCTCTCGGTGGGCCACTGCACCCTGGGCCTCGCGCCCATCGACACCTGGTACATGGCCCAGTGCGCCGACGACAAGGCCCTGCGCCGTCTGGGCCTCGCGTCGCGAAACGGCTACGACCCCTACGGCAGCATCGTGGTGAAAACCGAGGAGATGCGCCGCGCCGCCGGCCCGGCCCTGGGCTTCGAGCTGGACTGGACCGACTACGCCGGCTTCCTGGACCATATGCGCCGGGAGGGCGTGGGCTGCAACTTCCGCGGCTATGTGTCCTACGGCCTCATCCGCCTCCAGGCGATGGGGGAGGACTGGCGGCGTCCGGCCACGGCGGCGGAGATCGCAGCCATGCGGGACCTCCTGCGCCGGGAGCTGGCGGGCGGGGCCTACGGCATGGACTGCGGCTTCGACTATGTGCCGGATGCCTACGCCCCGCCGGAGGAGGTGGCCCAGGTGGCCCAGGTCCTCCGGGAATTTGACGCCGTCCTGGAGGCCCACACCCAGAACACCCAGCGGCGCTACGGGCGGGAATGGCCCGATTACCGGTGCAGCCAGGGCATCCGGGAGCTGCTGGAGATTGGCAGAGCCGCCGGCGTCCGCGTCCATGTCAGCCACATCCCCAACGACTTCCACGCCGGAAAATCCGGCCCAGGGGCCCGGGCGGCGGCGGAGCAGTCGGCCCGGGACATCCTCCAAATGCTGGAGGACTACAAGGCCCAGGGTGTCCGCGTCACCTGGGATGTGATTCCGCCGGACTGCATGAGCATGCTCTATTATCCCCAGCTGGCGTCCTTTTTCGCCCCGCTGGTGGAGGAGGCCGGCGGCATGACGCCCTTCGCGGCGCGGCTGCGGACGGATGGGGCCTTTGAGGCGTGGATTTTGGAGCGCATCGCCCAAAAGGACCTGGACGCGGTGTGCAGCATCTTCCCGCCCTTCCGCCGCTGCCTCTCCGACCCGGAGGGGGAGAGCACCGGTGCCGTCCGCATCACCCGCTCGGCCTGCGCCGAGGCTCAGGGGCGGACCGTGGGGGAGCTGGCGCGGCGGTGGGGCATGACCCAGGCGCAGACGCTGCTGGAGGTGCTCAAGCGGGACCCGGCGGCGTACTATTACAGGGTCAGCAAGGCCGCCACCTTCGGCGGCGAGGACGTGTTCCTCGCCAGCCCCGACGCGGCGGTGGGCCTGGACAGCACGGCCTCGGACCTCTCCGGCAATAACGCCCCCTACGGCTACCCGGAGGATTCCTGCCCGCCCAACAATTTCAACGCCATGGTGAAGTTCCTCACCGAGACGCCCCTGCCCTTCGAGCAGGCGGTCTACAAGGCCAGCGGCCGCAGCGCCGACATTCTGGGCCTCCGGGACCGGGGCCGTCTCCGCGCCGGGAACTTCGCGGACGTGGCGGTGCTGGACCGCCGGGTCCTGGCCCCGGTCATCGACCCGGCCCGCCCCGGCACAGGCCCCCGGGGCGTGGAGTACGTGCTGGTCAACGGCGTCTTTGCCGTACTTCAGGGCCGGCCTACCCACAGCCGCAGCGGGCAGGTCCTCCGGCGGGGCCGGGAGGCAGACTGACAGGCCGGCCCGTACCGTAAAATATCCCCGTTGACAAGGCGGCGGGTGTGCGGTAAAATAAAACCGTCTCTTTATCAAATTAAAGAAGCAATGCGAAAGGGAGAATCCACATGAATCTGAAGAGAATGATCCTGCTGCTGCTCTGCGCGGCGATGCTGCTGTCCCTGGCCGCCTGCGGCGGGAGCCCCGACCCCGCCGGGGAGCCGGCCGGCACTGAGCCGTCTGCCAACGGCGGTGCCTCCGCGTCCGATGACGCGTCCGCTTCGTCCGGCGGCGCCTCCGCCGGCGGCGAGAAGGTATTGAACGTGGGCTGGAGCTACGACCCGGCCTCGCTGGACCCGGCCCGGGCCGCCATGGACTCGGAGTACCGTCTCCTCCTGTCCACCGGCGAGGCGCTGCTGCGCGGCGTGGACGGTGAGGCGCGCCCCGGCGCGGCGGAGAGCTACGAGGTCAACGACCAGCAGACCGAGTATACCTTCCATCTGCGGGAGGGCCTGACCTATTCCGACGGCTCACCCGTCACGGCGGAGGACTACGCCTACGCCATGCTCCGCCTGCTGGACCCCGAGGCCGGCTATGAACAGGCCGAGACCGCGTTTATTTTCCAGAACGCCGAGGCCTACTACAACGGCGAATGTGCCGCCGAGGACGTGGGCGTCGAGGTGGTGGACGCGCAGACCCTCAGGCTGACCATGGAGTACCCCACCTACCCCATCTCCTTCTGCACCTGGGAGTTCGCCCCCATCAAGAAGGACCTGGCCGAGGAGCTGGATATCGCCTACGGCTCGGACGCGGACAAGGTGCTGACCAACGGCCCCTTCACCGTGACCAGCTGGGTGCGCGACTCGGAGATCGTGCTGGAGAAGAACCCCAACTACTGGGACGCCGATTCCGTGAAGCTGGATAGGATCGTATTGAAGGTCGGCGCGGAGGGCGATACCGCCGTGGACATGATGACCGCCGGCGAGCTGGACGCCGCCACCATCACCGGGCAGGTCCAGGCCGACGCGCTGACAGCCCAGGGCTTCCTCTGCCTCACCGATACCACCGGCGCGCAGTGCGCCCACATCAACCACAAGGGCAAGACAGAGGAAACGGGCCTCTTCCTCTCCAACGCCAACTTCCGCAAGGCCCTGAGCTACGCCGTGGACCGCAGCGCCATGGTGGCTACCGCCTACACCACCGATATCCCCGCCACCCGCGTGTGCCTGCCCAACGACATGGGCGTCAGCGGGACCTATAACGACGAGCACCCCTACGAGGCCTGGAGTACCAGTCCCGACGCGGAGAAGGCCCGGGAATGCCTGAACAAGGCCCTGAGCGAGCTGGGCAAGACCGCCGCGGACATCCCCACCTTCACGGTGCTCTGCTTTGACTCGGCCAACAACATGATCGCCATGAACGCCATCATGGATATGTGGAGCCAGACGCTGGGCATCGCCTGCGAGATCGACGCGCAGCCCATCCAGAACATGCTGCAGAAGGTCATGGAGGGCGACTACGACTTCTGGAAGGGCGGCGTGGAGAAGGACAAGGTGGACTCCATCGGCATCTTCCGGGAGTATTACGGCCCCGTTACCCTCTTCGGCATCGAGAACGAGGAGTTCGACGCACTGTTCAACGCGGCGCAGGCCGCCACCTCCTGGGAGGCCCGGAAGGACGCCATGTTTGAGCTGGAGCAGTGCTTCTGCGACAATATGCTGGACGTGGTGGTCACGTGGATCTCCGAATTCTATATCTACAGCCCCAGCGTCACCGGCGTGACCATGGACCCCAGCGGCATCAGCTTCGTCTACGCGGATCTGGCCGCGTGAGCAGGCCCTTCACAACAAGGCGGAGACCCATCTGGTCTCCGCCTTGCGCGATTGCAGAAAAACTGTGAAAGGACGGCTGCGGAAATGGCAAAATATATCCTGAAAAAGGTGGGGATTGCGCTGCTGACGGTCCTTGTGCTGGCGACGCTGACCTTCTTCCTGGTGAAAATCCTGCCGGGCGACCCCTTCCTCAACGACAAGGTCCCCGCGGCGGTGCAGGAGCGGCAGCGGGCCTTCTACGGGCTGGACAAGCCCCTGGCTGAGCAGTACCTCACCTATATGAAGAACCTCCTCCGCGGCGATCTGGGCACCTCCCTCAAGCAGATCGGCCGGGAGGTCACCACCATCATCCGGGATGCCTTCCCGGTGTCGGCCAGGCTTGGGCTGGCGGCGTTTGTGTTCTCGCAGGTGGTGGGCATTGTGTTCGGCATCCTCTGCGCCCAGTTCCGGGGGCGGCTGCCGGACTATATCCTGATGATCGTGGCGGTGCTGGGCGTGGCGCTGCCCAGCATGGTGCTGGGGCCGCTGCTGCGGTACCTGTTCGGCGTGAAGCTGATGGTCCTGCCGGTTTCCGGCTGGGGAACGTTCCGGCAGGCGGTGCTGCCGGTGCTGGTGCTCTCCATCAGCGGCATCGCCGCCAGCACCCGGAGCATGCGGGCCAGCATGCTGGCCGTGACCACCCAGGACTACATCAAGACCGCCCGGGCCAAGGGCCTCGCCCCCTGGAAGGTGGTGCTGCGGCACCAGCTGAAGAACTCCCTGGTCCCTATCCTGACCAACATGGGCGTCACCCTCGCCAGCATCATGATGGGCTCCTTTGTGGTGGAGAGCATCTTCCTGATCCCGGGGCTGGGCAAGTATTTTGTGGACTGCGTGACCACGCTGGACTACCCGCTGGTCATGGGCCTGACCATTTTCTACGGCGCGTTCCTGGTGACGGCGAACCTCATCATCGACGTGCTGTACGGCCTGGCGGACCCGCGGATCCGCGTAAAGTGAGGTGGCAGACGTGGAAGAACAAGAAAACGTGGTCTTTGCAGCGCGCGATTTTGACCCCATCCCGGCAGAGGCGCGCCAGGTGGACAAGGTGGCGCGGAAGTCCACCTCGTACCTCCGGGACGTGTGGCGGACCTTCTGCAAGCGGCGCACGGCCCTGGTGAGCCTGATTGTTATGGCGGTGATCCTGCTGCTGGTGGCCTTCGGCCCGGCCCTGCGGCCTTTCGACCCCATTTCCAACGACTATACCGCCGTCAACCAGGCACCCAATGCCGTGCACTGGTTCGGCACCGACCAGCTGGGCCGCGATCTGTGGGCCAGGGTGTGGATCGGCGGGCGGGTCTCGCTGGTGATCGCCCTGCTGGCCACCGTCATTCCCTATGTCATCGGCATGGCCGTGGGCGGCGTCTCTGGCTACTTCGGCGGGAAGCTGGACCAGTTCATCATGCGGACCATTGACGTGCTCATGGGCATTCCCGAGCTGATCTACATGATCCTGCTGATGGTGATCCTGGGCAGCGGCGGCATCTGGACGCTGGTGCTGGCAATGTCCATCACCGGCTGGATGAGCGCGGCCCGGAGCACCCGCGGTCTGGTGCTCCAGATGCGCCACCGGGACTTCATCACCGCCAGCGAGACCCTGGGCGCGTCTCCGGCGCGGCTGATCGTGCGGCACCTGCTGCCAAACACGCTGGGCATTCTGGTGGTGGGCATGGCGATGATGGTGCCCAACGTCATCTTCTATGAGGCGTTCCTCAGCTTCATCGGCCTGGGCGTCACGCCGCCGGATCCCAGCTGGGGGCAGCTGATCAAGGCGGCGGCGGAGACCTTCCGCCACTACCCCTACCAGTTTATCATACCCTGCGTGTGCATCAGCGTCACCATGCTCTGCTGCAACCTGATCGGCGACGGCCTGCGCGACGCGCTGGACCCGAAGCTGCGGGACTGAGGAGGTGCGGAAATATGGAACCGAAAAAGCTTCTGGAGGTCCGGGACCTCCGTGTGACCTTCCGCACCTACGCCGGGCGGGTCCAGGCGGTGCGGGGCGTCAGCTGGTACCTGGGTGAGCGGGAGACCATCGCCATCGTGGGCGAGTCCGGCTGCGGCAAGACCGTGTCCATCCAGACCGTGGCGGGACTCAACAGCAGCAAGACCACCGATATCCAGGGTCAGGTGCTCTTTGACGGCCAGGACCTGGTGCAGCTGCCCATGAAGGAGATCCGCAAGCTCCAGGGCGAGAAGATGTCCATGATCTTCCAGGACCCCTTCACCTTCCTCAACCCCACCATGACCGTGGGCAAACAGATCATGGAGAGCTACCGGGAGCACCGCAAGGCCTCCCGGAAGGAGGCCGAGGCCAGGACCATTGAAATCCTCAAGCTCATCAGCCTCCCCGACCCGGAGAAGAACATGAGGCGCTATCCCCATCAGCTCTCCGGCGGCATGCGCCAGCGGGTAATGGTGGCCATGGCCCTGATCTGCGACCCGCAGATCCTCTTCGCCGACGAGCCCACCACCGCCCTGGATGTGACCATCCAGGCGCAGATCGTGGACCTGATGAAGGAGCTGAAAACCAAGATCGACACCTCCATCGTCCTCATCACCCACGACATGGGCGTGGTGGCCAACATGGCCCAGCGCATCTATGTGATGTACGCCGGACAGATCGTGGAGGAGGGGGACAGCCGGGACATCTTCTACAGTCCCAAGCACCCCTACACCAAGGCCCTCCTGGAGTCGGTCCCCCAGGTGGACAGCGACGCCGGGACGCCCCTCGCGTCCATCCCCGGCACGCCGCCGGACCTGATTGCGCCGCCCCAGGGCTGCGCCTTCGCCGAGCGGTGTCCCTATGCCATGGAGATCTGCCGCAGGGCACAGCCGGCTCTAACGGAGTTTGGCGGCGAACACGCCGCGGCCTGCTGGCTGCACCATGAGGAATTCGCCAAAAGGAGAGGAGGCGCGCCGCTGTGAGCAAGGAAATTCTGCTGGAGCTGAAGAACGTCAGGACCTGGTTCCAGGTGGAGGCCGGGACCCTCAAGGCCGTCAACGGCGTGAGCCTGGCCATCCAGAGAGGCGAGACCCTGGGCCTGGTGGGCGAGTCCGGCTGCGGCAAGAGCACGCTGGGGCGCACCATCCTGCGCCTCTACAGGCCTAACGGCGGCGAGGTGCTC
Organism: Oscillospiraceae bacterium; assembly: GCA_022792945.1. Lineage (GTDB taxonomy): Bacteria > Bacillota > Clostridia > Oscillospirales > Oscillospiraceae > Avoscillospira_A. The sequence goes on along the minus strand of JAAWBZ010000046.1, from coordinate 6,073 downwards.
TACAAGAGCAAAAATATCTGGAATTATTCAAAATCTGAGGTCAAGCGCTTCCGCAAGGAGGTGCAGATGATCTTCCAGGACCCCTACGCCTCCCTGGACCCGCTGAATGTGGTCCACGACGTGCTGGAGGAGGGGATGCGCATCCACCGCCTCTATCCCGACAAGGCCCGGCGTGAGGCGCGCATCCTGGCGCTTTTGAACATGGTGGGCCTCAATGAGGACCACGAGTACCGCTTCCCCCACGAGTTCTCCGGCGGGCAGCGCCAGCGGGTGGGCATCGCCCGGGCGCTGTCGGTGGAGCCGGAGCTGATCGTCTGCGACGAGCCTATCTCGGCCCTGGATGTGTCCATCCAGGCCCAGGTGGTGAATCTGCTCAAGGATTTGCAGAAAAAGCTGGGCATCAGCTACCTCTTCATCACCCACGACCTCTCCATGGTCAAGTACATCTCCGACCGCATCGCGGTGATGTACCTGGGCGGCATCGTGGAGCTGGCGGAGAGCCGGGAGCTGTTTGACCGCACCCTCCACCCCTACACTCAGGCGCTGATGTCCGCCATCCCCATCGCGGACCCGGACGTGGAGCAGCGGCGGCGGCGGATTCTGCTCTCCGGCGACGTGCCCAGCCCCGTGGATTTGGCGGACGGCTGCGCCTTCTGCCAGCGGTGCCGCCACGCCCAGGAGCGGTGCCGCCGGGAGCGCCCCGCCCTGCGGGAGGTCCGGCCGGGGCACTTCGCCGCGTGCCATCTGGCGGAGGAGGTGTCCCATGATCTCTGAGTACGAGACACGGCAGGTCCTGGACGCGGCGCTGGCGCGCGGCGGGGACTTTGCTGAGCTGTTCCTTGAGGACCGGGAGGAGACCAACATCCAGTCCCGCGGCGGCGTCCTCCAGGGCGTCAAGACCATCCGCATCCACGGCGCGGGGCTGACGGTGCTCCAGGGCGCGCAGCGGGTCTACGTCCACACCAACCGCACGGACCGGGAGGCGCTGGCGCAGCTGGCCTGCCGGGCCGCGGGGATGCTCGCGGCGGCGCGGGCGTCCGGCGCGGCCCAGGCCCTCCGGACGGCGGAGAACCCCAGCCCCAATCCTATCCTCCTCTACCCCGGGGAGGTCCAGGCATCGGCCAAAATCCGCGCCGTGGACCAGGCCCAGCGGGCGGCCCGGGCGGCGGGGCCTCAAATCCTCGCCATGAACGTGGACTATTTTGACAACGACCAGCGGATTCTGGTGGCCAACAGCGAGGGGCTTCTGGCCCCGGACCGGCGGGTGAGCACCCGGATGCGCTTCCAGGTGACGCTGGGCGACGAGCACGGCTCCTTCTTTGACTGGGAGGACTACACCGCGGCCCGGGGCTTTGAGGCCCTGGTGGGCGAGGGGTGCGAGGCCTTCGCCCGGGACTACGTCCGCCGCATGGAGCGGATGTGGAAGGCCCAGCCGGTGCGGCCGTGCCGCGTGCCGGTGGTTCTGGCCGCCGGCGGGGCGGGGACGCTGTGGCACGAGTGCTGCGGCCACGGCCTGGAGGCCAGCGCCGCGGCCTCGGGCGACTCCCTCTACGCCGGCCGCCTGGGGACGGCCATCGCCAGCCCCCGGGTGACGCTGATCGACGACGGGACCTTCCCGGGCCTCTACGGCTCCTCCGCCATCGACGACGAGGGCCACCCGCGGCAGAAGAACGTCCTCATCGAGCGCGGCGTCCTGCGGCAGTACCTCTGCGACCGCCTCCACGGGCGGCTGCTGGGGCTGGAGAGCAACGGCTGCGGCCGGCGGCAGAATTACACCTTCCCCGTCACCTCCCGCATGAGCAACACCTATCTGGCCCCGGGGGAGGACGACGAGGAAGAGATGCTCCGCTCCGTGCCCGAGGGCCTGCTGGTGCAGAGCCTGGGCGGCGGCAGCGGCGGCGCGACCTTTACCATCGCTGTGAAGGAGGGCTTCTGGATCCGCAACGGCCAGATCGACCGGCAGGTGAAGGGCGTCGTGCTCAGCGGCAGCGGCCTGGACGTCATGGCGAGGGTAGACCGGGTGGGCCGGCGGCTGGAGCCGGAGATGGGCGCATTCTGCGGCGCGGACTCCGGCCTGGTGCCCACCACCGCATTCCAGCCGAGAATGCGCGTCACCGAAATGACCATCGGCGGAGAGGAGAGGGCTTTATGAAGGCTTTGGACGCCTACCGGCGGGTCCTCGCGGCGCTGCCGCCGGAGATCACCGCCGCCGAGGCCGAGGCCGAGCGGGAGGCCGCGGTTTGCGTGACCCTCCGCGGCGGCGTGCGGCAGGACTGCGCCGCCAGCGACGTGACGGAGCTGTTCCTCCGCGCCGGTGGGACGCGGACCGGCTTCGCGTATACCCAGAATTTGGAGGAAGAGCCGCTTGCGGTGCTGCGGCGGGCCTATGAGAACGGCCTGTACGCCGCGGCGGACGCGCCGGAACCCATGCGCGGCCCCACGGACGGCCCCCGGGACGGCGGGGCGGCGGGGACGGACCCGGCCCTGCTCTGGGAGAAGGCCGGGGAGATCGACCGCCATCTGGCCGCGCGTCTGCGGCCGGAGGACAGCCGGACCCTCACCGTCACCGGGCTTGCGCGGGACCTGGGGCTGGTGAACACCCGGGGGTGTGAGGTCTGCGGCAGCAGCAGGACCTTCCTGGCGGAGCTGCTGGTGGTCCGGCCGGGCTGCGCCAGCCTGCGGGTCCAGCGGAGCTTTGGCGCGCTCCCGGATGTCCAGCCGGCGCTGTTTGACGCGGCGCTGGACAAGTGGGAGGCCTGCCAGCTGCCGGCCGCGGACTTCACCCCGGGGGCGTATCCCTGTGTGCTGGACAGCAGCGTCATGACCAACATCCTGCTGACCAGCTGGCAGATGTTCACGGCCCAGGGCTACCTGCACCACGGCACCCCCTATGCCGGGAAGCTGGGGCAGACAGCGGCGTCTCCGGTCCTCCAGATCGTGGACAGGCCTGAAAGTCCTGAGAGCGGCTTCTGCTTTCCGGTGGACGCCGAGGGCACGCCGGGGCGCGAGGTCACGCTGGTGCGGGACGGCGTGCTGTGCGGCCTGATGCACAACCTGACCACCGCCGCCGCCATGGGCGCGGAACCCACGGGCAACGCCGGACGCAAGGCCCTGCTCAGCGGCAATCTGCCCACGGTTCTGGGCATTATCCCGCGGAATTTTGCCATTGCGCCGGGACAGGGCAGCCTTTGGCAGCTGCTGGAGGCCATGGGGGACGGCGTCTATATCTGCGAGTCCTTCGACGAGTTCCACTCCATCAACGTCGCCTCCGGGGACTATTCCATCCCCTGCAACGGTGTTCTGGTGCAGGGCGGCCGCATGGCGGGCCGCGTGGAGGGACTGACCATCACCGGCACGGTTCAGGGGCTTTTGTCCGATGTCCGGGCGGTGGCTGCGGACACGGCGGTGCTGCCCATGGAGATGCTACGCAGCTACACCGTTGCCGCTCCCAGCGTCTGGGTCTCGCGGCTCCAGCTCAGCCGCTGAGTGCCGCGGTTCTTTGGGTATGGAACAGGGCAGGGCAGACCGAGATGGTTTGCCCTGCCTTGACTTCTCCTGTCCACCGTGCCCGCGCCCTGCGGGGCTTGCGCGGTTGGCGGGGGCTTTGGGAGATACGGATGGCCGCGCCGCTGCGCTCCTTGAATGACAGGGGGGTTAGAACCTGTATTCACCACCGTCCACAGCCGGCAGGCCGGGTTTTTGGCCGCTCTGCCGGCCGCGTCCGGTTATGAATACAGGTTCTTACTTTGCATAAATATGGACAAATTGAAAATTTTTTTCCGGCGGGGTTGCAAATTCCGGCGGGTGCATTATAATAGGATTAGCACTCGACGGGATTGAGTGCTAAAACGATACAAAGGTGGTAGGCCATATGGCTAAAAAGCAGTTTAAGGCGGAGTCCAAACGCCTCTTGGATCTGATGATCAACTCGATTTACACGCATCAGGAGATTTTCCTCCGTGAGATCATTTCCAACGCCTCCGACGCCATCGACAAGCTGGCGTATTTAAGCCTTACCGATCAGAATGTGGGCCTGGACCGCGGGGACTTCGCCATCCGTATCACCGCGGACGAGAAAAACCGGATGCTCACCGTCTCCGACAACGGCATCGGCATGGACAGGGCCGAGATGGAGGAGAATCTGGGCACCATCGCCAAGAGCGGCTCCCTCCAGTTCAAAAAAGATATGGAGGAGCAGAAGGAGGACATTGATATCATCGGCCAGTTCGGCGTCGGCTTTTACTCGGCGTTCATGGTGGCCGAGGCCGTGACGGTGATTTCCAGGAAGTACGGCGCGGACGAGGCGTGGATGTGGCAGTCCTCCGGGGCTGAGGGCTATACCATGACCGCCTGCGAAAAGGACTGCGCCGGCACCGATATCATTATGAAGCTCAAGGCGGATACCGACGACGAGCAGTACAGCCGCTTCCTCCAGGAATACGAGCTGCGGCGGCTGGTGAAGAAATACTCCGATTACATCCGCTACCCCATCCAAATGGACGTCACCAAGCAGCGCGTCACCGAGGAAAGCAAGGATTCGGAAAAGCCGGAATATGAGTCCTACACCGAGAACGAGACCCTCAATTCCATGGTGCCCCTGTGGCAGCGGAACAAGAAGGACGTGACTGCGGAGGCGTACAGCCAATTCTATAAGGACAAGTTCTTCGACTTTGAGGATCCCATCGCCCATCTCCACCTGAGCGTGGAGGGCGCCGTGACCTACAAGGCGCTGCTGTATGTGCCGGCCCGGGCGCCCTACGATTTCTATACCAAGGAGTTCAAGAAGGGCCTGCAGCTCTATTCCTCCGGCGTGATGATTATGGAGAACTGCGAGGATCTGCTGCCGGAGCATTTTCGGTTCGTCAGGGGCGTGGTGGACTCCCAGGACCTGAGCCTCAACATCTCCCGGGAGCTGCTGCAGCACGACCGGCAGCTGAAATTCATCGCCGGGAACCTGGAAAAGAAGATCAAGGCGGAGCTGGCCAAGCTGATGAAGGACGACCGGGAGAAATACGAGAGGTTCTTCGGCGCCTTCGGGCGGAACCTCAAGTACGGCATCGTGGCGGATTATGGCGCGCACAAGGAGCTTTTGCAGGATCTTATGCTGTTCTGGTCCAGCAGGGAGAACAAGCTGGTTTCTCTGAAGGAGTACACCGAGGCCATGGGCGAGGAGCAGAAGTATATCTACTTCGCCGTCGGCGAGAGCCGCGAGCGCCTGGCGCAGCTGCCGCAGCTGGAGCTGCTGCGGGAGAAGGGCTGCGATGTGCTGTTCTTCACCGAGGATGTGGATGAGTTCATTCCCCAGACGCTCCAGAAATACGCCGAGAAGGAGTTCAGGAACATCGCCGCCGACGACCTGGGCCTGACCAGCGACGAGGAGAAGAAGGCCATTGAGGAAAAGCAGGAGGCCGCAAAGCCGACGCTGGACTTTATCAAGGAGACGCTGGGCGACAAGGTCAAGGAGGTGCGGCTCAGCGCGGCGCTCAAGAGTCACCCGGTCTGCCTGGCCCCGGAGGCCGGCATGAGCTTTGAGATGGAGAAGTATTTCCAGCGGATGAGCCCAGAGATGGGCGTGAAGGCCGGGCGCATCCTGGAGCTGAACGCGGCGCACCCGGTGTTCGCGGCCTTGCAGCTGGCCGTGGCCCAGGACAAGGAGAAGGCGGAGAAGTATGTCAGGATTCTCTATGCCCAGGCACTGCTGATGGCAGATCTGCCACTGGAAAACCCGACGGAGTACACCGATCTCATCTGCGGCATGATGCAGTGAGGCCCTGGAACCCCGCGCGGCGGGCCGCGCGGGGTTCCGACAGGAAAATCAAAAAAATCTGAAAAACTTTGAAAAAAGGCTTGACAATTCGTGGCGCATCTGGTAATATAAGCAAGCGCTCGAGAGAGTGCGGCGAAATCACAGAGTTCCAGCTGTCGGGAATTGAAAAAGCCACAAAAAAGCGAGAAAAAGTTCTTGACAAATGAAGGAAGATGTGATAGACTAAAAAAGTTCCGCGCGATGAACTTGAAAGAGTGAGCGAAGGGGGCTTGAAGGGATTCGGGAGACCGGCTTGAAAAAAGTTTG
>JAAWBZ010000235.1 GCA_022792945.1 Oscillospiraceae bacterium | reverse complement strand
TGCGGTAGACGAATTAAAAGCAATCGCTACCGGAATTATAGAAAGCAATGATTCTGATGGTGTAGCGAAATGGTTATATAATAAGTTCTGCACGATTGTATAACAAATTTGGTTCCTGCATTTTTCTTTTATAAATATGATCTATAACTGAGGTGGGCGACAATCTGTCGCTCACCTCAACAACAATTATTTTTTGCGCCTGTGACATTTTAATTGCTGCTATATCAAAAAGCTACTCCCAATGCCTAACCCTGCGGCTGCATACTGTTGCAATATTTCCTCCTGTTTTGCTTCTATAAGCTGCGGCTCGTCAGACCACAACTGTTCATAAATTGACAATGCTCTTTGAAAATGTTCCCTTGCCTTGTCCAGTCTGCCGCAGGCAAGATTAATGTTTCCCATCGCTTCCTGTATGGCGGCATAGTCACTCGATAATTCAGAGTTATGCTCTTTCACAGTCTTTGCACATCTGCGGAGGGCGGAAAGCCCGCGCTCTGACTCACCCATGTCATGCAGCAGGACAGCATAATTGCATATCTGCGCTATGCTTTGGTTCATGTAAATAAGCCCATATTTCTCTAATATTGAAATACCCTGTTCCATATGATACGCTGCGAGGTCATTTTTATTGGCTTTATGGTACAGCGTGCCCATGTTTGCGTTGAGATTGGAAGCCAACAGTGCATTGTCAGCGTTTATCTCCGTCAGTAGTTCAAGAGCCTGCTGTTCAAATTTTATGGCTTTTGAAGTCTGGTCTGTCATAGCTGCCTTATAATCCAACAGCAGAGCCTTGTCGCTGACTGTTCCGATAATGCTGTTATTCAACAGGTTTTCAATTTCAGCCACAACTTTTTTTCATGCCCTCCTCATAATGGTACTTGTCCATATATGCAAAGGCATCTTCCAGAAAGCGCAGATAAAATTCCTTATCGTCAACTTCAATCAAATCATTTATGTTTAAAGTGGTGGAAAACAGCAGCTTATAATATGGTACGTCTATTCCATGATAACAAAATACCTCTTTTTGCAGGTAATCAAGCATGGTATGGCAGTTCGTGACAGACGGCTTTGTATCCGTTATGGTAATCTCCTGTAACATTGGGTGCAGTGTTATCATGCGTCCGCTTTTTGGCTGTATAAATCCCATTTCCACTAAATCATTTATGTTATTCATGTCATGTTGCCTTAGCCATGATGCAAACAGCTTTAATGGGATTCCCGACAATGGGACGAGCGACAGGCAGTGCATGATTTCAGTCTGCATTTCGTCAAGATTATACAATGAGAACAGTGTATGGATATGGTCATAATAAGTTGCCCTGCGGTTCTCTCCGTCCTTGGTAATGCCTATTTTGTCGGTTGCAGACATTCCCGCCTTTTCTTCCTCCAGCTTTTTAAGAAGTTCTTCCGGCTCTAAGATACCTGTCTGTAACAGCCGCGCAGACAGTTCCACGGCTAAAGTATGGAAATGTACAGTTTCTATTATCCGCTCCATGATTATCTTGTAATTTGGTGCTTCTGTATAGTAATTTCCAGCAAGTTCTAAAAGTATATTCCTGTCGCTAATTTCCTCAAGCAGCATACAGGGATTGCTTTCTATCCTGCTGCGGGTGGTAAAGAGCAGGCGGCACTTATATTTGAGCATGACGGATAAAAATGTGTCCTTTGTGGCTGTTGTATTAAAGTTGTCGATAATAATCAACGTATCCTCTTTTAAAGACCGCAGAAAGCGGTTATGCTTTCTGAAACGTTCATCGTCAGTATCTTCCGGCTGGTCATCAGAAAAATCCATGCCGATAACATCACGCATTAAATCGCCGCTGTATATAATATAAAGAATATTGGTGCACTCTTTTTTGTATTGTTTTGCGTATGCCTTT
>JAAWBZ010000170.1 GCA_022792945.1 Oscillospiraceae bacterium | reverse complement strand
CTCCCAACGTCCAGGATCCTCCTGAGAGGGCCGGGAGGTCTGCGAACCACCGCGCGAGTGGGGCGTCCCGTTTTAGAAATGTGGGTTTTAACAGGGCAAGGTCACGTAGTTAGAACCCAGCAGGGGTACTATTTATCATTGCGTCCGAACCGCCGCGAACAGCGGGCTACTCTTCCTCGTCTTCGAACAGCTCCTCCATGAACGTTTCGTAGACGGCGTTCAATTCCGCCTCGTCGTCGATGTCCGCCAGCAGCTCCTCGCCGTCCTGCTCGATGACCTTCAGCAGGATCAGGCCGAAGTCCTCGTCATCCTCGTCCATGTCCGCCGGGACGAACGCCATGTACGTCCGGCCGTCCTGTTCCAGGGTGCCCAGATGTTCCAATTCGAATTCATTGCCCTCGTCGTCGGTGACCGACACGAAATCCGGGCCGTACTCCTCGCTCATGGCCTCGAGCCTCCTTTTGGGGGCCACGGCCCCGCCTTCTGCCCCTATTGTAACGGCTGCCGGCGCAAATTGCAAGAGGGGGCGCGAAATTTTCAATAAAAAAACAGCGGCTGGGGCTGTCGGATCGTGCGCGGCCGCACAGGGTGGACAAACCTGCCGGGATGTGGTATAATGCACCAATACCCGGCGCCGGCCGTGAGGGCGCGGGGCTTGAGAGAGGGACCCGGACGGCCCGCCCGGAGCGGGACGGCTGAATACATCGGAGGGATCTCAACATGCCGGACAACAACCAAAACAGCGCTCCCCAGCGCCGGGAGCCCCAGCCCCAGCAGGGCGGGGGTGGCCAGCGCCAGGCGCCCAGGCCAAAGGCGCGCCGCCGCAAAAAGCGTCCCCTTTGGCTGACCATCATCATCCGCTTTTTCCAGGTCCTCGGCACCCTGCTGCTCATGGGCATCATCACCGGCTGCTTCATGATATGCTTCGCCGTGGTCTATGTGAAAACATCCATCATGCCAAAGACCGGCCTGGACCTGTCCGCCTATACCATGATGGAGAACTCGGTGATCTACTACGAGGACAAGAACACCGGCCAGCTGGTGGAGCTCCAGACCCTGAAGGGCAAGGAGAACCGGGAGCTGGTGACCTACGACCAGATCCCGGAGGACCTGATCAACGCCTACGTGGCCATCGAGGACAAGCGATTCTGGAAGCACCAGGGGGTGGACTGGCGGCGCACCGGGTCGGGCCTGCTGCGCATGTTCACCGGGGGCAACATCCAGGGCGGCTCCACCATCGACCAGCAGCTCATCAAGAACCTCACCGGGCGCAACGACGTCACCGTGAACCGGAAGATCCTGGAGATCTTCACCGCCCTGGAGCTGGAGAAGAACTACACAAAAGAGTATATCCTCACCACCTATCTCAACAAAATCTACCTGGGCAACGGATGCGATGGGGTCCAGGCGGCGGCCAAGTACTACTTCGGCAAAAACGTGTGGGAGCTGGACCTGGCCGAGTGCGCCTGTCTGGCGGGCATCACCAACAACCCCTCCCTTTACGCCCCCGAGGGCGTGGTGGACGTGGTGCGCTACCAGTGCCAGAACCCGGAGTGCAAGCTCTACTCTTTGACCAAGGACGAGGTGTGCGAGTACTGCGGGGCGGAAAACTCCTATGACAACGGGTCGGTGTGGACCAACCTGGAGTTCAACAAGGCCCGGCAGGAGAACATCCTGAAGGAGATGGCCAAGCCGGACGAGGCCCGGGGCGGCAAGGCATATATCACCGAGGCGGAGCGGGACGCGGCCATCGCCGAGCCCCTGGCCTTCAAGTGGCAGGGCAAGGCCGACCCGGAGGACCCGAACGGCGTGGAGAGCGAGCCCTCCAATATCTACTCCTGGTACGTGGAGGCGGTGATCCGGGAGGCCACCCGGGCCCTGATGGACGAGACCGGCCACGATGAGAAGGCCTGCCGGACCCGGGTGTTCAGCGGCGGCCTGTCCATCATCTGCGCCTACGACCCGGAGGTCCAGGCGGCGGTGGACGCCATCTACAACGACCCGGCCAATCTGGATCAGGTGTCCTCCAAGACGGGCCAGCGTCTCATGTCCAACATCACCGTGGTGGACAACTCCACCGGCTGGGTGGTGGCCATGGGGAGCACGGCGGAAAAGACGGTGAACCGGGGCTCCATCTGGCCGGTGACCACCCTGCGCCAGCCCGGGTCGTCCATCAAGCCCCTGTCCGTCTACGGCCCCGCCATGGAGATGGGGCTGATCACCCCGGCCTCCACGGTGGACGACAACCCCTATCTCCTCAACGGCAAGGTGTGGCCGCTGAACGTGGTGGCCTCCTACAAGGGGCTCACCAGCGTGCTGGACGCCGTCACCGTGTCGCTGAACACCTGCGCCCTGCGGGTGGTGGAGATGATCACCCCGGAGGCGTCCTACGACTTCATGGAGAACAAGTTCGGCTTCACTTCCCTGGAGCCCTACTATGTGAACAGCCGGGGGGAGGTCAAGTCGGACATCGACCGCAGCCCCCTGTCCATGGGCGGCCTGACCTGGGGCGTGTCCACCTTCGAGATGGCGGCGGCCTACGCCACCTTCCCCCGGAACGGCGAGTTCAAGAAGGCCACCACCGTGCTGGAGATCCGGGACAACGACGGGAACGTCATCCGGGACAACCGGCCCGAGCCCACCTGGCCCATCAGCCAGAAGACCGCCTATTATATGAACTCCATGCTCACCAACGTGGTGACCTCCGGCACCGGCACCGGGGCCCGGATCTCCGGCCAGACCGTGGCGGGCAAGACGGGAACCACCAACAACGTCCACGACTACTGGTTCTGCGGCTACACCAGCTATTACACCGCCGCGGTGTGGACGGGCTACCCCAATGGGGAGGTCATCAACTACAACCACAACAACCCCGGCGTGCCCCTGTGGAAGAAGGTCATGACCATCCTCCACGAGGGGAAGGAGAATGCTCCCTTCCCCGTGCCGGAAAATCTGGTTTCCGTCTCCATCTGCACCGACTGCGGCAAGAAGTCCACCGAGGCCTGCGCCAGCGACATCCGGGGCAGCCGGGCCCGGTCCTTCCGGCTGTTCGCCGACGATGTGCCCTCCGAGGTCTGCTCCTGCCACGTGCCGGTGCGGGTCTGCATGGACAGCCCCATCTTGGACGCCAACGGGGAGGCCACCGGCCGCTATCACCTGGCTGGGGCCCTGTGCCCGGAGGAGACGGTGCGCACCGTCTATATGGTGGACTATGAGCGGGAGGCGGTCACCGCCGTGGGGGACGCCAGCGCCCTGGTGAGCTGGTATGAGGCCATCCCGGAGGACAGGCGGTACTGTTACGTCCATGTGGAGGGCTGGGAGCCCTCGCCGCCGCCCACCGAGTCCATGGACCCGTGGGAGTCGGACCGGCCCGTCGGCAGCGAGGACCCCGATGTGACGGACACGCCCTACCTCCCGCCCATCCCGGAGCCGTCCTTCCCGCCGGTGGAGCCGCCCACGCCCAGCGTGGAGGTGCCCACGCCGCCGCCCACGCCCAGCGAGGAGCCGCCCTATATCCCGGTGGACCAGTGGGGGCAGCCCATGTGGCCCACCCAGTAGGCTGGGAGAAAAAACCACGGACCGCCTGCCAGCATCCTG
>JAAWBZ010000234.1 GCA_022792945.1 Oscillospiraceae bacterium | reverse complement strand
GCCACCACATGGCTGAAGGTGTCCGCAAACCGCAGGCCGTTTACAGTGGCGCCATAGCCACCCATGGAAAGCCCGCCGATAAAGGTATCCTCCCGCCTGCGGGAAAGGGGGAAGGAACGCCGGGTGAACTCTACCAGCTCCCGCCCGATAAAGGTGCTGTACAGGTTTCCTGATTTTGTGTTGTCTACATAGAAGCTGTTGTCCCCGCTGGGGCAAACTACCGCCAAATCGTGATCCTGCGCCCAGGCCTGCACCCGGGTGCCGCTGACCCAGTCGGTATAGTTGCCAAAAAGCCCATGGAGCAGGTAAAGGGTTTTAAGGGGGCGTTCCTCCTGCAGGGCCGGCTTGCCCTCCGGGCCGAACACACGCTTGTCTGTAGGCAGTACAACCTGAATGGGCACAGTGCGGTTCAGGCAGCTTGAAAAGAAATTGCATTGAATCAGCGCCATAAAACATCCTCCTAAAAAGAAATTTAGCTTTTTTCCAGAGCGCGTCCACACGAGCTGCATATGCAGATTATCGGGGAAGTTTTGTGTGCTTTAAAAACAACCCGAAAAGACGCGTATGACTGCTTTGTGTGAATACATTCTCATTATACCCCGAATTTCTTTCCGCTGCAAGTGGCAGAAGCGCAGGGAAGTGTCCAAAGAGCGTATTAAAAAATGGAGAAACACAAAAGTTTCTTGCATTCGTGTAACGAATGCATCACCTTCTTCAAAGTGTGGGCAAACGCAAACGCTACGCGTTAGCGTTGCTTCGGGGTCTTTAGGGGGTGAGCGTCTGCCTGTGGCAGACAAGCTGCGAACCGACCGAGCCGGCAGGCGAGACTCAAAGCCCCTAAACCGTCGGAGATATAAAACGCGCTGTCTGGACACGCCCAAGCACAGCCCCGGAATTACCCCTTTCCTTCCATTCTTTTTTTCTCCCAGCGGCAGATGCCTCCATATCCTGCTGCGAACAGCCCGCCGCAGAAAAAGGTTTCCAGGCCGATAAGAAGGAAAGGGCTTCCTAGGGCCAGCCGGGCCATGGCCCATTCTCCCAGAAGCACGCAGGCTGCGGCCCAGGCAAGGGGCAGGGCTATATGCATCCACAGGGAAAGCCGCAGGGCGCTGACTTTCATCAGCCGGCGCAGGCTCAGGGCAGCGTTGAATATCGTGCTGAAAAAGAGGATGCCCACATAGCTTTCCATGCCCAGGCGGCTTAAAAGCAGAAGCACCAGCGTCACCCGCAGGAAGGAGTCGGCAAAATTATATTTCATGGAGTTAAGCTGCTCGTCAAGCCCTTTTAAAAGGCTGTCTACCACCACATCCAGATAGATGAGGGGCACAATGGGGGAGAGCACCTGCAGATAAGCCCCGGCGCTTTCGCTGTGATAGAAGGCGCGGCCCCAATCATCCCCGAAAACCGCGAACAGCACCGCAAAGAACATCCCGTAGGCCAGGGCGCTGCGCACTGCCTTGCCGGATATGTATGCCACAGCGCGCTTGTGGTCAAGCTCCCGTTCCCTGGCAATTTGCGGGATAAGCAGGGAAGCGAAGGAAGCCAGGAAGGAAGAGGGGAAATAGAGCATAGGCATTGCCATGCCCTGAAGCAGGCCATATTGGGAAAGGGACGCCTGATACCCCATCCCGTATGCCTGTAGCTGCCGGGGGATAAGCAGGTTTTCCCCGGTATTGAGTAAGCTGCGGGCAGCGGAGCTGAGGGTGCAGGGCAGGGCGATGTGGGCAAGGCCATGGAGCACGCCGCGGCTTTTTT
>JAAWBZ010000176.1 GCA_022792945.1 Oscillospiraceae bacterium | reverse complement strand
TTCCTTGGACGGAAACGCCACAAGGCAGTTTGATTTCATGCTGTCCAATCCGCCTTACGGGAAAAGCTGGAAGGTTGACGCAGAAAAGATGGGCGGCAAAAAGGAAATTCTGGATACCCGGTTTAATGCCTATCTTGAAGGTGGAGAACAGATGGCCATGATCCCTCGGACAAGCGATGGTCAACTGCTGTTCCTTTTGAACAATGTGGCAAAAATGAAAAAGGATACTCCGCTGGGCAGCCGCATTGCCGAGGTACATAACGGCTCGTCCATTTTTACGGGGGACGCCGGCAGTGGGGAAAGCAACGCCCGCCGCTATCTGATTGAAAACGACTTGATTGAGGCTATCATCGCACTGCCGGAGAATATGTTCTACAACACAGGAATTGGGACATTCATTTGGATTCTGTCCAACCGGAAGGAAGAACGCCGCAAAGGGAAAATTCAACTGATTGACGCAACTGCCATGAAATCCCCGCTCCGCAAAAATATGGGCAAGAAGAATTGTGAAATCACATCGGAAATCCGAAGTGAAATCGTCCGCATTTTTACGGAGATGGAGCAAAGCAAAGTCAGCATGATTTTTGATAATGAGGAGTTTGGCTACTGGTCTGTCACAGTGGAACGGCCTCTGCGTCTGCGCATATATCCTGACAGAGAAATTCCTGCCGATTTATTCAAGAAAGCGGATGAGTTTGCGGCGGTGCAAAGTGCTGTTGCCGAGGCTGCAAAAAACGCACCTCTGGATGACTGGACAGCATTTGCCAAAGCCACAAAGCTGAAAGCCGCTACCTTGAAGAAAATCCGCCCCTTCATCACAGAGAAGGATGCCATTACACAGCCCATCGAGGGGGAGCCGAATGTTGACCTGCGGGATACGGAGAACATTCCGTTTACCTATGACGGCGGCATTGATGCCTTTATGAAAAATGAAGTGCTGCCATATGCCCCAGATGCCTATGTAGACGAAAAGAAAACGCAGATTGGCTATGAAATCAGTTTTACTAAGTATTTCTATAAGCCGGTGGAACTGCGCCCAATGGAGGAAATTTTAGAGAGCCTGAAAGCTCTTGAACGGGAAGCGGATGGCATGATGGCGGAGATTATGGAGGGGATACAATGAAACCATACCCCGATTATTCCATAACACAGCTTCCATGGTTGCCTAATATACCAGCCCACTGGGAACTGGTGCGTAATAAAAATATTTTTGAGGAAACTAAAGATGTGGTTGGCGATGATATAGATGCATATCCTTTACTTTCCTTGACAACAAAAGGGATAATACTCCGCGATGTGGCATCTGGAAAAGGCAAATTTCCCAAGGATTTTAACACATACAAGATTGTCAAGCCAGGAGACATGGCATTTTGCTTGTTTGACATTGATGAAACCCCGCGCACTGTCGGGCTTTCCCAATATAATGGTATGTTGACTGGCGCATATACAATATTTCATGTTGCAAATATCAATCCGCACTATGCCTACTACTATTATTTGTCACTTGATAATGTGAAGGCAATGCGGCCACTGTATAGCGGCTTAAGGAAAACCATTAACACAGGAACATTCCTTAGCTGTAAATTGCCTCTTCCTCCTCGTCCCGAACAGGATCAGATTGTGCGGTTTTTGGATTGGAAGGTTTCGAGTATCAACAAGTTGATTGGCGTTAATCAGAAGCAGATAGAATGTCTAAATGAAAAACTCCTTACGGTGGTAAATGATTTATTAACACATGGAGTCAAACAAAATCGAGCCTATATGAAGACAAACATGGACTGGGCATCCGAAATTCCACTTGAATGGGAAATAAGTCGTGTAAGAAATCATTTTGAAATACTTAAACGCATAGCAGGTTCAGAGGGATTTGATGTCTTCTCTGTTACACAACAAGGACTTAAAGTGCGTAATATAAACCTTTATGAAGGGCAGTTGGCTGCTAACTATTCTGGGTATCAATTCGTATATCCCGGCGAGTTTGCTATGAACCATATGGATTTACTTACCGGGGGCGTTGGCATCGCGGATCATCTTGGAGTAACAAGCCCCGACTATCGTGTGTTTAGACTGTTTGATGAAGAACGGTGTTATGCGGCATATTACCTCAAGATATTTCAACTGTGCTATCGCCGCCATGCTTTTTACCGTTTTGGGCGAGGTGCTGCTAATGTAGGAAGATGGCGTTTGCCAGCAAGTGCATTTAAGAATTTCGAGATTCCGCTTCCTCCTTATGATGAGCAGATTGAGATTGTCCGAGCAATTGAAATTGAGGAACATAAAATCAAAACAGTTATTGATTGTTTACAGCAAGAGATTGATGTCCTCAAGGAATTTAAGAAGCGCTTGATTGCCGATGTTGTCACCGGAAAAATTGATGTCCGTGGTATTGAGATTCCAGAGTATGATCTTGTGGAGGAAGATAGTGATGGGGAAAGCGAGGAAAATACTGAGTCAATGGAAGGAGAAATGGATGAAGAATAGGTTGTCAAAATGGTGGTTTTTGGTTGTCCTTGCGGTTCCATTCATTCTCATGTTTTGTCTGCATATAGGGATTGCTTTGGGTAACTATTTCGGTATCAACATCAATGTGCCGAATGTAGATGCCTCAACATGGTTTGTTTTTTGCGGCAGTTACCTGGGCGGTACAATGACCCTTGCCGGGGTGATGGTTACATTGAGACATGAGCGTGGTATTCATCAATATGAAAAAGCGATGGAGATCATTGAAAAAGAAAGGGACGGACTGGGAAAAGTGATTTGCGAATTGAACCTGTTTGCACCCAGCATCCTTTATCAGCGGTTCAACTCTTTACGCATTACAAGCACAGGATACAATCCTGTTGAAGTGGCTGCTATTCGGCAGCAGTTAGCAGAGGAAATGCAAAAAATCAATACTGTAAAGCTGAAAGCAATGTTTTTTACAGATATTTATGCAATCCCGTCCGGATGTTCAACGTGTAAAAATTCATGCAGAATTCCAACAGTCTTGCCGGAATTTCAAAAGACATACGAAAAAATTAGCAATCGGATTTTCACTGTATTGGAAATGATTGATTCTTATATAGCCGTTTGCGACAAAAATGCAATAAAGCGAGCTTTGATCATGAATTGTCAAGAACTAAATCAACAACTGCAATCATGTGGACAACCACCGAAATACGGGGAAACTGAACTAAAGGGATACGAGAGTGAGATTATCAATGTGGAGTCTCGGCAAAATGATATCATTGCGGCATTAACTGAAATCAGCAAATATAGCCAAGCCGAAATTCCGCAGCTTAATGCATTGGCAAGAGAATATATCGCCACAAAACAACAAAACGCTTATAAGAATTGTTTCCCAGCCAAGGAGGGGTAATAAAATGACTGACCTTAACCTAACTCCTTATGAGGACATCTATTCTGAAATAAAGGAAACCCTCCTGCTGTCGCGCAATCAGGCGTACAGCGCGGTCAACTTTGCGATGGTACAAGCCTATTGGCAGATTGGGCGCATCATCGTAGAGTATGAGCAAAACGGCAATGCGCGGGCTGATTATGGAAAATCTGTCTTGCAGGAGTTATCCACCCGTTTGACCAAGGACTTCGGCAAGGGCTTTTCTGTGCGGACATTGCAGCAGATGAAGAAATTTTATGTGATGTTTCCAAATACGAACGCACTGCGTTCGCAATTGACCTGGACGCACTATCGCCTCCTGCTGTCGGTGGAAAATGAGCAGGCAAGAAAATGGTATATGGACGAGGCCATCGCCTCCGCATGGTCGAGCCGTCAACTGGAA
>JAAWBZ010000233.1 GCA_022792945.1 Oscillospiraceae bacterium | reverse complement strand
GACGGAGGAGATCACCGAGAACATCTTCGCCATGTCCCCGGCGGAACGGCAGGCCAAGGGCATCGAGGCCCTGCCCGGCTCCCTGGAGGAGGCCCTCATCGCCATGAAGCAGGACAAGCTGGTGATGGACACCCTGGGCCGGCATGTTTCCAGCCAGTACATCGCCGGGAAAGAGGCGGAGTGGGACGAGTACCGCACCCGCGTTTCCAGCTGGGAGCGGGACAAATACATGATGAACTACTGAATTTTCCGGAAGCGAGGTGAGGGCCATGCGGCAGATCGTGGTGGCCTTTGAGCGGCAGTCCAACCGCGACCGCCTGCGGGAGGCGCTGGAGAGCACGGGGGAATTTGCCTGCCTGACCTGCCGCAGCGCCGCCCAGGTGAAGCGGACGGTGGCCAAGCTGCGGCTGGATCTGGTGGTGTGCGGCTTCAAGCTGGCCGACGAGAGCTGTGAGGCGCTGTACTTTGATCTGCCCCAGCGGTGCAGCCTGCTGATGGTGGCCCCCCAGGCGAGGCTGGAGCTGTGCGCCGCGCCGGGCATATTCAAGCTGCCTGCCCCGGTGGGCCGGGCCGAGCTGCTGGCCTCGGTGCGGATGCTGGCCCAGCTGGCCCAGACCGATCAGGCCCCCGCCCGGCGCAGCCGGGAGGAAAAGGAACTGGTGGCGCGGGCCAAAGCATTGCTGATGGAACAGGACGGCATGACGGAAGCGGAGGCCCACCGATGGCTCCAAAAGCGGAGCATGGACCACGGCGCGCGGCTGGCGGACACCGCCCGGCAGGTGCTGGAGAAATTTTGACCGGGCAGAGACGCCTGACAGAACGGGACGCCGCAAATTGGGCGGCCTACCAGTTGACTTAATATCACCCCTAAAAGAGCTTTTCGCTATGAGACAAAAGCAAACGGGTCCCGCGGTCCCCCTCTACGACCCCCGGTTCGAGCACGACGCCTGCGGCATTGGAGCCGTTGTGGACATCAAGGGCAGAAAGACCCATCAGACGGTGGACGACGCGCTGAAGATCGTGGAAAAGCTGGAGCACCGG
>JAAWBZ010000146.1 GCA_022792945.1 Oscillospiraceae bacterium | reverse complement strand
CTGTATATACCGGTGGTAAAAATCGTCATATCGTACCTGTGTGCTTTCCTTAATCGTTCTCCGCTTATGAGTATTGAGCCATACATCAAACCATGTATCAAGCGTAACATTATCGCCTTTCCCTTTTAATCCATGCTTAACCTCATATCGCAAATCCTCCATTTCCTGAATTAACTTTTTTAAGTCTATACTATCCCTTGTATAGATTTCTCCTTTATACTGAAATCTTCCGCGATAACTCCCGTTCTTTCTCTGTACAATTCCATCAGGTAATGTATTTCCTTGTAAGTCCTTGCCCAATCTGCACGCTCCTTTCCATGCAAGGACTATCAGAACTAGTCTGACAGTATTATATGCCTGTTTCTTTCTATACTGCAATCACCTCATATCTATTTTTCAGGTTATGCCCCTCATTTTCCTGTAAAAAGCGGTCTAATACTTCCATACGTACCAGTGTCTTATTTCCTATCCTTATCACAGGAATTTTCTCCCATGCTATCAGCTTTCTAAGATTGTTTCGCCCAATCCCCGTATATTCTGACGCTTCATTGACTGTCAGAGCTGTTTTGTTCCGCCTGATATTAAGAGTGCTTTCTGTCAAATATTCTCCTTTCCCCCTTTCCTAATCGAAAAGATTTCTCATAATCCTCATATATTTTCTTCTGTGTGGAGTTCATTTTCCCATTTTCTATCAGTGAGCCGATATAATCCTGATTGTCCAGTTTTCCTATCTCTGAAATCATTTTTAGAGACGGTGCAACATATACTGTCAGCCAGTTCCATATCTTTTCCAGCGTTTTCCTCTGTGGATTTATGGTTAATCTCACCTTTCCCACGTCCTCCATAAATCTTTCCCACGGCGGATATGTTGGATAAAGCCTTTTTCTTGTAGCCGTGCCATTTTGAGGTTTCTGTAAGAATCTGACCTTTTCATTTAGAATCTGTAACGCCACCTGTGCCACGTCTCTATGGCTTATCAACTCTTTCACTGCCATATTTGCCCGTTCCTGACGAAATCTAAGCTCATATCTGTTCCAATTTGTGTCCAGCTCCTTTCCGAATTTTTCAGCCTGTTCATATCCTTTTTCATAGAAAACAAGTCGAAAATCGCTCCTGCTACTGCCAAGATATAATGTATTTCCCTTATGAATCATTGTTTCCTCACTTAATTCGCCGGAACTATTCTCTGAAACACTCCTTAACTGACTGGACAGCATGCCATCTTTTGTCAGCCGGATAAGTTCCGCTATATCAAGATAAGTTTTTTTATCGTCTATAGCTAAATCTATCCGGGGGAAATTCACATCATACCTGCAAACCCTTTCTAAAAAGTCAAACCATGTTTCCTGATTAATCGTAAGGAAATTTTCATAATTCCTACACCCTGAACCGCTCATTAATATTTGAAATCCTTCATACTGTGCCTTTCCTGTAGGTTTTAGAATCCTGATATTATCAAATCCAGCTATCAGTTCATGTCCTGCAATTCCTTTCCCTTTACAATGTAGTTCCATAAGAGTTAAGGGAATCTGTAAAATATCCTCTACCACAGTAAATATATCCACGCCTTTTACCGTTATCTGGCACCAGTCAATCAATGCTGTTAACTCTTCTGTTTGACGAGTTACCCTCCTGTTAGTATAGGAGGGTTTTGAAAAACTTCTGTTTTCCGTCATTTATCACCTACCCTTTCTTTTCGCGGCGTTGCCGCCGCTTTAAAAGCTCCCGCCTGCACCTTGCACTTTGTACGGTGCAGGCAGAGCCTTTAAAGTCTGACATCTTATTTACCTGTGACTGCATGAACTCCTTTACATGTAAACCGCTCTATTAATGTCGGATAATTCCCTCTCTGCACATATGGAGCGTATACAGGTTCTTCCAGCTCTACCACTGCATATGGCTCAATCTTCGGAAGTTCTGTCGTTTCAAGGCGTATATCCACGCTATTTCCGAGCTTTATACTGCCAAGATGTAGCTTTAGAGCCTCCACTTCTTCTGTCTTTTTATTTGTTCCCTTATCGTACCGGTAACAATAATCCGCTCCCATGAATCTAAGCTCGCCAAATGCGTCTCTGACTTGTTCCTTTGTTAATTTAATTATCATATATCAACCCTTTCTCCCCGTTACACTGATAGGACAGTATTATTTGTTTTCTGCTTTTATCCATAAATATCAAGCGCGCTATAAGTTTAGATATTTCTGAACCAATTATATAATACCACGCCTCATATAATATTGCAACAAAAAGTTTAGTTTTTTATGAACTAATTCTTTCTTTTTTCTTTCAGACATGTTATAGTAAATCAAGAAAGGTAAATATATGTGTCTTAAGAAAGTTGAGGATAAAATATGAACACGATTTCCGAGAGAATAAAATTTGCCATGAATGCAAGAAATATGAAACAGGCAGAATTAGTACGTCTGACTGGTATAAGTAAGGGAGCTTTCAGTTCCTACCTATCAGGACTGTATAACCCCAAGCTGGACAAACTGGAATTGATTGCAGACGCTTTGAATGTGAATGTAAACTGGCTGAATGGCGGGAATGTTCCCATGCAGAAATCCACCACTGTGCAGGGAGATGATACAGCCGAAGAACAACTGCCTGAATATGTATTTTATCGGAATACCGATACGGAATACCTTCTTGAACACTTTGGCAATGTGTATCTTGGTCTGATGAATGAATATGCGGCATTGATTCCTAGATTCTATGTGCATGTAGAACCCAGTCTCAATGAAATGCATGTCCTTCCTCTGTTTTTCAGAGAGGATTCCAAGCGGTTTTACCAATGTCCTGCCGAACTTTTAAAGCCTGAACAACACCATATTTTCACAAGAGATTTTGAGACAATTCAAATGGTACTCACTACCTCCTGCATTTATTATTACGGAGTGAATACCGAAACATATAAGCCTGAAATCACCTTACTTTCCTACTGTCAGGATAAAGGCTGTTATGAAGATATTTCCGGGCAGGGGGCAACGCTCGTTCCGATAGAAGAATTTGTAAAAGAGATTGAAAAAGAGACACTTTATTTAAGGCAGAAGTACCAGTAACAGACAAGAGGACTTGCAAGGCTGCGACCTTTCAAGTCCTCATTTATATCATGGTTGTATTGGCTGCGCCCGTTCCGTCAAGGACTGCCCTACGGCGTCTCGGCTGCGCCTTGTTCCTTGACCTCACTGGGTATTGACGGTTAATATTTATTACACGACGACAATATATCTATAAACAAGCTTACAATATCAGATAAACCCTGTTGATACGCTACTCTTCCATATTCTGACGCACGCTCATTGTTTTTAACTAATGCACTATCTATTAGCTCCCATTGCTCATGTGTAAATTGGCTCTTATCTATTTTTTCAACAACTTCAAGTGTTTTCATATTTGTTTTTAGATATTCTCTATCTCTTCTCAACGTTTCCTCTAATCCCGTATCCATCCTTGTTTGAACAAACTGACGCATGACAGAATTTTCAGAGCTATCATTTTTCTCATCCTCTTTTCCATAACCATCATTCAGATATTCCAAATTTTTCATTAACTGTACTCCCGCCCAAAATCCAACATCAAAATATACATTATCATGTACCATAGCAAACTCTGTTATTACGTCAAATAAACGATTATCGTTTCTATTAACCCCATCATATAAATTTTCAAGTTCTTCGTAAAATTTTTCAAAGGATTTTTCTATCTTTTCCTCACTAGTCTCAAAAATTTCTTTTAGGGAATCTGCATTATATATAAGACGTAACAAAAGGTTTTCCGTTTTATCTTTTCCAAATATTGCCTTTGGCTCCAACATTATTCTTCCTCCTGCTCTTTTTCTTTTCCGTTTTCCCAAATCTGTAAGATTTCATATGCCTTTTTAATTTCTTCATTTTCTAAGGAATCTCTCATAATATATAAGGCTCTCCTTATATCCGCATTCATTATCTTGTTCACTGCCCGATAATCTTTGCTTTCACTTTTTCCCGACTGTTCCCTGTGGATA
Organism: Oscillospiraceae bacterium; assembly: GCA_022792945.1. GTDB lineage: Bacteria > Bacillota > Clostridia > Oscillospirales > Oscillospiraceae > Avoscillospira_A. Next base: position 1,144 of record JAAWBZ010000146.1, on the reverse strand, counting down.
TTCTGAATCATATCTGTAATCAACAAAATACCTGCCTGCAATCCTAATTCCATATACACACAGGCATTTTCACAAGTCATTGCATTAGCAAGTGATAACAAGTCAGACGCTCCATTTTTATCATATTGTAAAGCAACATCTTCAAACTCTTTATAGCTGTCATCTAAACGTGTTTCATAATCTCTTTCGTCATGATTAGGCGCTAAACCATACAATAAATAATCCACTACCCCTCTTATCGTTGCTTTCTCAAATATTTCTCCTGTAAATTTCATAGTTTTTATCCCCTTTCTCTGTATACTCGGTTTTCCGTACACATAAATTATACTCGGATATTCGTACATTTTCAATAACCGAGTACAAGATTACACTAAATAAAAATGACAGGAGAATCACAAAAATGATTAGTTATGCACCTCTTTTTCAAACTATGTCTGAAAAGAAAATTACTTCTTATGCCCTTTTTAAACAGGGATTTTCAAAAGCCACCTATTATTCAATCTGTCAGGGAAATAGTGTCAGCACAAACACCATTAATCAACTTTGCCGATTATTAAACTGTCCTGTATCTGACATTATGGAATATATTGAAGAAACAGAATGAATCTATATGTACCTTTTTTCGTACATGTTCAATTTCCGAGTATATGGATATAATCAATGTATGAGGTGTACAGATGATTAGCTATGAGCCGTTATTTAAAACTATGAAACAAAAAAATATCAGTTCTTATGAGCTTGCGAAACGCGGTTTTCCGCGTTCTACATATTATGCAATAAAACATGGCAAAAGCATAACTACAAATACTGTTAATCAATTATGCGCTATACTTCATTGCTGTGTATCGGATATAATAGAATATCAGGAATAATTGTCCTGTGGACAGTTTTTGGACAGTTAAGAACAACAATTTATAACAAAGTATAAATTTATCTATTAAAGAAAGCCCGAAAATACGGGCTTTACGGCACATTATAATACGATATAAACTAGTTCGATAGTCTCTCATTCCTTTAGAATAACTATAAAAGAAGGCCCGCTGTCTTTCATGGACAGCGGGTTTTTCCGTTATATTTTCTCTTTCTCTTATTGATATTCCCCACATTTTCCTATTATAATAGTACTTAACAAACACATGATTAT
>JAAWBZ010000045.1 GCA_022792945.1 Oscillospiraceae bacterium | reverse complement strand
GTTATGGGATAGAGAAACGCCACGTCTGTGTTGTATTCAGTTTTCATTGCTGTACTGATATTGGAGCTTGTAGGATTCCGGCGGCATATCAAGGCTCTTTCCCTCAAAAGTAGTAAATTGGTAGTAAATTCAGCTTGAAACCCTGCTTGTATGCCCGTAAATCAAGGCTTTTTTGAGATAATCAACCATTTTACATCAAAAATTTACAAAAATATTACCAAACGCACGATTTTCTGTGGTACGATGGACGAAAAAAGGAGGCGGCCCTTATGAAAACCTATCCCACCCCCGTAGAGGGCGTTCTGCGCAAGGCGGCGCTGAAGGTTCCCGCGGTCATCCGCGAAAGCTCCGGCATCGTGGTGTTCAACAAGCGCATCAAATCCCTGGTGTTCACCACCGACGTGAGCGTCATCCGCAACGTCAACGCCGACGCGGTGATCGCCGTCTACCCCTTCACACCCCAGCCGGTGATTACCCAGGCGCTGCTGACGGCGGCGGACATTCCGCTGTTTGTGGGCGTGGGTGGCGGACTGACCAAGGGGCAGCGGGTGGTGAACCTGGCCATGTACGCCGAGATGCAGGGGGCCATGGGCGTGGTGGTCAACGCGCCGACGCCCAATGAGGTCATCGAGAAGATCGCCGCCGCCGTGGACATCCCCGTGGTGGCCACCGTGGTCCGGGAGGACACCGATGTCCAGGCCCGGGCCGCGGCGGGCGTCAGCATTTTCAACGTCTCCGCCGCCGCCAGGACGCCCCAGGTGGTAGCCGCCATCCGGGCGCAGCTGCCCAGCGTCCCCATCATCGCCACCGGCGGGCCCGCCGACAGGACCATCGCCGAGACCATCCGCGCCGGGGCCAACGCCATCACCTGGACGCCGCCCAGCTGCGGCGAGATCTTCCGGGGCATTATGGACAACTACCGCGCCGGACGGGCCTATGAGGAGCTGCACGGCTGAGGCTTGCCAAGCGGCGGGACGTGGGGTATAATAGGGCCAAGGGCCCTGACGGTCTCTAGCATATCACGGATCGCCGCCGTCCGCAAGGGGCGGACGAGGCGGAAAGGAGCGCTCCCCGTGCAGAGAATTCCCAATCCCAACGAGGTGTTCCCCAACCAATACCGGACCTCCTGCTTCCTCAGGAACGTCGTGAAGGCGCCCAATGTTTCCGTCGGCGACTATACCTATTATGACGACAGCGACGCACCGGAGCGCTTTGAGAAGCGGAACATTCTGTTCAACTATCCGGAGTTCGGAGACCGGCTGGTGATCGGAAAATTCTGCCAGCTGGCCGCGGGCACGACGTTTATCATGGGGCCGGCGAACCACCGGCTCAGCAGCGTGACCACGTACCCCTTCCATGTGTTCGGCGGCGCGTGGCAGGCGGCGGCGCCGGACCACCTGTCCCAGCTGCCCTGCAAGGGCGACACGGTGGTGGGCAACGACGTCTGGATCGGGCGGAAGAGCGTGGTGATGCCGGGCGTGCACATCGGCGACGGCGCGGTCATCGCGGCGTACTCTGTGGTGGTGAAGGACATCCCGCCTTACTGCGTCGCCGGGGGAAACCCGGCGCGGGTCTTGAAAAAGCGGTTCTCCGACGAGCTGATCGAGCTGCTGCTGGCAGTGAAATGGTGGGATTTCGAGGCGGAAAAGCTGGTGGAATTCCTGCCGCTGCTGTGCGATGCGGACCTGGAGGCCGTCGAGCGGCGGCTCCGGCAGGAGCTGGACACGCGATGAGGACGATGCGAAGGGTGCTTCTTCTGCTGCTGGCGGTCCTGGGCCTCAGCGGCGCCGCCGCAGCTTTTGTGGACGTGCCAACGGATCACTGGGCCGTCTCCGCCGTGTACGGCGCGGTGGACCGCCATGTGACCACGGGCTTTCCGGACGGGACCTTCCGCCCGGCGGAGGCGGTCTCCCGGGGGCAGCTGCTTGCCATGCTCCTGCGGGGCGTGGACCCGGGCGGGACGGACCGGGCCGGAGCGGACGACGCCTGGTGGCAGCCCTACTATGACGCGGCGCTGGACAAGGGGCTTTTGGAGGGCGTCTTTCCCGCGGGCGCGGACCTGAACGCCCCCGCCGCCCGCCGGGAGCTGGCGGCGCTGCTGGTCAACGCCGACGCGGCCTGCAACGGCCTGCGCCTGACCGAGGGGTGGGTCCCGGAGGCCGGCTTTGCCGACGGGGATGCCGCGGCGGTCCGGGCCGCCGCGGCCGCAGGGCTGGTCTCCGGCTATCCCGACGGGACCTTCCGGGGCGGCGGCAACGTCACCCGGGCCGAGGCCTGTGCGGCGGTGCTGCGCCTGCTGGACCGCGCCGGCTGGCTGGGCGAGGGCGAGACCCAGGCGGTCTACACCGGGGACGTGCTCATCAAGCACACCCAGCGGCCCGACGGCGGCGCGCAGCTCACCAGCGTCCATGTGCCGGAGGGCACGGAGATCGAGACGCTGCGGGTGGAAATGGACAGCTTCGCCGGCTTTGAGGACCTGCGGCGGCAGGACCGGCAGCAATGGGCCAGGACCTGGGGCCGTACCGTCTGCGGCGCGGATCAGAGGGCCTTTTGGGGCGAGATCGGGTACTACACCTACACCGAGGACGGAAAAATGGTCCAGTGGACCGCCCGTGCCGTGCTGGCCCGGGCGGCGGACGGGGCTGGAATCGTGGCCGTCTCCCATCGGCCCGGCCGCCGGGTGTGGCTGGAGGACGCGGCGGGATACCGGCCCGCCGGCGACCAGGTGATCCGCTTCGGCGCGGACGGGCAGGTGGAGACGCTGCTCTCAGACCGGCCGGACCATGGCCTCTGCCTCACCGCCGTCACCGGCGCGGCCGCGGAGGATGTCCGGGTCCACCGGGAGGCGGCGGACGGGCGCGCCTGGGAATACGCCGTGGAGGCCGGGAAGCTGCGGCCCCTGGTTCACGAGGCCGAGCTGGGCTGGGCCGGCTTCACGCCGGCGGAGGCCGAGGAAGAGCTTGCGCGCCTGGACGCGCTGGGCGCCGGCATATCATGAGAAAAGGAGAATGCAAGATGAGAATCGTCAACTTTGGGTCCATGAACCTGGACCACGTCTACGCGGTGGACCATTTTGTCCGCGGCGGGGAGACCATCCTCTCCGGAGACCTGACGGACTGTGCCGGCGGCAAGGGGCTGAACCAGTCCGTCGCCGTGGCCCGCAGCGGCGCGGCGATCTGCCACGCCGGCATGCTGGGCGTGGGCGGTGAGCCGCTCCGTGCCCTGCTGGACGAGGCAGGCGTGGACACCTCCCTGCTCCAGCCCTGCGCCGCCCCCCAGGGCCACACGGTGATCCAGGTGACGCCGGACGGGCAGAACAGCATCATCGTATTCGGCGGCTCCAACCGCGAGGTGACGCCGGCCTACATGGACGAGACCCTGGCGCGGTTCCGGGCGGGGGACTACCTAATGCTCCAGAACGAGGTCTCCAACCTGCCCTACGCCCTGAAGGCGGCCAAAAAGTGGGGACTGCGCATTGTCCTCAACGCCTCGCCCATCAACGACGAACTGCTGGGCCTGGACCTCCACGGGCTGGAGTGGCTGGTGGTCAACGAGCTGGAGTGCATGGCCCTGGCGGGGGTGCAGGAGGTCTTTGAAGCCTACGAGGCCCTGAAGGTACGCTATCCGGAGGTGGGCATCCTGCTGACCCTGGGCGGCGACGGCTCCATCAGCTGGAAGGACGGCGAGGAGGTCCGCCAGCAGGTCTATCCCGCCCAGGCGGTGGATACCACCGGCGCGGGGGATACCTTTGTGGGGTACTTTGTGGGGAGCCTCGCCCAGGGCCTGAGCCGCAAGGAGGCCATGGACCTGGCGTCCATGGCGGCGTCCATCGCCGTCTCCCGTCCCGGTGCAGCTCCGTCCATCCCGGCAGTCTCCGAGGTGCGCGCGCGCCTGGGGAAGTGAAAAACAGGGAAAAGCCGCCGCACCTCAAGGGCGCTGCCATAAGAAAACATGAGAAAACCCAATAAAATCAATGTTTCTAAGGTCAGCGGAAAACGGGGCGGCGCAGCCAAGTGAACAACAGCACAGAAAGTGGGCGATTCGGCAAGACACTGCCTGTTTTCTGCGCCCCGGCGAACGCCGCAGATTTTGAAAAAAGTCTGCGGCGTTTTTTCCATTGGGCGGCGTTTTTCTGTATATTTGTGGTAAACCGGGTCATACTAACGGCGCGAGGTGAGAAGCTATGGGACAGCCCATTACCGACCGGGGCATCCGGGAGGCGTTTGGCGATTCGGGGGACTTTGTGGCCCGGGATGTGGAGGCCGGCGGCGTGCGGCTGCGGGTGTACTTCATTGACGGACTGACCTCCGGCGGGGATATCTCGGATTTTGTGGTCAAGCCGCTCTCGCAGGCGCTCTCCGGTGCGGCGCCGGGGGAGCTGCTGGAGCGGGCGCGCTGCGGCGCGGTGTACAACGCCGTGGCCGAGCCGGTAGAGGACCTGGAGGGGGCCATTGGAAAGCTGGTCAACGGCTTTACCCTGGTGATCTTTCCCGGGGAGGCCTCGGCGCTGGCCTTCGAGACCAAGACCTCGGTCAACCGCGGGCCCAGCGAGCCGCAGGTGGAGAATACGGTCAAGGGCGCCAAGGACGCTTTCAATGAGAATATGCGCATCAACACCGGTCTCATCCGCCGGCATATGCGCGCGGCGGAGCTGCGGTTCTCCCAGTGCGTGGTGGGCAAACAGACCAGGACCAACGTGTCCGTGGCCTGGGTGCAGGGGGTGACGGACCCGGCGCTGGTACAGAGGACGCTGGCCCGGCTGAACAGCCTGGAGGTGGACAGCCTGGCGACGCCGGCGGCGGCGGAGGAATACCTGACAGGCAGCCGCCGGACCGCTTTCCCCCTGGCGCAGTACACCGAGCGGACAGACCGGTTTGTGACGGCGCTGCTGCGGGGGCGTGTGGGCGTGCTGGTGGACGGGCTGCCGCTGGGGTATCTGCTGCCGGTGGATCTGGGACGGCTGATGGACTCGCCGGAGGACCTGGGGCGGGACTATGTCAGCGCGTCCGCCATCCGTGTGCTGCGGTATGCGGCGCTGCTGCTGAGCCTGCTGCTGCCGGGATTCTATGTGGCCATGGCGGCGTTTCATCCGGAGATGATCCCGACGCAGCTGCTGCTGTCCATGGTGGAGAGCAAGGAGTCGGTGCCGTTCCCCACGGTGATGGAGGTCCTGTTTTTACTGGCGGCCTTTGAGCTGTTACAGGAGGCCGGCCTGCAGCTGCCGCAGTCCATCGGGCAGACGGTGTCCATCATCGGTGGCCTGGTGGTGGGTACGGCCGCGGTGGAGGCGAAGCTGATCTCCCCGGCGGCGCTGATCGTGGTGTCGGCGGCGGGGGTCTGCGGCTTCGCGCTGCCGGGGCGGGACTTTGCCGACGCCATCCGCGTCTGGCGGCTGGTGCTGGCGGTGTTTGCCAGCCTGGCGGGGCTGTTCGGGCTGACGGCAGGGTTTCTGCTGCTGGTGAGCCATCTGGCGGGACTCAGCTCCTGCGGGGTGTCGTATCTGGCGCCCTTCTCCGCGGCCAAGGGCGGCGGCGCGGTGCTGCGGCCGCGGCTGGCTGCACGGCGAAAGGATGAGACGAAGTGAAGAGGATTTTATGCTTTGCCGCTGCTGCAATCGCAGCGGGGCTTTTGGACTGGCTGCCGGACTCCCGGGGCGATGTGGGCGGCCTGCTGCCGGTGCAGACACTGGTGCTGTCCCTGGAGGACGGACGGCTGCTGCTGGAGGGCGGCGAGGACCTGCGGGGAACCGGCCGGACCTGGAACGAGGCCATGGAGGATCTGTGCGCCACGGCGCCCGGGGACGCCTTCTTTGGAACCACCGGGCAGATTGTGCTGGTGGAGGGGACCGAGGCGCTGCTGCCGGAGGTCCTGGGGGACGACCGGCTGCGACCGGCTGCCCGGGTCTATGCGGGCCGCGGCGGCGTGGAGCCAGAGGGCGCGACGGCGTTTTTGGAGGCGCAGAAGGGCGGAATCACCCTGCAGGCCCTCCAGGCGGCGGCATTGGAGGGACGGAACGTGCCGCTGGAGCAGCTGGTGTGCGAGGACGGGAGGTACCGACTGCATGAGGGATGAGTTTCAGCCGCGGCAGCTGTGCGCGCTGGCGGTCACGGCGCTGACCGCGCCGCTGGCGCTGGTATGCGCCGGCGTCAGCTGGCCCTGGGTGCTGCTGGGCCTGGCGCTGGCAGGCGCATTTTTCTTATACTATATATGTGCTGGCCGGAAAATTGCGTCCCGGGTGGGCTATGCGCAGATGGTGTCTGCCGCCTGGGGTCCCGGCGGGCCTTGGGTACTGGGGGCGTACTGGCTGTGGATCGTGCTGGGCTGCGGCATGGCCGCGGCGGAGACGGTACGGGCCTTCCCGGCAGATCGCGCATTTCCGCTGATTCCGCTGGTGGTGCTGCTGCTGGCGGCGCTGACCGCGGAGAAGGGGGCGGCGGTGGTCTGCCGGTTCGGCGCGACGCTGTTCTTTGCCGTGGCGGCGCTGCTGGCAGGGGCGCTGGCCTTCGGCGGGGGGGATATCCACTGGGAGAACCTGCGGCCTGCCGGGACGCCCGGCGAGGCGGCAGGGGTCTTAGCGGTGCTGCTGGTACCAGCGGCGGGCTGGTTTCTGCGGGACCGGATGCAGCCGGAGCGGGCTGCCTGGAGCAGGTGGTTCGCGGCGGCGGCGGCGCTGGGGACGGCGGTGAGCGTGGTCACGGTGGGCGCGCTGGGACTGGCACTGGCGCGGCGGTCGGAGAACGCATTCTGGCTCATGAGCCGCAGCATCTCCATTTTCGGCGTGATGGAGCGCTTTGAGGCGGTGATCTCGGCGCTGTTGGCCATCAGCGCGTGCTGTCTGCTGGCGCTTTTGCTGAGCGCCGGACGGGCTGCGCTGTGCGCACTGCGCCCGCGCTGGGAGGAGCGGACCGCAGTCCGGGTCACAGCGGCGGTCGCCGCGGCCTGTATTTGGGGGGCAGGGGTCCTCCCAGGATGGGCCTGGACCGCGGGGAGTCTGCTATTTTGGGGTATTTTGCCAGTTGTGACACTAGGGATTGTGGGTGAAAAAAAGTTGAAATAAATTGAAAAAAAGGGTTGACTTTCCGGGACTCATCTGTTATGATATCTAGGCACCTGATGAGGGGCCGCAAATTCCGACAGGTCGAGACAAAAAGCCACAAAAAAGCGAGAAAAAGTTCTTGACAAATGAAGGAAGATGTGATAGACTAAAAAAGTTCCGCGCGATGAACTTGAAAGAGTGAGCGAAGGGGGCTTGAAGGGATTCGGGAGACCGGCTTGAAAAAAGTTTG
>JAAWBZ010000232.1 GCA_022792945.1 Oscillospiraceae bacterium | reverse complement strand
GAAAGTTGGCATTATTGGCGTAGGCGCTATGGGTACCGAGCATTTCCTCCGTCTGATGAACAAGATCACGGGCGCAACCGTAACCGCAGTTTCCGATGTGAACGAAGAACGCGCGAAAAAGGTCATCGCTCCCTACGAGGGTGTCCGCTTCATCGCCGATCCGATTGCGCTCATCAACGACAAGGACGTGGACGCGGTTGTCATCGTCAGCGCCGACAGCACCCATGAGGAGTTTTGCCTGGAAGCGATCCGCCTGAAGAAGTTCATCTTCTGCGAAAAGCCGCTGTCCGCTTCCGCTGCCGGTGCGCGTAAGGTCGTCGACGCTGAAATGGCGGGCGGCAAGCGCCTGATCCAGCTGGGATTCAACCGCCGCTTTGACCCTGCATACAAGGAACTGAAAGAACTGGTCGTTTCCGGTAAGCTGGGTGCGCCGCTGGTTGCCCACTGCGCACACCGCAACGCAAATTATCCCGAGGCATTTGACGATGTAGTAGCCGTTACCGGTACGGCGATTCACGAAATCGATACCATGAGCTGGCTTGTCGGTGATTACTTCACCAAGGCACAGGTTATTTTCCCGAAGACCTCCCGCCACTCCAAGAACAAGGACCTGCATGACCCGCAGATCGTTATCCTGACCACTTCCTCCGGCATGGTCGTCAACTGCGAAATCTGGGTGAACTGCCAGTATGCGTATGATATCCGCTGTGAAGTGCTCTGCGAAGACGGCACCGCTACCCTGCCGCGTCACGCCCGCGTCGAAGTCTGCACCGCAAACAGCAAGTCCTGTGGCATGACTTCGGATGGCCTTGGGTTCTTCGCTGAAGCGTATAACGAGGAATTCCAAGCGTGGGTTGACGCCTGCAATGCGGATACCTACTGCGCGGCTGCGGCCTCTGCCTGGGACGGCTATTGCGCAGCAGTTACTACCGATTCCTGCCTGAAATCCCAGAAGAGCGGCGGCATTGAAGAAGTCCCGCTGACCGATCGCCCCGATTTTTACAAAGGATAATTTGACAAATTCGTTTTTCATCATCATCTCTCTCGATAAAGCGTCCGCCGCACACCTTGCGGCGGACGTTTTGCTTTTGCGGGTCCGGCGAGCACACTATCTAATAGACCTGTTCGGGAACCCGAGAAATGCCAGCTGGCGAGGAATGATTTTACCAGTCGAAGATAAATTTTCGTAGGAATCCTTTGTGGATTTCAAGAAAATTTAGCGAAGTACGGCAGAATCAGGCCCGTTCAGATGGCGTTTGGAAGGTTTCCGAACAGGTCTAATAAGTGAACATCCCGAATCCGTCCGGCAGTGAAAAAAATGCAGCCAAAGCCAAGGGGTCCATCGCGAAATGGAATTTGAAGAAAGGAAAACCCTGGTCTGACGGACAGAAGCCGCATAATATCCGTACTGCGCTTCGGTAACTGAAGCCGAAAAGCAGGATGATATTTGTAAGGGCAACCCTCAGCATCGTCATCCGTATTCGTGCGCGGAAGCCTTGCCACATAACACCGTTCTCCCTTCTGCCTTTTTTCGTTAGCATATGCTCGATATATTTCAGATGAGCAAGTAATTTTTACCAGAAAATGACTCAAAATCAGGAAAAGGCTGCTTCCATCCACGTGTGCGGAGTCACGAAGCCATTCTTCGACTGACAAGTCCCAAACCGCAGGAATCCTGACGGATTTCAAGGCTTATTAGACGCAGCTCAGACAGAGAATCAATCGCGAAACCTTGCGTAGGGAATGATTCCATACTTCCTTAGCTGACGTTTGCAGTCCAAAACTCTTCCGGGCGTTTGTTCCAGTCTTCCGGCAACCGGGCTAGTGCTCCATCCAGTCAGAAAGCGGACTTGGGCTTGGAGCGGGATTTTCGCAGGGCAAGGCAGAGGACGCAGGCGGGCTGACGCCCGTCAAGGACGATAACGTAGCCATGCGGAAATCCAGCCCAAGAACGAGTTCGAT
>JAAWBZ010000044.1 GCA_022792945.1 Oscillospiraceae bacterium | reverse complement strand
CCGCACCCGTGTAGTGGGCTGTTTCCCGGATGGCGACTCCGCTCTCATGCTGGTCTGCGCCAGATTACGCCATGTGGCCGGCACCCAGTGCGGCAGCAAGAAGTACATGAATATGAAGCACTTGGAGACGATCCTGGAGGACGTCCCTATTGCTGGCTGACTTCACCATCCCGGAACCTGCTAACTAATTTGCGAAAAACTCTTGACACTACCCCATTACCAACAATGATTGAGAGACAAAGCAAGCATAATCACCAAAGTGAACAGATAAGGGGAACGAAAAAAGCTGTCCACTGGTCTGCCTTAAAATTGGCAGGCTGTGGACAGCCTTTTCGTTGTTTTGCGTGCTGGAGAGTTCGAGTCATGCGTATCCCCAAAAACTCCCAAATCTGGCGGATTTGCATCTCCGGCTCGTTATTTTATTTTACGCTTCCTTATTTTGTAAATGACCTCATATTGTTCTGAACTTTCGTCGTTTTCTGCTTTTAGTATCAAAAATCCCACACCGAAGTGCGGGATTTTCGCCTGCATCTTTTTTGTCAATGCCAGTTGTCATGTGTTGACGAAAAAGATGCAAACGATTCAACGCTGTAATTGCCATATTCTCTGTAAAATCCATAAATTTTTTAATGTTCTCAAACAAACAGCCCGGGACACTGTCCTGGCACAGTGCCCCGGGCTTTTGGTGTTGCTTATGGGGTCAGTTTAACGGCTGCTCTATTTCGGCCTCCGCACCGCGGAATTGGACGCGGATGGTATCGGCGTCCTGCACTGTGATCCGCTCGATCAGCCGGCGGGTAATCGTATCGTCGTATTCCGTGAAGCACAGGGGCTGATGCTCCAGCCATTCCTCCAGTTCCTTTTGACGCGAGATCAGATCACGCTTCTGTGCTTCCGCTTGACGGGCTTCCTCGATCTGCGCCAGGAGCGTCTGCTTTTCCCCGGCAATGGCCTGAAGGCGGGCGTTTAGTTCCTCACTGTCCATATCCTTCAAAATTTTGTCTATGAGACCTGCCTGCTCGGTGTTCAGGGCATCCAGGCGCCGCTTCAGGTCTGTTTGGCTGCCGTTTTGGGCATCGCATTTGACTGCCATTGTCAGTTCCCGGACGCCGGTCAGCAGCGCGGCGCGGTCGGCACCGTACTCGTTCAGCGTGGCCACGATGGCGCTGTGCAGCTTGCTTTCGTCCATGGTGGGAGAGTTGTGGCAATATTTCTTGCCAAATTCCAGGCGGGAGACACACCGCCAGACGATCCGCTTTTTGCCGTTTCTGGTCCAGGTGCAGCGCTTATAGGGTGTCCCACATTCTCCACACACCAGCAGCTCGGAGAGCGCGTACTTCGCGGAGTATTTGCCCTGTTCCGTCTTGCCGGATTTTTGCATCACCTTCCGCTTGCTGGATCGGCGGGTCATTTCCGCCTGGACGCGGTGGAAGATCTCCTTCGAGATAATGGCCGGGTGATTGTTTTCCACATAGTACATGGCTCGGCCGCCGGTGTTTTTGACCACCTTTTTGCTGATGCAGTCGGTGACGTAGGTCTTTTGCAGCAGCGCGTCGCCGATGTACTTCTCGTTGGTCAGGATATTGCGGAGCACCTGCCGGGACCAGCCGCGGACGCCCTCGGCGGGTAGGATGCCGTCCTGCTCCAGCTCCCGCTGGAGGTCCACTAGACTGGCGCCCTCCAGGTAGCGGCGGTAGATGCGCCGCACGGTTTCCGCTGCCTCCGGCACGATTTCCGGCTTACCATCTGGCCCGCGGCGGTAGCCCAGCAGCTTCTTGTACTGGAAGGTGACGTGGCCGGCCTCCATGCTCTTTTGCTTGCCCCAGACGACGTTTTTGCTGAGGGATTCGCTCTCCGCCTGGGCGAAGCCACTGAACAGGGTGATGAGGAACTCGCTGGACTCGGTCAGGGTGTTGATGTTCTCCTTCTCGAAGATCACGCCGATGCCGTTGGCCTTGAGCATCCGGACCGTGTTCAGGCAGTCGACGGTGTTGCGGGCGAAGCGGGAGAGGGATTTGGTGAGGATCAGGTCGATGCGGCCCCGCTTGCAGGCGGCGATCATGCGGTTGAACTCGGTCCGCTTTTTCATGCCGGTGCCGCTCAGGCCCTCGTCGGCGAACACGCCGGCCATCTTCCAGTCGGGGTTTTCCTCGATGCGTTGGGTGTAGTAGGCTTTCTGCGCGGCGTAGCTGCTCAGCTGCTCCTCGCTGTCGGTGCTGACGCGGCAGTAGGCGGCCACCCGCTGCCGTTCCTGCCGCAGACCGACCGGCTGGGCCGGACGCGCGGCGGGGATCACGCGGACGCGGCGTTCCAGAATTTCTTCCATGATGTACATTCCTCCCGGTGTATTGGAAAACCGCCCGGAGAAAACGGCGTCAGCGCGCTTTCTCCGAACGGTTTTGACAGCAGTCATAGCGGGCGGCAACGCCCTGCAAAATTAGGGAAACCACTTCCTCCGGCGATTCCGGACGTTCCAGGCCCCGGTGGATGGCGTTGGTCAGGCGGATGACCTCGCCGGAGGGGATATACGGCCCAAGCACCGGCGGTTCGGGTACTGGCCGCGGCGGCATTTTCTCTTTGTGCGTGTAATTCTCGGTTTTGGATTGAATTTGCCGCTGTACCGCCTGAAAGGTCTCCTGCTTGATGATCACAGGATATCCGTCCGCGCCGGTATAGCGCGGATTTTCCAGCAGGCGCTTTACCTTGTGCTTGTTCCAGTGCGGCGCTTCGGCGCTGAACGGAATGGCTTCAGCGTTGAGCCGGTCCGAGATCTTCTGGTAGGACAGGCCCGCCAGATAATGGTCAAACACCTGCCTGACCACATCCGCTTCCCGGTCCAGGCGGACGATCTCTCCGTTTTGAATCTGATATCCGTATAAGATCCTCCGGTTTTTCATCTGCCACACCTCCGAAGCTTCTCTGCCAGCTCGATGCCGCCGCATAGCCGAAAGCGGATGCGCGTCTGGGATTCGGCGATGATTTTCTCCACCAGGTCTGTGAACAGTGCCTCGTCAAATGTTTCCAGGCGCTCCGACCCGCCCTGGATGATATCAGCGGTCCGTCGGATCGCTTCTACGGTTTCTTCCAGGTCCTCGTTGTTCAGCAGCCGGCGGCGTTTTCGGCGCAGCTCGGTCAATTTGGCGTCGATGCCACGCAGGCGGGCTGCGCAAATTTCGTCGTCCAGGAGGCCCCTGGAGCGGAGGATGCTGATCTTATGGCTCTGCTCCGCCGCCTCGGCAATGGCGCGGTTGACGGCCAGCATGGCGGGATCGTCCCGCTGGAGGGCCGCGTTCAGATCGTCCAGCTGAGCGAGGGCGGGCTTGAGGAGGATGTCTGCATGACACTTGATCTTGTTGTACATCCGCACAAAGGCGGCGTAAATTTCAGATTCGGGAATGCGGCCCATTGGACAGCTTTCGGCGCGCCGGTCATGTTTTCGGCACACCCAGAACACCTTCCCGCCGCCTCCATCCCTACGCCCGAATACCGCGCCGCAGGTCCCGCAATATATTTTTCGTGTGAATGGGTACGTCCTATGTTCACACTGCGGCGGTGGGGCCTTTTCCGCGATCAGCCTTTGGACGCGTTGGAACACGTCGCGGGAGATAATCGCCGGATGTGTGTTTTCAATGTAATATTGGTCCATCTCTCCGTGATTTTGATGCCTGACATACGGAAACGCGGTTGTATAGGTCTTTTGGCAAAGGGAATCCCCAATGTATTTCTCGTTGGTCAGCATATATTTGACGGCGTATTCCCACCACCGGGTCTTGGTGTCCAGATGGACGTTGTGGCACGTTAGATGGTCGGCAATCTGCGCCATGCTGGCGCCGCGAAGATAAGCTTGGTAAGCCCATTGCACCCATTTTGCTTCTTCGGGAACGATCTCAAGCCCGGTTCCATTGCGCAGCCGATAGCCGAAGGGCGCCTTGCAAGTGCTGAATTCCCCGCGCTCCATCCGCCGTCGGTAGCTGATCCGCTGGTTTTTCGAGATGGACACCGATTCCTCCTGGGCCAGGGAGCCGGAGACGCTCACCAACAGTTCGGTGGTGAGCGCCCCGGTGTCGATGTTCTCTTTTTCAAAGTAGACCGTCACGCCCAGCGCCGACAGCTCCCGCAGGACCGTGAGGCAGTCGCGGGTATTGCGGGCGAAGCGGGAGATGGATTTGACCAGAATGCGGTCGATTTTCCCCTTCCGGCAGTCGGCCAGAAGGCGGTTGAACTCGTCCCGCCGGTCCATCCGGGTACCCGTCAGGCCCTCGTCGGCGTAGATATCCACCAGATCCCAGCCCTCGTGACGCTCAATTTCCTCGGTGTAGCTGCGGATCTGGGTGGCGTAGGAGTGGCGCTGATCCGCGGAATCCGAGCTGACGCGGCAGTAGGCCGCCACGCGCAGCACGCCGGGCCGCGCCTCCCGCGGAGGAATGATCTTCACATTTGCCATGTCGAACGCCTCCTTTCACAACGCCAACACTATCACATGGCACGGGAAATAGCTAGTCCAATTCCCAGACAGTCTCCGGGCTGTATTTCTCCGCCGCCAGCCGCCTGGCCGCCGCCAATTCCAGGGCGGTCAAAAAGCCCGCCTGGGCCATGTCCGCCAGCAGGCGCGTGATGAGGAGGTACTGGATCTCATTTTTCACGTTCATGGCGATCTCCCTCCCGGAAATAGTCAGGGCCTTTCACTCGGCGGATAAACTGCTCCACACCGGCAGCTGCATCTGTCATCGGCATCTCCGGCAGCGCTGCCAGGATGTCGTTATGGTAACGGCCTCCCGGCGCGGCACGGTCGTCCAGAATGGCAATCACGCAGGTATCTGTCTCCGTGCGGATAGCCCGCCCGAAACCCTGCTTCAGCTTGATCTGCATCTCTGGGATGATGACGGCGCGAATAAACTCGCGCAGCGTGGGGTAGTTCTCGCGCTCTTTCTCCTTCCTGGCATCCGGCCTTGGGAAGGGCAAGCGTGGGATGACAAGCAGGGACACGCAGTCGCCTGGAAAATCGAATCCCTCCCAGGCGGCTCCTGCGGCTAGGAGGATACTTCCAGGTGCTGTCTTGAACTGTTCCACCGTATGTACGCTGTTTCGCCCCAACGCGAACACCTGCCACGGCTGTTCTGCCAGCCGTTCACGGGTGGCAGACAGGGCGGCGTAGGATGTGAAGAGAATCAGTGCGTGACCGTGCGTTGCCCCCAATAAGCAAATAATCTCCGCCGCCAGTTGGTCATCGTATCCCTTCTCCTGCCGCCGCGGTGGGCGCTGCGGGAAGTACAAAAGGCAGTTTTGCCGGTAGTCAAACGGTGAAAGTGACACAGATTCCGAGACACGGCTGTCCGCGGTCAGGCCGGTGTCCGCTCGGAATCTGTGAAAGTCATTGCCAACCGCCAGCGTGCCGGAGGTCAGAATCATTGGCTGTTCCTGGCTCCACAAAGTGCTGCGGAGCTGGGCTGTCAAGTCTGTGATCGTCGCGCAGAGAGTTGTGTGGTTCTGTTTGTTCTCCTGGGTGTAGAACATCATACCATCGTTTCCGTCGCGGAAAAGGAGTACAGTGGAAGCCAGCTTTTCCAACTGGCTCCGTGTGGCCGGCGTAAGCAGACAGCGCAGTTGGCGCTGAATCACAGCTAGGCCCCGGTTTGGACCTACCAGCTGGCGAAGGAAATCCGCAATGCTCCTGTCCTCATCATATGGCAGCACCATTTTCTTCAACAACGGCTTGGACAGCACCGTCAAGCGTTCCGCGGCCAGAAGATATCGTTCGGCCCATAGGCTTCGTGCCATAGCTTGAAAATCTTCTGCTTCCAGCGTGATACCGAACATCTCCCGCGCCGCCTCCGGCAGCTTGTGGGCTTCGTCGATGATGAGGGCGCAACGGTCTGGCAGGATCGGCCTGCGGCCGGTGCTGCGATGGATAGCGTCGGCCAGGAGAAGATTATGGTTGCAGATTTGAAATGGGTATTGGCTGCTCTCACAGCTGTCCACGTAGCGACGGTAGCGGCAGTCAGCCTTTTTGCAATCACAGTTCTGCGGCACGCAGACACGTTCCCGGTCGTAACCGCTGAGATGGGATACCCGGTCCATATCCAACTGGCCTCGCAGAGAAAGCAGCGCGCTCACCGCTTTCGCATTCTTTTTTCTTCGGTCAATCCGCCGCAGCCGTCGTTCCAGCCGGGCATCGCACACATAGTGGGATTTGCCCTTGCGGATCATGGCCAGAATGGGCATCCCCAGCACGTTGGACAAAAACGGCAGATAGTCCTGCTGGACAGCGTTCTGCAAGGCAATGCTGGAGGTGGAGATAAGAATAGGCTGAAATGGCCCGGTCCGATGCTGCTGAAACACGATCCCGGCTATCAAGTAGGCATAGGTCTTTCCGATGCCCGTCCCGGCGTCGCACAGGGCGATCCCGCCTCTCAGCATAGCATCCAGCATCCGGTGTGCCAACTCAATTTGTACTGGGCGCTCGGTCATGCCGTGGGCAGGCAGTAAATTCTTAAAAATGAAATCAATTTGGTTATGGGCATTTCGCCCGTTATCCGAGGTATTCACAATAATTTCCCCTTTGTTCATTTGCCGCCGCATTTGCAGCTCGCGCCCCGGCGGCTTGGGAACAGTACGGGGCAGGTCCGGCCAGACCTGCGCGGGCGTATACCAAGGGTCTCTACTGCTTTCAACTCAGGGGCAGCCCCGCCGGCATTCCTCATGCCGGCCAAAGGTGTCTCATTATAGACCCGGGCGGAGTCAACGCTGGCAGCCTTGCCAAAGGCCGCCTCCGCAGGTGGCATCCTCGCTCGCCGGAGGGGGCATAGCCCCCTCCGGGTCCTGGCGTGCGCTGCGGAACGCTCGTCCGTCCGGGCGGTTCCCCGTACTGCTGGTATTCGGTTGTCAAGCTGCAGTGAGGAGGACGGTACCCCCTCACTACTAAGCCGAAGTGGACAGTGGGTTGCACCAAAAAATTTTTACAAACGCATCATTTTTTTCAACCTGTGGAGAATTCTAACCTTGCAATTATGGACCGTCATATAGTGGATACCCATCCGTGCCGCAAACTGCCGCTCCGTGAGGCCCTCAAAATAAATAGCGTTTAGCAGTTCCAGATCTGCGTCTGGAAGCAGATCCAGGCACTTGTGCAGTTCTTCATACAGAATGCGGTGCATCGCGGCATCTTCTACAGCCGGCGCATTGTTGTCTATAGCCCATTCCTCGCCGGAAGCACCGACTCTGTCCAGCGCGTGATAGGAAACCACACCGTGACGCGCATCCTTCTCCGTCTGTGTCTTTTCCTGCCGCTTACCGCTGTAATAAGCCTGATAAACCTCCCGCGATACGGCCACAGGCGTATCCTGTACATAAAGCCAATATTCTTTTTTCTCTGCCATACGGCAGACCTCCATTTCTTCTGAGATTGAAAAATCTCAGAAGCGGAGGACCGCGGCAGTGGAAGGTTGGCTGCTTCCCTATGCCGTAAAAGCCGCTTCGATCCTTGCAGATCGGAGCGGCTTTCACGGCACACGGCATATAGAACCCCCCCGCAAAGGCATAAAATACCTTTGCGGGGGCTATTGTCCGGTGTAGTTTTTGACTCTTATGCGGCGGATAAAAGGCCAACCAGCCCCATTTTCATCCCTTTCACGCAGTATAAAAGTGATAGAGCCACCTATGGGCGTCCAAATTCTGAACGTCGGGATCGTTTATTCCACCAGCCCGTATTTGGTCTTGATGCGGTCGAGCTTTTCGAGCATGGGTTCTGCTGCGAACCAGAGGAAGATCCAGGTGGCGGCGGCCTGGACGCAGTCCATGGGGAAGCCGGTGATGTAGTAGGTGAGAAGAATTTTCCAGTTGAGGTCCCGCGCCCACATCAGCGCCGAGGCCGGGTTCATGATGCCGCCGTAGATGACGATGGCCGCCAGCGCCCCGAAGACGCACAGTGCCCCCCGGGTCCGGCGCAGGAGGCCCTTGCGGAACAGGACGCCCGCCAGAAACCCGATGATGCCCATGGCGAACATCTGCCACGGCGTCCACGGACCCTGGGAAAAGAGCATATTGGATGCCAGCATGGTCAGCGCCCCCACCAGGAAGCCTGTCTCGCCGCCGAAGGCCACACCCGCGATGATGGTCATGGCCATCACCGGCTTGAACTGCGGCAGCATGAAGAACACCGCCCGGCCCGCCACCGAGATGGCGCAGAGCACCGCGATGAGGACCAATTCCCGCGCCTGGGGCTTTCGTCCCTCGAACACCAGAAAGAAGGGGATCATCGTTTCAAAAAGGATGAGAAGCGAGATGAAGTAGTACTTTTTGCCCGCCAGATAGTAGATGCCGATAAACAGCGTCAGGGGGATTAAGAGCAGAATCAACGCCGTGGCGGCGATGGTGCGCTTGGTCAGCTTGCGTTTTTCCCTAGGCGTCTGTTGCAAATAGTCCGGCTGGTGGTTCCGGCGGGTGACGCAGGAGCCAAAGACGAACAGCGCCGCGCAGAACAGGAGGTACTGCGGCACGGTGTTCCGCCCTGCGGCGGTGGTCCCAGTCGAATCTACCAGCGCGGTCAGGTCCACGGTCCCCATGAAGCCGAGGAACAGGACCAGAGACACCGCACCAGAGAGGACCGCCCCCAGTTTCCGCCACCAGGGGAGCTTTTTCGGCTTCCACGCCGCCGTCTCCGGCTTCGGCGCGGGCATGGGCGGGATATCGTTGGGCAATCCCGGCGGCTCGGGGACCGCCCCGCCGCAGGCGGCGATCACGTCCTCCGCCGTCACCGCCCCTGGCAGGAGGCCCCGGGCCATGCGGTTGGCGGAGGTGGTGTAGAAGCTGTTGCCGGAGAAAAACGTCCTGGGCGTACCCTCCGTGACGATATTTCCGTCGAAAAACAGGGCGCAGCGGTGGGCGTACCGGGCGCAGAACTCAATGTCGTGGCTGACCATGAGGACGGTGACGCCGCGATGCAGGAGGACCTGCAAAATTTCGGCGAACGCCTGCTTGAACTCCGCGTCCAGCCCCTTAGTCGGCTCGTCCAGCAGCAGGATATCGGGATTCAGCAGCAAGACCTTCGCCAGCGCCGCCCGCTGCTGCTCGCCGCCGGAGAGGTCGTAGGGGTGGCGGTCCAGCAGGTCTGTGAGGCGGCAGAGGGCCGTGACGTGGGCCGCTTTGGCGCCGTTGTCCGGGTCCCCTTTCGGCAGCAGCTCGTAGAGGTCCTCCCGGACCGTCTTTTTCACGAACAATGCTTGCGGATTCTGCGGCAGAACGCCGACGGTGCCGCTGAGCTTCACCTCGCCGCGGTAGGGCTTCAGGATGCCCGCCAGCAGCTTCAGCGACGTGGTCTTGCCCGTGCCGTTGCCGCCAAGCAAGGCCAGGAATTCGCCCTTCCGGACCGTCAAAGTCAGCCCTTTCACCACGTCCGGCAGGTCCTTTTCGTACTTGAACCAGAGGGCGCCGGCCTCGATGGCGGTTTCGTCGGGATAGGTGTGGACCGCCTCGTCCGGGATCGCATAGAATTCACTCGAATTTGCATATTGATGCAGCCAGTCCCGCCCCTCC
This sequence comes from Oscillospiraceae bacterium, assembly GCA_022792945.1. Classification (GTDB taxonomy): domain Bacteria; phylum Bacillota; class Clostridia; order Oscillospirales; family Oscillospiraceae; genus Avoscillospira_A. Next base: position 14,730 of record JAAWBZ010000044.1, on the reverse strand, counting down.
CGGACCGTCACCGGGCAGGGCGTATCGCTCTCCACCGCCGCCCAGACGCGCATGGCCGTGGGCATGGCCAGGAACATCCCATGCCCCGCTGCCCGCAGGGCCGCGCCGACTTCGGCGGGCGTCCCGTCGCAGAGGAGCCGCCCCTTGTCCAGCACCGCCACCCGGGAGGCCAGGGGGAAGGCGTCCTCCAGGCGGTGCTCCGTGAGCAAAATCGTGGTGCCCAATTCCCGGTTGATCTTCCCCAGCGTCGCCAGGAAATCCCCGGCGGCGATGGGGTCTAATTGGCTGGTGGGCTCATCCAGGATCAGCACCGACGGCTGCATGGCCATCACCGAGGCCAGATTGAGAAGCTGCTTCTGGCCGCCGGACAGCTCGGTCACATTCTTATAAAACCACGTCTGGATGCCAAAAAACGAGGCCATTTCCGCCACCCGCCGGCGGATCGTCGGCGGGTCGTACCCCAGGCTTTCCAGCCCAAAGGCCAGTTCATGCCACACCTTGTCGGTGACGATCTGGTTCTCCGGCGACTGCTGGACGAAGCCGATCTTCTGGCTCTGCGTCCGCTGGTCCAGGCTGTCCAGGGGCGTCCCCTCGAAAAGAATTTCCCCCGTTCTGGTCCCGTGGGGGGCCAGAACCGTCTTGAACTGCCGCAAAAGCGTACTTTTTCCGCACCCGGAGGGGCCGCAGAGGACCAGGAACTCCCCCTGCCGGACGTCCAGCGTCAGGTCCGTGAGGGCGTTTTCCGCCTGCTCGGGATAGGCGAAGGTCAGATTTCGGACCGCAAACGTTTCCAAACCCGTTCCTCCCTTCGGTCTAAGATCACCGGCGTCAGGCAGAGGGCCAGGAACGCCAGGTGGAAGCTGCCGGTCAGCGGCGTGAGGGCCGCGCATTTGACCGTGGGGTACCAGCGCCAGTAGAGGCCCCCCGCCGCCCAGCCGCAGGCGGCGAAGAAACCGCACCCCAGCAGCCACGCCAGCACCGCCCGGTCCCGGTCATCAAAGCGGTAGATGGAGAACGCCGTCCGGCCCGGGAGGCCGTAGCCGCGGCTCTTCATGCTGTCGGCGGTCTCGATGGCGTTCTCCAGCGCCCAGGTGACCAGGATGGACAAAATTTTGACGGCGTTTTTGACCCTTTGCAGCACCGGCCCGTCGGACACGTCCCGCCCCACGCACCGCTGCGCCTCGCTGACCACCCGCAGCTGCGCCTTGAATTTCGGCACAAAGCGCAGCGTCATGGAGAGGACCAGGGAGAGGGCCGGGATGACGCGGCCGAATAAATATACAAACTTGTCGGAGGTCATGACGGCGGTGTAGCAGGAAAACCAGGTGATGACCGCCGCCAGCAGCACCGCCGCCGAGACGCCGTAGAGGATGCTCTCCAGCGTCAGGGGATTCCCGGTGGGCAGATACGCCAGAATCGTCGCCCCCTCGTGGTTGAAGGCCGGGTTGACCACGGCGGCCACCAGCACCATGGGCAGCAGGAACACCAGCTGCATCCGCACGGCCTTCCGCCCGCTGAGGGAGATACTGTACGCTACGGCGCACCCCAGGGAGATCCCCAGCGCCGCCGGATGGGTGAGAAACATGGTGAACACCAGCACCAGGGCGAAATAGAGGAAATTCACCAAAGGATGGCAGGAGGAAAATGTGTCGCGGTGCCGCATCCCTCAGCCTCCGGTGGCGTAGAAACCGCCGACGTCGACGCCCAAGTCGCAGGTGTACTCCCAGCAGATGGTGTCGCCGTCCTTCAGGGCGTAGCGGGAGCAGCCGTAGTTGGGGAACCATTCGTTGACCTTGTACATCCAGCCGGACAGCTCGCCGCAGTCGAACTCATAGAGGTTGTGGATGCCCTCGATATAGGCGGAGTTGTACATGGGGGTGTTCTCGAATTCCATGTGGATTTTGTTCTGCTTGCAGGTCCTTTGCAGGACGTTGAACACGCTTTCGCCCTCATAAAATGTGACCTGCGTGGGCGGCAGGATCCAGCCGTCCTCGGGGACCAGCTCCGCCTTCTCCGGGTCCAGCCAGTCCATATGGTCGAGGATGGTGGCGCAGGAGATGGAGATTGTGCAGGTGCAGGCGGTGTCGGAAATGGTCGTGTTCTGCGGCTCCACGGGCAGGGGCTTGCCCGCGGGGACCGGGTCGGTGAGGTACTGGTCCTTGCCGGTGTTGGGGTCGATGACCATGCCCTGGGCCTCGGAGTAGGCTTTATCCCCGGGCGCCACGCCGGGGGACGAGCCGCCGGCGATCTCCGCCGCCAGGGCCACCTTGTCCGTGGCCGTGAGGCCCCCATCCGCGCCGCCGGGACGGGTCTCCAGCCCCTCGGCGGGTGTTTCCGGTTTCGCCGGGGCGGGGGTCGGTTCCGGGGTTGGAGCGGCTGTTTCCTCGGGGGGTTCCTCCGGAGCCTTGGGCGTTTCCTCCGGAATCTCGGGCGCTTCCTCCGGGGCCGGTTCCGGAGCTTCCTCCGGCTTCACAGCAGTTTTATCCGGTTTTGGTTCCTCCGGCCGGACCTCCGGTTCCTCAACGCGGTCCGGGGTTTCCTCCGGCTGCGCCTCCAGCCGGGGCGGCGGGGTCGGCGCGGGCGGGTCCACGGTCCAGCCCTGAAGCCCCGGCGCGCCGCCGCCGTACCAGAACGCCGCCGCCAGCACGATCACCGCCAGAACCGGGATCAGGACCTTCCATTTGTTCTGTTTCCACCACATATTTTTCTTCCTTCCACGGCATATGCCGCCCAATCAAAAGTTTTCGCCCGCCTTTTTCAAAAGGCGGCAGGTCCAGGGCGGAGCCCTGGTGGGTTTGGGCGAAGCCCAACAAACTGCTCCTATAGCAGATTGGCGCTACCCAGCAGGTTGAACAGCATCTGGGCGATCTCGCCGCGCTGCATCACGGCGGTCCCCTGGATGGTCAGGGCGCTGTCGTCCAGGATGCCCGCCTGGTAGCAGAACGCCAGGCTCTGCCGCGCCCACTCCGGCGTCTTCACATAGTCGGTGAACTGCGCCAGCACATCCCGCACCGCACCGGCGTCCAGCGCCGTGTCCAGGCCGCACAGTTTCGCCGCCCGGGCTATCATGGACGCCGCCTCCTGCTTGGTGATGGTGCCATTGGGATTGAATTTTCCGTTGCCGACGCCGGTGATGATGCCACAGGCCGAGGCCGTCCCCACATAGGGGGCGTACCACTTGTCGGCGGTCACGTCGGTGAACGCGTTCGTCGCCTTGGGCTGGAGGCCCAGCGCCCGGACTACGGTGGCGGCGAACTCCGCCCGGGTCATGCTGTCGCCGGGGTGGAACAGGCCGTCGCCCTTGCCGCTGAGGATGCCCCGGGCGGCCATGGCCTCGATGGCAGGCTGGTTCTTGTGGGCGTGGTCGCCGGTGATATCGTCGAAGGTCTTGCCCGGCTCCTTCATGGGCACGGCCTTCACGTCGGCGTGCTTGCCCGCCAGCCCCTGGCCGCGGGTCAGGCCGCCGCTCCCCTCGGGCACGGTGATGGCGTCGCCCATGCGGTAGAGGCTGTTCCTGCCCGCCTGCATCCGCTGCGCGGCGATGAGGCCGTAGAAGCCCTGCTCCGAGGCCATCTGGTTGGAGCCGGAGCCGTCCATGGTGTGGAGGAAGCCGCTGCCCTTTTTGTAGAAGGTCATCAGGTTGTCCAGCATGGTTTTGCCGTTCTTGACGAACCGAGAATCGTCCAGGGAAATGCCCAGCTCGCCCAGGGCGCAGATCATCTGCACGCAGCTCTCGGAATTGGTGGTACCCCAGGAGGCGAAGCCGCCCTGGGCATCCTGCCGCTTGGACATACAATCCAGCGCTTCCTCCGTAGCCTTCTTCACCGCCGGCTGGTCCTGGTACTTGGCCAGGGCCTGGAGGGCCATGCCGGTGATGTCCGGGTCGGAGACACCGTCGCCGGAACTGGCCGCCGAGGTGCCGCCGAAGAGGCTCCACCCGCCGTCTGGCAGCTGGCAGGAGAGGATCCGGTCGATGTACATCTGCCGCGTGGCCTGGGTCTTGGCCTCGGGGTTCCGGGGCATGGGATAATCCCGGCTGTCCAGGGCGATGAGCGCCCAGATGGGGCCGTTCATCCCCTGCCAGATGGTCTTGTCGTAGTCGCCCAGGGGCTTTGTGAGGTCGTACCCGGCCACGTCCCGGGCGTCCTTGCCGATGGACGAGAGGGCCACGATGACGCGGGAGTATTCGGTGTACTTTTTGTCGTGCAGCTGCCCGTTGCAGGCCCGGACATAGGCTTCCACGGTGGCATAATAGTCTTGGTAGTATTCCATCGGGACCGCGTATCCCGACCGGGCCAGCCCCAGCACGGCCCACTCGCCGCCGATGGAGCCCACCTGGGGATTTTTGACGGTCTTGTACATATACTGCGCCGTGTCGGTGATGGCGTCGGCCAGCGCCTGGTCGGACACTTTCGCCGAGGCGGTGACCGCCAGGCCCAGCAGCAGGGAAAGGGCCAGAAGCAGGCTCAGGGCGCGGCGTGTGCGGATGTTGTTCATGAAAATTCCCCCTTGATCGCGGCGGTGCGCCGCGTTTTTTACGGTTGCAGAAACACAGACGCTCCTGCCCCGAAGGGCAGGAGTTCTGTGATCAGATTACCGGACCATCAGCTTGACCATGCGCTGCATGATGGCCGCGACCTCGGCGCGGGTGGCGGAGCCGGCGGGATCCACCGAGCCGTTGCCCTTGCCGGAGATCAGGCCGCTGCCCACGGCCCAGCCCATGGCGTCCCTGGCCCAGGCGGAGGTCTTGCCGCCGTCGGCGAACCGCCCGAGGTCGCCCTGCGCGGCCACGTCCATGCCCAGGGTCCTGGCGTAGCGGTAGAGCATAGTTGCCAGCTGCTCCCGGGTGACATTGCCGTTGGGGTCGAAGCCATTCCCGGTGCCGGAGACGATGCCGGCCTGGCTGGCCCAGGCCACGGAGTCGGCGTACCAGGCGCCGCCGGCCACGTCGGCGAAGTCCGCCTTGCCGTCAGCCTTGGCGTCCTCCAGGCGGAAGAGCACGGTGGCCAGCATGGCCCGGTTCATAGGCGCGTTGGGGGCGAAGGTGTCAGCGCCGGTGCCGCTGAACAGCTCATGGCTGGAGGCGAAGGCCACGGCGTCCTTGGCCCAGTGGTTTTCGGTGTCGGCAAAGGGCTTGGCGTTGTCCACCACGCGGACCGTGCAAGAGCCGTCCACGATGCCGGCCAAAGCCTCGCCGTCCAGGGCGGATTTCTTGATGACCTTTTCGGTGCCGTCCGCCTGGACCAGGACCAGGACGCTGCCGCTGCCGGCAGTCTTGGCGGGCACCGCCACGGTGACGCCGCCGGAGAGCTTTTCCACGGCCTTGCCGTCCACGGCAATCTCGATCCTCGTCTGGCCGCTCGGCTTGCCGTCGGCGCTCTTGAGCGCCTCGGCGGAGAGGGTGACCTTGCTGCCGGCATGCTTGCTCAGCTCCTCCAGGCTCTTTTGCGGGATGGTCACGGTGCCGACCCCGGTCTTGACGCTGAGGGCCGCGCCGGTGTCCTGGACGATGCCGCCCACCGCGCTCTTGGGCAGCTCCACGCTGACCTTGGAGGCGTCGCCGGTGATCTCCGGCTCAATGACGATCTTGTCGGCCTTCTCGGTCTTGGCCTGATCGATGGTCGTATTGAGATCTTTCTCACTTACGGTTGCCTGGGCCTCTCCGCTGGCGTTGACGGTAGCTTCTGGTTTGACCGTTACGCTGACAGCAGGTTTTACCGGTTTTTGTGTGCTTGGTGTTGTTACAGCAGCTTCTCCGCTGACCTGAATGGTAATGGTGCGAGTATCCGTGTCCGAAGCCGGATCTCCAGCGTACTCGGCAAAGCTGCTGGTAAAGGTAATAACCGTCCCGTTCTTTACGGGGATCGCCTGCATCGGCTTATAGGAAGTGCCCTCGCTGGTGCAGGTCAGGATCGACCAGTAATTCGCCATTTCCGCTTCCAGGGAGATCGTCTGCACAGAAGCGGGAATTGTATAGATATAATCCTGCACCGAATCACTGAACGCAGGCGACAGCGTCCCATAGTTCCTCTGGAAACGGAAGCCAGTGATCTTTGCGCTGGGATTGGCCCAATCGCAGCCAATGTCTTTACCCAACTGGCAGGTATTCTGCCACTTGATCACATCGCCGTCCTCCACCTCAAATTCTGCGGCGGAACGGTTGATAAACCAGTTGTTGGAGGTGATCATCCAACCGGAACCGGCGCCGGAATCACACTCGCCGAAGGATTCCACCACCGTGCCATCGGAAAGCTTGAAATTTTTAATGGATGCCAGATAAAATCCGTTATCCACCTCGCCGGTATAGCTATACTGGATACCCAGTGCATCCAGCAGCCGCACCGTTACATCCGCAATGCTGTCACCTGCTTTAAACGGGACTCGGGTCGTATCCACCAGCAGGCCCAGGGGCGTTTCAAAATCGGCGTCGTTGAGACGCTCTCCATAATCCACAAAGCTGACAGTGACATAGCCGGCGGGGTCAGCAACATCAAATGTCAAGCCCGTGGTTTTGTAATAACTCCGGGTATGCGTTTTGTGGATGCCGGCAGGATCGACAGGTTTCTGAGCAGGGATCCGTGCAATGGCTGCCATGGCGGACAACGCGGTGTTTTTGATCTCGGTCACGGCAGACAATGTCTCTGCCGCGTCGATATCCTGAAGGGCTTTCGCTTTGATCTCTCCGATTTTAGCCCAGTTTTCCGCCGTATAATTGGAGCTCTGATATTTCCCGTAGGCATCCGTGACAGTCTTCTTGGCCTCCTGCTTTGCCTCATCGCTGGAAAGCCGCGCCACCGGGATCGTGATGTCGGGCAAAGGTACGTCCTTCATGTCAATAATGCTGGCGTTGAAGTTGGCCGGAACGCCCACATCGGTAAGCTGGCGGTGGGCGCCCCATTTAGAGCCAAAGGCACTGTTTTCGATCACACCCTTGGTGAGCGTAATGGAACCTGCCGCATCATCAGGTACCGTCACTGTCATGGTCTGCACGATCATATCATACTGACCCTGCGTGCTGGCAACCGGCATTTCCCCCAGACGGTAAGCGAAAGAGCGGGGATAGGTATTGTAAATTCCGGCAAATTTGGGAACCGGGTTATACAGCCCCTTAAAGCCGATCTTCAGCTGGTCACCGGGATGGACCTCCGTGCGTCCGCTCGCCTCGCCGGTCAGGTTGGTGATGACCGCCTCCAGCTTAGAGCCGCGGACCACCTGATAATCTGTCACGCCGTTGGCGGTCACGCGCACAAGATTGTTCCCGGACGCGATCGGCACCTGATAGCTTCCGTTGCTGCCAGCGACGCTCTGCCACTCACCGAGGACGCCTTTGTACACCGTGGCAACAGATACTGTCACCTGATCTCCCACCGGTGCGACGGTCCATTTGCCGGCATCCTCCGTGAAATACACCATATCGTGTTCACAATCCCAGTTCAGCTCGGCCACATTACCGTATCCGCTGCCCACGGTTACAACAAACACACCCGTGCGGCGGGGATCGCAGGCCCCGAAGGTGGGGATGCTCTGCTCCCAGCTGTGATTTTTGACGTCGATTGCGTCGTAGGTCACTTCTACAACAGCGACGCCCGCCTTCTTCGCGGTGATCCAGGCGCAGTTATCGCCGGAGTTCTGATTGCCGCTGATCGTGGGGGTCAGGCTGATCACATCGCTGCCGGAGAGAATATTGTAATGGAAATCCGGCTCGATCAAAATGTTGGAGGAGTCGTTGTTGGTGATCTGCCATGCGGCCCGGTAAGCGCGGAGCTTATAGCTTTCACCGACGGTCAGATCCAGCTTGTTGCGCTCGTTGACGTTCAGCAACAGGCTGCTTTCCGCCAAGCCCAGGCCGGAGGTATCCTGCCAGTCGGGCGCGCCGTCGCCAAAATCAACTACTACCCGGTTGCTCTTACTTTCGGCGCCCGCAAATGTTTTCTGATAATACCCCGCCTGCGTCCGCTTGCCTTCCATGGAAGCCCGCCAGGTCAGGTTGCTGCTGGGCGTCACGCGGAAGATGTAATCCACGGTTCCGTCCGCCTGCGTTTCTGTCGAGGTCGGCGCAATGCGCTCCGTGTTGAAGTTCAGGGTCTGCTGAAAGACTGCCGCCGTCGTTCCGGCGGGGGCGTTGATGGTAAAGGTCTGCACCTCGTTAAGGGTAATATCGCTGGCATAGGGTTCCGTTCCGGTAGTGATCGCCAAATTGGAGAAGGTTCTGGCGCCGACATTATGTGCGGCGGCGTATGCCTCGGACGGCGTCGCCGTGCAGTAATAGAGCAGCGCGTTGCCGTTCACATAGCTCAGAGCCGGGTAACATTCATATCCCGCGGCATTGGTATACGGTTCGCCGACGGTCACCGTGCCGAGCTTGTTGAGCACCTTCACGGTGTAATCCGAGGTCGACGCTTTCTGGCCGTCGTACTCATTTTTCACATACCATTCGGTGACCCGCAGATGGACCTTGGTCTCTCCGCGGCTCTGGGTACCGCCGCCCTGCCAGCCGCCGGTCGCCTCTGCCGGGACACGGAAGGCGCCGCCGCCCAGACTCTTGCCGGACGGATCCGTGGCGCGGAAGGAGTAGACGCCCTCCTTAAGCTCCATGGTATAGATGTCATACGCTGTGTCCGTCTCTGTATCCTTATTCGCTTTGAGCGCACTGCCCGGAATGTCCCGGTTGTCGGCGTCAAAGCCGGCGGTGGCGGTAAAGGTGATGCTCCCCACGGTAGCTTTGGGCACATAGACCTTGACGGAATAGGGATCGTCTCTTACGGTGATCTCGCAGGTATCGCGCACTGTGTTGCCGGAGGCGTCGCGGGCAGTCGCTGTGATAACTGCGGTCCCGGCGGCGATGCCGGTCACCAGCCCCCGCTCGTCCACCGACGCCACGGCGGGCGTGCCGCTCAGGTACTGCACGGTCCCCACGGCGTTCTCCGGCGTGATGACGGCGCTGAGCTGCACCGTCTCCCCGGTCTGCACCTCCGCGGTCTTGGGCGCGACCGTAACGCCGATGATGGCGGTGGCGGGGTCGGCCACGGTGATGGAATAGGTCTTTGCCGGCGCGTCCGCGCCGCCTGTTTGAATGGTCAGTGCCGCCGTTCCGGCGCCGACGCCGGTCAGCTCGATGCTTTTGATATTTCCGTCGGCATTTGCGACGGTCTTCGCGGTAAATATGCTCTCATCCGAGGATGTGAGCGTTACCAGAGAGGCCTTAGTATGCGGCTCGTTGTACTCAATCTCGCATTCCGCGCTCTGCCCCTCCACGAGCTTGGGCGGCGCGTCCTTCAGCCGGATCGCACGCATGTGCTTTTTAACCGTCAAGCTGCTCATGGCGACGCGGCCGTCCCCGGCGTCAGCCACAAACTGCGCGTCCGCGTCTACGTATCCCCGTGTATAACTCACCACACCGGTGCTGGGGTCGATATAAGTCTTGCCAAGGGCCGTGCCGCTGGGTACGCTGGTTTCGTTTCCGCCGGACCATGTGATGCTTTGCGGCGCAGGGTCTCCCGTGGCCGACAGGGTGTAGGTTCCCACCGCTTTTCCTTGGAAAAACAGGTCCTCCACCGAGCTTTTCACCACGCTGGCCGGCGTCACGTCCAGCGTTCCCTTGAGCGTGTAGCCGGCGGCAGCCTGGGCGCCGGCGGGCAGCGTCACCACCGCATAGATCTGGGCTGTATTCGAGCTGGGCCGGCTCGTCAGCTTCGCCTTCAGCTCGATCTCAGGGCCTTCCGGCCAATCTTCGGTTGCCCATATATTAATCGTCGCATCGCCCAGCTTTTTGCCGCTGTTGTCTGCCCCCTCATAGACTGAGATCTGAAAAGCCGCATCGTTCGTCAGCTGCATATTCAGCGTGGCCTTCAGGTTGAGCTGCCAGTCATCCCCCTGCGCGGGCAGGGCATAACTGCCGACCTCTACCTTTTCCAGCTTCAGCTGTTTGAAAATTGCCCGATAGGAGGTGTTGGCGGTCAGGGTCACCTCTGTGACAGCCTCCGCCCCTTCGATTTTCGTCCAGTTTGTCCCATCGGCGGACTGCTCCCAGTGGTCAAAGGCATAGCGCTCTGCGGGAACAGCCGTCAGCGTATGGGTCTCACCCGTTTTGTGCAGACGGCTGACGGTGCCGCCAGTGGTTTCGACCAACGTAGGGGTGAATTGAATCTGCTCTTCTTTGAAAAGAGGATATACATCAAAATCCTTAAGGACCTCGTGTACACCACTGTAATTATCGGAGTAACCGATCTCATACGATCCGCGGCTCAGGTCATTGTAGACAGACAGCTTCCAATCGCTGCTGCTGTAATAATCCGCCCAGGTCCCCCCGGTGGGAACAGTGGTCTCCGCCGTGATCGTTGCAGTTGTATCGGCGGGGTAGAAAGCGCCGTTGATCTGCCAGCCGGCAAAGGTATATTTGTCCAGATCCCAGTTGGTGGTTCCGTCATTCCCAGCCTTATCAATGCGAACAATTGAGCTGTGGAATTGTCCGTATTGGACCCGACGGGGAAGTTCCTCACTCGGTAAAACCAGCGTGATCTTTTCGGTCACTTCCGCGCCGACGCTGTTGTTCTCCCCCAAAAGATGCGGCTTTTGCACCACCATGGCGGGACGCTGCCCCGACCGCACGTTGACCGTCATAACGGAGGAGGTATAAGTCGGCTCCGATTCCTGCCCGCCTTTCGTGTGGACCAGCTTTACCCGGAAGTAGTAAGTTCCAGCAGTGTTGGGCTTTTCCGATGTAAGGCTAGCCTGCATGTTACCGGCAAGGTGCACTTTATTCAATTTAAGAGATGTGGCTGTGTCAGCATATGGTCCATCAGCGGCAGTTGCCTGCTGCACCGTGGCCTTGACCGCTTCATATCCGCCATTCTTAACCAGTTTAACGCTCATCGCCGGCATCTTGTCGTCCGAATAGATGGTATGTGATTTCCCCAAACCGCCTGCTTCCGATGCAATCTCCGGGCTGGCGGGCTTTTCCGTCCCGTCCGCCGTCGGTGCCGGCTCCGCTTCCCCGGGCGCGTCCTCCGCCGGGGCGGATGTGTCCGCTTCCGGCATGGTCTCCGCCGGGGCGGCGGTCTCGTCCGGGAGCGGCTGCGCGCCGCCATCCCCGGCCCAGGCCGCGCCGGGCAGCAGGCCCAGCGTCAGCGTCAGGGCCAGGAGAAGGCTCAAAATTCGCTTTTTCATGTTTTGACTCCTTTACACACATATTTTCACCGTCCGCACACAGCCAGACGGCGTGTGCGCGGCGGCTATTCACTTGGCTCCGCGGGATCGGCGCGTTTGCCGCCCTCCCCGCCTTTGCCCCACACCATGCCGGAAAGCTCCAGCGCCTTTCGCCAGCCGCCGAAGCGGCGGGCCAGGTAGCGCCCGCCCAGAATATCGTCCCTGGCCGGCGGCTCGTCAAAGTTCTCCGCCCGCGACCGGAGATAGGCCAGCAGCGCCTCGTCGCTGTCGTTCCGGTGCGCCTCGCCCCAGGCCTGGTCCTGCGCTGCAAGCGTTTCGTGCAGCTTCTGCGATTCGGTCTTGCGGGTGGCCCGCCGCGCCTTTTCCTCCTTGCGCTTCTGGAGCTGGCGCTGGTACTCCTCCTTGTAGATCGCCCGCTGGCTGGGCGGGGGCGCCTTGCGGGGCACCGGCGGCAGGCCGGACGCGGCGACGACCCGCCTCCAGCCGCCGAACCGCTGCTCAATGAACGGTCCGCCGATGACCTCCCCGGCGATGGGCGTATGGCCCAGCTGCCTGGCGTACTGGCACACATAGGCCAGAAGCTGCGTGTTGGTATCCCTGCCGTGCGCTTCGGCAAACTGCCGGTGCCGCGCCTCCAACGCCAGCTTCGTCTCATGGGCCAGCCGCTCCTGAAGCACCTGCGAAAAGTACGCTCTCCGATCCATTTTTGCGACTCCTTTCCCAACGGGCAGACTTCGCCTGTCCGCAATGTGGAATCGCCATTTGGGGCGTAGCCCGGCAATGCCCGTCGTTGTAGGTCTTCTGGCTTGCGTTTTCCCACGGCGGCGCCTTCTCGCCCGTTCGGGCAATGGCACTCGCCGCCGCAACACGCACACAGCAGCGCGCCTGCGCCGGATTCTCACCGGCTTCCCTTGTTCAGCCCCCGTGGGGCCACAACGACACGGTATTCAAAAAAATATCGCGCCGGGTCTCCCCGGCGCGACCGATTTTCTCGCAGCTCAAATTTCTGCATCGTCGGTCTTCTGGCTCGCGTGTTTGGGAGCGGAAGCCCCCGCGCCTGTGCTTCGCCTTCCCAGTTTCCCAGTGACCGGCTCACGCCGAAAAAGCACAGACTCCCACGCATACAGCAACGGATATGCTCCGGACTGGACCGCCAAAACGGCCGAGCGGCTGTGCCGCCCACCGGATTTCCTCATTACCGCGCCTGCCGCGAACGGCAGTCATCACGGGTAACACGATGCAGCGTATGAAATTCAATGAAAATGCGGTGAAATACGGCGCTTTCGCAAAGTTTCGGGCTTTGCGAAAAAACGTCATATTGCCCCGTACCTGCGGGGCTTTCGCCCCAGTCCGGGACCAGATTTCTGACGGCGCATTTCCTCACGCGGCCAGGGTGCTGGCGGCGGCGAGGCAGGCGCGCTTCTGCGCCAGGCTGGGGTGGACGTAGAGCTGGAGCGTCGTCCGGACGCTGCTGTGGCCCAGGATCTCGCTGAGCAGCTTGGCGTCCGCGCCGCAGGCCATGCAGCGGGTGGCGAAGCTGTGGCGCAGGGTGTGGAAATTGCGGTCCTTCAGGCCGTTTTGCCGGAGGAAGCGGTGAAAGCGGTACTGGACCGTCCGCGGCTCCATGGGGCGGTCCGTCCTGCCGGTCAGGAGATAGGCGTCCGCCGCCGCGCCGCCGCGGCGCTGCGCCAGCAGCGAGAGCATTTGCGCCGTCAGGGGAATGGTCCGGGCGGAGGCGGCCGTCTTGGGCGTCTGGACCGTCAGGCCGCCCTTCAGCCGGATGGCCGTGCGGGACACCCGCAGGACGCCCCCGGCAAGGTCCAGGTCGGACCACTTCAGCGCGCACACCTCCCCCAGCCGCAGGCCGGTGTTGAGGCAGAGCAGGTATGCCGCCGATTGCAGGTCCCAGCCCGCCAGCGCCGCCCGGGTGAGCTGCGCGGATTCCTGCTCGCTCAGGACCTCCGCGGGCCGCCGCCGGACCGGGGGCGCGGAGAATTCCAGCAGGTCCGGCGCCAGCGCGTACTGCCGCCGGGCCAGCCGCAGGGCCGACTTGCAGACGGCCGCGATGTCGCCCACCGTCTTGGGCGACAGGCCGCCGCGCCCGTCCAGCCGCCCGTCGCGCAGGAGGCCGTCCACAAAGCCGCGGAGCTTTTGCGCCGTCAGCGTGCGCACCTGCGCCGCCCCCAGGGCGGGCAGAATGTGGCGGCGCACCAGCATTTCGTACCGCGCGAAGCTGGAGGGCTTGATTTGGCTCCGCTTCGCCTCCAGCCAGCCGAGAAAGAGCGCTGGGACCGTCAGCGGGCAGCGGGGCAGCTTTGCCGCCTCCGCCGCCCTGAGAGGCCGGAGCCGCTCCCGGACCTCGGTGTAGGATTTTCCGTAGACGGACGCGTAGCGGGCGCGGCCGTCCGGTTTTCTGCCGCAGAGATACCGCCCCTCCCATCTTCCGTCGCGCCGTTTGTAGATGTTTTCGCCTTTCCGTGCCATGATGCCGTCCTCCTGACTGACCATTTTTTTGACGGCGAAATCCTCCGGCAGAACGCTTGTACCATCAGTTTTCCTGCTCTAGTGGTCTAATACAGACACGTTTTTTCATAGAAAGAAAAAACGTGTGTTGACTTTTTGCCTGTATCTGCTATACTTAAAACAGAAAAAGCCTTTCGCAAAGCCCGAAACTTTGCGAAAGGCTTTCTTGTTTTGCGGTGAAAAAAGCCTGCTCCGTCCACGCTTTGCGGCACAGGCTGAAGAACGCGCGGCTGCGCGGCTCCGGCACCGATCCCAGGCGTGTGCAAGAATTCTTCACCCTCTCCGGCGTGTGTCTGACTTATCTCCCGCAGTTGGAGCTTCACAGTGACCTGTTCGCGGGGACTCTCACCCCATTCCACTTTCACCACCGCACCTTCAGCACGGCAGACCGGCAGCCTATCTGTGCCGATTGTAGCATAACCGCAGGCAATTGCAAGCCGTTTTTGACAGCTTCGTCAAGCGCTTGCCCATGTGGGGGGTACAGCCTATGGAGGCCCTGCAAAATTTTATCCCCCGGGGAGGCTTCCGCCCGGGCGTTCTTTTTGGTAGCATAGCAGGGAAGCATATTATCAAGGAGGGCTGGGCGTGGGCGAAGGGGTCAAAGAAAGGTGGAACCGGGCGGCGGCGCATTACCAGGCGACCGTCCGGGAGGAAAACGGCGGCTACCCGGACCGGCTGATGGCGTTCCTGCGGGATGCGGGCGCACTGCGGCCCGGCTGCCGGGTGGCGGACGTCGGGTGCGGCGCGGGGAAGTACGCGGTGCGGTTCGCCCGGCTGGGGTGCGGGCTGCTGCTGCTGGACATCGCCGACCATATGATGGCGTATACAAAGGAAAACCTCGCGTCCGCCGGCGTCCCGGCGGAGTTCGCCGTCTGCGACTGGTCGGAGGTGGACCTGGCTGCGCGGGGCTGGGAAAAGTCCGTGGATCTGGCCTTCGCGTCCATGACGCCGGCGGTGGAGACCCGGGCGGACCTGCAAAAGCTCTCAGCCATGTCCCGCGGCTTCTGCTTCGTCAGCAAGTTTGTGGAAATGGACAACCTG
>JAAWBZ010000157.1 GCA_022792945.1 Oscillospiraceae bacterium | reverse complement strand
CCATCTCATCCATCCTCATCCCCTGACGGCAGGCCCAGCGTCTGGCAGGCGGAGGGGGTGAGGGGGAGGATGGTTCAGTATCACTCCGCTCAGTTTTATTCTTCTCAGTATTATTAGGGTCCCGTTTTGGGAGGTCAGGAAGTCCCGTTTCAGGAGGTTTAGAAGTCCTTTTTTGGGAGGTCTGCACGTCCTCTTTCGGGGATTCCGCACTTCCCGTTTTGGGAGGGCTGGGTGTTTTGCTTTGGGACGTGTCCTCCGATACGAAGTTCTTGACGTAGATTTTCGCGGGCTTCCCCTGGCCCTGCTTTTTTCGCTCAATCAGGCCCACGGTCTCCAGCTCCTTGAAGAGCGCAATGACCTTGTTTTTCCCGCAGCACAGGCAGTCCTGCACGTCCTCCTGGGCGAAGTAGATGAACACCCGGCCTCCGGCATCAGTCCAGCCGTTCTTCATGGACAGGCTCATGCGGTCCAGCAAGAGGCCGTAGAGAACTTTGGCTTCCAGGGAAACGGGCTTGTAGCGCGGGTCGGTAAAGAGGATTTTCGGGATACGGTAGAAGCTGAACTGTTCCGATTCAGCTCCGTAAAAATAGTCCAGATTATATGGCATATTTGTCTCCTTAAACGCAAAGAAGCCGCCCCCACAACCGATTTCAGTCAGTTGCGGGGACGGCTTGTTCTGTCTGGCGCTCTACCCGGCGGACCGCACCCGGACACGCAGGCTCTTCATGGGCACGCTCCGGTATCCAACCAGATAGTAGTCCTTTCCATTGTGTTCCACGGTCGTTCGGGTCCAGTAGGGGACCTCGTGGTATTCATCCGACACCAGGGCTTCAATGATGCTGCCGCAGTCGTAATAATGCCCCTTTGCCGTCCGGTACTTCTCGGCAATCCCTTTCCGCAGGCGGCTCATTTCCACGATAGGGCGGGCAAGGTAGGAAATGAAGTCCTGCACATCCGCCAGCCGGTCGGTGATAACCCGCAGCTCTTCCCAGATCAGAAGCTGTTCACCATCGTTGAAGTCAATGTCCAGGCCGCTCAGATCGCAATAGTCAGGGTATGTGGTGAACTTGAGGAACCGTTCAATATCCCGGTTCAGCTTGAAGGCTTCCTCAAGCGCCATCTGCAAATCAGCCATTCCGGGCCTCCTTTCCGTTATGTGTATGTTTACTCAATGTCTGAAAAACGGACTGAATATGTTCCAGCCACGCCTTGCGGATTTCTTCCCCAAACCAGGACTGGTAAAGCCAATGTTTGGGATTCTGTATGTTTTGTAGCTCTGCCAAAAGGATTTTGAGGTCCGAGTTTGTAACAATAAATCTTTTAACAGAGCGCTCGGACAGCTCACAGGTTTTGCGGTTATATTCGTAAACAATCAGCTCACCAGCATGATAATAATCAGCAAGACATTCCGCAATCAGCAGCGCCGCCAGGGTAAAATTCCGGGGAAAATTTGTGCTGATATAGAAGCTCAAAACCTCCGCAGAACATCCGGGGTTTGCTCTCCGGATTTCGTCCAGAATGTCCGCCTTTACAAGCTCCAGGGCCTCTGATACGTTGAACACGGTAAAATTTGCTCTCTTTAACTGCACTTCTGTGATGCTTTCCAGCAGTTCCAGCCCGTAATCGCTTTGCCGCATGGTGATTCCCCAGCTTTCCATGTTCAAGTCTCTTTCTGCTGGTCCCGCCAGTTTTCCAGCAGGGAGAAAATCACTTCCTCCATTTGACTGGCAGTGTAGCTTTGGGGAAAATATTGCCGCAGACGTTCCCTTTTCAGCGTGACCTGCATGGAAACAGGCCGGGCTTCGGACAGAATCGCGTCAATCACAGCGGCGGTCAGAGTCCCGTCTTTGCTGTACTGCTTGATCTTTGCAAGCTGCCCCCGTCCAGGAATGATTTGCAATCTGTTCATCACAGATACAAGATCAGTTTGTTCATTCTCTGGCATGTCAGAAATATAGTCAGCCGCAGCACTGACTGCCAGCTTCTCTTCGTCCACCAGAGCCAGCAGGGGAGGAATCAGTTTGGTAAGAGAGATATAACGGGTTACAGTCATGCCCGATTTTTCTCCGGCGTCTCGGGCAATTATTTCTCGTGCAGTTAACTTCGGCACCGCCGGTGCTGAAGTCAGGTCATGTCGCTGTCCCTGGTGCTTCAATGCTTCCAGTTTCATCTTATAAGCCCACGCTTTTTCACTGGGCAGGAGCTTTTCACGCTGGAGATTGCTGTCTACCATAATGATAGTCGCTTCATCGTCGTCCATTTTCCGAACAATGAAGGGCATCGTTTTCTTCCCGGCCAGTTTGCTTCCATGCGCACGGCGATGTCCCGCTACAATCTCGTAGCCGCCTTCAGATCGGGGCCGGGCAATGCCGGGGACCAGAACGCCGTACCGGGCAATGCTCTCCGCCGTTTCCTGCATGGCCTCATCGTCCCGGACCTGGAAAGGATGGTTCTTGAACGGATGGAGTTCCGTCAAGGGAATTTCCTGGATGTGCTTCCCGTCATCTACAGCAGGGGAAGTCCCGAAGAGATCGTCAAAGCCCGCCATCTGGATTTTCTGGGCGCTGCTCTTCATGTCGCCGCAACCTCCTTCGTCAGGGCGGCGTAGGCAGCGGACACTTTACCCGCAGGGTCATGAAGATAGATGCTCCGGCCCTCCGCGCTGGTTTCCGCCGCCCGGATGGACAGGGGAATAATGCTGTTGAAAATCCGCAGTTTCCCGTCGTAGGCGTTGTGCAGCAGTTCAATGATATCACGGGAGTAGTTGGTCCGCATATCCGCCATGGTGATAAGAATACCGGAAATATTCAGGCCGGGATTGATCTGCCGCTTGACCCTGGAAATTGTGCGGAGAAGCTGTTCGAGGCCCTTGATGGAAAGATAGTGGGCCTGCATGGGGATCACTACTTTGTCCGCTGCGGCCAGGGCGTTGATGGTCAGCATCCCCAGAGAGGGACAGCAATCCAGGAGAATCACGTCGTAGTCCGCCCGGACCGTCTCCAGATACTCCCGCAGGAACAACTCTCGGCTCATTGCGTTTACCAGAGTGACCTCCAGGCCGGACAGCTCAATGTTGGCCGGAAGAAGATCCACGCCTTCCTCATGGTGGATGATGCCCTCGCCGGAAACCAAAGGCTCATCCATGATGAAGTGGCCGAGGACCGTTGCCAAGGTCTTCTCAATCTGGTCCGGATACTGATAGCCCAGACTGGCTGTGAGAGAACCTTGGGCATCTACATCCACCAGCAAAACGCGCTTACCCATCCGGGCCAGGCCAATGCCGAGATTCACCGTAGTGACTGTTTTACCAACGCCGCCCTTTTGGTTGCAGATTGCGATTGTTATTGCCATTTTCGACCTCCTTGTACACTAAAAAATACAGAAGATCCAAACCAGTGATTCCTTTTTGAATTAGGACCTTCCTGGTCTGGCCCTGTTTCATACGGCTGCCCTGAAAATTTGTCCTTTAAGTGCAGCCCCTGTATTTCACCCCCTTCCGCAGACCCCGTTTCAGGGCCTTTTTTCAGTGGAAAAAGAATAAGGACAAACCGTCAACTCCTTGCACTGCAAGGGTTTTCCGATTTGTCCTTATTATGACATATGGGCACACCTTCACCAGCAATCTCCTCTCCTACGGCGCGGCCCCCAAGGATGTGCAGGAGCTGTTGGGGCACTCGGATGTCAACACGACCATGAACATCTATGCCCACGCCACCAGAGAGGCAAAGCGTTCCAGCGCAAGGCTT
>JAAWBZ010000231.1 GCA_022792945.1 Oscillospiraceae bacterium | reverse complement strand
TTCGTGTTTTGGCGTTTTGAAAGCCTCAGAAAGATTGTCAAGGGATATTCGCACTTCTCTCGGTGCGGCTTTCTATATAAGAGCAAACACCGAAGTGTCAATGAACGAAAAGGGCGAAACAGAAGTAAAGGAAAACCATGTCCATATTACCCAAAAGGAAATAGATGAGATTATGCAGACGGGAGAAATCAAATACTATAATCCCATCAATTACGGTTTTGCGAAAAGTGATACAATCCAATTTATTCAAGGCGATAAACACACAGCCGAAAACAATATGGGAAAGGTGGCAGCACTTCGCTTTTCTGCACTTGCCCCTAATTTTACAGACGAAACAGCCGTACTGGTAGAAGGAAAGCATATCACCGAAACGGATAACGGAAAAATCCTTATCAGCGAACAGTTGGCAAATGCAAATCATCTGTCTGTTGGGGATATGTTGACGCTGACCCACGCCAAGCTCGGTGAAGCTGACGGAGCGTACATTGACGAGATACCAGTTAAAACAGCCTATGCCCAAGTAGAGGTGTTGGGAATATATAGGCTGAATACCGAGGACACATCTATTAAGCCAACTGCGGGCGTTGCTGATAACGAGATATATGCGAGCCTTGATGTTTTGAACGAGTTAAACGAGAGTGAAGCAGGTATTTACACGGGTGAAGTTGATTTCTATATTACTGACCCTGCCAAACTCGAAAGCATTACCCGTAATGTTCAGTTATTGCAGTCTATTGACTGGACAACACATTTTATCCGTACCAATGATTTTCAATATTCCAAGATAGCAGACCAGTTATCTTCTCTCGGAGATTTAGTGAAGATACTGCTTGTCCTTGTGTCAGTTGTCAGTACGGCATTTTTGACCTTGCTATTAACCATGCGTATGCGTGGCAGAATGCAGGAAGCAGGCATTTTGCTTGCGGCAGGAATTTCAAAAGGGCAGATTATGGCGGGATTTTTGTTGGAGGTATTGTCAGTTACGATAATGGCACTGATTTTATCCTATATTGCTTCTTTGTGTGTTACTGGCTTTTTAGGACACAGTTTGTTTGGTGAGCTGCAACCTAACCTGTTAAACGAAGAAACGATAACGGCAGGAATACAAAACAATCTTGAAATTGAAAACTATCTGAAGCTGAGTGCTGTAGAAACATTGCTTATTTATTTTTGCCAATTCATCGTAATTGCAGCTTCAACATTGGTATCGTCTATTATGATAATGCGGCTGAAACCAAAAGAAATTTTATCAAAAATGAGTTAGGAGGATTTTGAAATGAGCTTTATAAAAAGAGCAGGTCTGTACTGTTTCAGACA
>JAAWBZ010000230.1 GCA_022792945.1 Oscillospiraceae bacterium | reverse complement strand
CCATCCGCGCAACGTGATGGATCCGGAATTCGTCAAAATCCGCACAGAGATCACCGATATGATCAAGTGGTGGTAAGCCTGTAATATTCAATTGAATCCGTATACTTAATCACACGAACCTGTGGGATTGGTTTTTTATACCTAAAAATTGTCAAAAAATAGCGATAAAATATATATTTTATCAAAAACTGAATAAAGCGTTAGGAGGAATTATTGGTGGATAAACAAGAACTTGAAGTGCTGGCGCAAAAGGCAAGAGAGCTGCGCCGTATGACCGTTGAAATGATCGGCGGTCTGGGGGTCGGGCACATCGGCGGCAGCGTATCCATGATCGATGCGCTGGTGGTACTGTACTACAAGGTGATGAATATTGATCCCAAGGATCCGCAGATGGAGGGAAGGGATCGGTTTGTCCTATCGAAAGGACATTCCGGCCCTGGCCTGTACAGTGTGCTGGCGGATAAGGGTTATTTTGAGAAGAGCCATCTGGCAACCTTGAACCGTCCGGGGAGCATCCTGCCCAGCCATCCGGATATGAACCGGATCCCTGGCATTGATATGTCTACCGGCTCTCTGGGACAAGGGTTCTCCTGCGCGGTCGGGTTTGCCCTGGGCTCCAAATTGAAAAAGGACGGCGCGACAATTTACGCCATGGTAGGCGACGGGGAGTCCCAGGAGGGCCAGATCTGGGAGGCCGCTATGTTTGCCGGCCACCACAAGCTAGATAATATCATCGCGCTGACTGACTACAATGGGATGCAGGTGGACGGATATCTGTCTGATATTGTGGATGTGGCGCCCCTGGCGGACAAGTGGCGGGCCTTTAACTGGAACGTCATTGAGGTAACAGAGGGGAACGATATTGAGCAGATTTACAACGCCGTAATGACGGCCAAGGGGTATAAGGGCAAGCCCAGCATGATCATTCTGCACACGATAAAAGGCAAAGACGTCAGCTTCGCAGAGGCGGCAAAAGAGAAGTGCCACAGTATGACTATTACGCCGGAAATGATGCGGCAGGCGCTGGAAGCGCTGGTATGAGGAGGGGAAAGACGATGGAAAAGCTGGATATGCGCACCCTGGTAGGGCAGACTGTTGCCGAACTGATGGAGCAGGAACCTGATATTCTCGTGCTGGACGCCGACCTGTCCGCCGCGGTAGGGACTACCCCGCTTTACAGTAAATTT
>JAAWBZ010000229.1 GCA_022792945.1 Oscillospiraceae bacterium | reverse complement strand
TTTCAGAAGATCAAATGGTTTCGCAGAGTTGCCACTAGGTTTGATAAACTGGACAAATCTTTTCTTGCTTTTGTTTATATGGCCGCTATTATGATTTGGTTACTTTGACCAGCTTACTGTATTTTTCAAACAAGGCCTAGTAAATCGTATATCTGATTTTTTGCTGTTGGATGTAGAAGGGAGATAAACAAAAGATATGTTTGAAAACTGCTCTATTATGATAATTAGGGCTGGGACAAGATCCGAAGATATTTATCGTGTTGATGTAGATGCAGATACACAAAAGGCAATCTGTTCAGCGTTTTCTACAGCACAAGATGAGTTAGTGTCAAGTAAGACCAGAGTAGAGTTTGATGGAAGCTACAAGCCACATAGTGATGAATTCCTCGCCATTGCGCATTTTCAATTACCTGATGCTATCATGGATGCCATTCGTGATCCTTTAGGTGTACCTCCTTATCAAAAGCAAGGTGATGATTTTCCTGAAATTAAAGCTATTTTTGTTGGGGAGCGGACAGAAAACGAGGGAACAGAAAAGTTTAACGTAGGTTTTCAAAGATTTAGAAAAGAGCAATATATCTCAACGAGGTGGTATAATCTTTTCTTTGATGCTAATACTTTTTTCCAAGAAAAAAGATTTGGTATTAGCATATCAGATAGTATAGACTGTTATTATACTGAGGGTGAACTTCAATTTACTTCGTTTTATTTTGCGAGACAAATTTTTGATCTAGGTAAC
The DNA here is from genome assembly GCA_022792945.1 of Oscillospiraceae bacterium. Taxonomy (GTDB): domain Bacteria; phylum Bacillota; class Clostridia; order Oscillospirales; family Oscillospiraceae; genus Avoscillospira_A. The sequence goes on along the minus strand of JAAWBZ010000229.1, from coordinate 792 downwards.
TATTATCGGTCTGCAACGGACAGTGAAGTATTTGAGTTTACAGGTAGCAGCAAATTGGCTTTTGAAAATACAGATACTTTTATAGCCATGGCAAATACGTGGATTAGACGTAAAATTGCTATGATTAACGATTCAAAGGTTTTGCAAAACTATCCAGCAGCAGAAATTCGGAACCTAGCTGCTACAGCTGGCGTTGAAATTGAAACACAAGAAGATCGCATAGTTATTCCAAACGATAAAGAAAGAGTAAAAGTGATTTTGGGCTTTTTAGATGAGGAAGCCTATAAGGGACCATTTTCTCAAATTACATTTTTAGCAAACTCGAAACGCCAAATCAGGAACAGATAAAAAATACCTATTTTACCTGTGAATTCAACAACCGTTTGCCTACAAATCTGCCTACAGAGGGGCCAACAGTGGCTAAAATTGCCCGACATTAGAAAAGGCTGTCTAACAGACAATCCCCGGCAAACCCTTGAAACAAGCGGGCTTGCCGAGGATTCGCAGTTGGGGAGGTCAGGGAGACATTTTTCGCTCTGACAGGAAATTTTTTTGCCCATCACTGCACAATATGAGCTTGGGGGCCCTCCGGTTTTACCGGAGGGCCCCATGTTTTTCATATTCTTTTATGCGTTTTGGGAGCCATTCCCGTGGGCCTTGAGCACCACGTCGTGGTACCCGCCCTCCACGATGGAGGTGGAGGACACCAGGGTCAGCCGCGCCTTCTCCTGGAGCTCCGGAATACTGATGACGCCGCAGTTGCACATGGTGGATTTCACCTTGTACAGGCTC
>JAAWBZ010000043.1 GCA_022792945.1 Oscillospiraceae bacterium | reverse complement strand
CATAAAATTTTTGGAGTTGATAATTAAGTACTTGTTTAACTATCATGGCCGTAGTATAATACCCTCAGCGGCATAAGTCAATGCCCATTGCGCATTCCCTGCCAAACGGGCAAAAGGAATTTCCTTTTGGGCAAAAGCAATGGGGAAAAGAAAGCCTGCAAATAAAAAGTCAAGCCCCAAATAGGACTTGACAGGAGAAAAAATAGCAGGAAGCAGGCACGCAAAAAGAGAACGACAAAACGACCACCGAAAAAACGCTGGTCTGAAATGCAATCATGTTCAGCTAACAGTCTTGCTGGTAAATGCCAGTGGAATCCGTATCCGCAGGCAGCTGATGTCCGGCGCAGCGGGATAATCCCGCATCTTGGCGAAATAGCGCCGCAGGAATTTGTTCGCGCCGGCTGTCATGCAGACGTAGCTGGCCTGGTCGAAGACCACCAGCATGTGGTTCGTCACTTTCAGCGAGAGGCCCGCGCCGTGGCAGAGCCCGGAGAGGAACGCGATATCGCTGGTCTTGAACTGCTCCGTCCGCTGGTACTCCGGGTCCTGGTCCACCAGATACAGACAGGCCATGCCGTGGGCGGCGGCGATCTCCCGCGCGATGCCGGAGAGCTTGTAGTTTTCCCATACCCGGGACTTGGGCGTCTGCCGGATGGGCGTGGAGTACGGCAGGGCGCTGGCCTTGAGGGTGAGGACGTCCGGTGGGCCGGAGCCGCTGATCTCAGCCAGCTCGAATTGCCCGCAGTCCAGCACATAGTCCCGGCCGTCGCTGTGCCAGTTCTCCACCAGGAGCGACGCCTGGATGGCGAAGCCGCCGCCCCCGCCGCCGGCCGCCGCGCCGCCCTGCTGTTCCAGATACGCGGCGCTGACGTAGGCGTCCCGGCCGCTGTACCGGACCTTTGCCCAGCCGTTTTGCACGCCGGACACCTGGATGGGCGTGCCGAAAGGCAGCGCGCCGCAGCACGCGTAGCCGGTCCCGGGGCCGGTGCGGACGTTGAGGCCGGTCCTGGCCGTCACCTTGTAATTGGCCGCCGCGCCCGGGGTACTGCCCGACGCCGCGCCGTCGACGGCGTCCAGCATCCACCGCTCCAGCCAGAGATCGTCCCGGTCCTGAAGCTGCAGCTGGAGATCGTCCGCCGCGTCCTCCTCGCTGTCGGTGTAGACCAGGGCGAGCAGATACGGCAGGACGGCTTGGGTGACGTCCGTCCATTGGAAAAAGAGCCGCGGCGACACGCGCCGTGCAAGATTCCGGTCGCTCATCCCGCCGCCTCCTTCCACGGAGGCCGCAGCGGCGCCGCCTCGGTCTCCGGCTCCGGCAGCGTCAGGACGATGCCGGCCGGGAAGGTGTAGTATGGGAGATACTGCGGGTTCAGGCACATCAGCCGGCCGGTATAGCGGACGCTGCCCAGCGCCCGCCACGCGATGCTGTCCCACATATCCCCCTGCTTTGTTGTATAAGTGCTCACAGATAACCGCTCCTTACCCGGTCCTGCTCCCGCTGGTCCAGCCGCTCCACAACCAGCTCCACAATTTCCTCGGAGGCGGCGCGCAGGTCCGCCACCGTATCCTCCGTGGCATTGCCCTGGATGTTGAGGTTGATCGCCACGCTGGGCGCGCCGCCGCCGGCATGGACCGGGGGCTGCGCCGCCTGCCGGGCAAGCCCGGCGGAGGTGCGGGCCGGCAGGATCCGTTCGCCGCCGTGCATATACATCAATTCCGGCCCGTCCTCGCCTACCCAGGCCCAGCCGCGCCGGGCGTTGTCCGTGCCGGAGGCGTAGGCCCCGGTGGCGGAGAGGCCCGGCACATAGCCGTGCTTTGTGGCCGGCATCGCGCCCATGGACTCCAGCGCCGACTGGGCGACGCCGGCAAAAGCACTGCGCACTGCGGGCTGTAGCTCGGCGGCGGCAGCAAGGAATCCCTGGATGGTGCTCCGGCCCGCCGCCGCAGCCTCGCTGCTCAGGTCCATATCGCGGATGGTCTCTTCCAAATTGGCCTGCATGGCGTCCATGCGATCGGAGAAATCCGTCTCCAGCTCGGCCAGGGCGTCGGCGGCGGTCTGCTGTTCCTCCCGCAGCTTCTTCCAGTTGGCGACCATAGCCTTGAGATCATCGTCATTGGCTTTCGCCATGCCGGCAACCGCGTTGACGCTGTTGGTACTGCCGTCAGCGAAGGAGGCCAGCAGCTCATTGAGCCCGTCGATCTCCGCCCCGCGCTCGGCCAGCAGGGCCAAGTTGGCATTGTAGGTCTGCCAATGAGACGTTTGGCTCTCCAGCGCCCGATTGATGTTTGCAGCGTTGGTGGGAATGATCTTATCCGCTTCCTCCCACAGGCTGTATTGCCCCTGGACGCTGCCCAGCGCCACCTCGTAGGCCTCGCCGTAGGCGTTCGCCAGCTCCTCGATCTCATCCAGGATGCCGCGGATGCCCGCCTCGGCCTCCGTGGCTGACAGGCCGGTCTCCTCCAGGACCGCGTTGGTTTCCTCCACCGTGCCGGTCAGATTCCGGTACGCCTGGTCCGCGTCCTCCACCGCCTGCTTTGCTTCCGCCTCGGATGCCGCGCCCTCCTGCATGGCCGCGTTCAGACGGTCCTGCTGATACTGGTTTTGCTCGGCCTGTTTTTCCAGATCCGCCATCTCCTGCCTGACAGCATCCATTTCCTTGCCGTACAGATCGTAGGCGGAGAGGGTCCCATTGTCACGCCGGTTCCGCGCCGCAACCTCCCGGTTTCCCTTTTCCTCGAGCGCCTGAAGCCGGTTTGCCGCATCGATCTGCGCTGCCTGAATGTCCAGCGCTTCCTCCTCGGCGCGGGCCAGTTGGATGCGGGCCTCCTCCTGCGCCATGAGCGCATCGGCCTGGGCCTTGTAGACGCTGGCCAGATACTCTTGGTACGCCTGCGCCTTGGCGTCCGCCATGAGGGCGTCGGTGTGCGCCCGGAGGCTGCCGGTGCCGCCGTCAATGGTGTTGTTCTGCAGGTCGATGTACTCCGACAGCTCCGGCACTGTCTGGCAGAGGAGCGCCAGCGTGTTATGGTATTCGTCCTGCTGTGCCTGGGTCCGGACGCCGGCGGCCTCCAGCTCCTCCAGCCTGGAGATATAGCGGTCGGCGGCACTGGCCTGGGCCATGGTGGCGGTGACATGATCCTCCAGTGCCGTGCCGGCTGTCTCCATGGACTCCCGGAGCGACCGGGTCTTTTCCTCCAATTCGACAGCCGCGCCGGCCAGCCGGTCCGATTCCTCCCGCCACGCGGTATACAGTGCGACAACCCCGGCAATGCCTGCCGTGACGCCCAGCGCCGGTCCAGCAGAGGCGAACACTTTGGCGAGGTTCAGCGCCTGGACCGCCTTGGACGCGGCGGCAAAGGCCGTCACGCCCGCCGTGGCCGTGCCCAGGATGCTGACAAAGGCGGCGACGCCCTTGACCACGCCGGGATTCGCCCGCACGTAGTCGTTGAGCAGACCAAACGCATCCGTCCCGACTTCGTAGAGATTCCGCAGGTCCGGGAGGAACTGCTCACCAATGGTGGTTTTCAGCGCATCCCATGCGGAGTTCATCAGGGTCAGCTGGCCGTTCATGTTGTCCAGTTTGATATCCGCCATGCGCTGCGCCGCCCCGGTGCAGTTCTGGATGCTCTGGGACAGGGAAGCATAGTCCTTGTCGGTGGCGTTGAGAATGGCCAGCAGGCCGTTGTAGCCGTGCCTCCCGGCGATGGCCATGGCGTTGTTGACGCGCTCGGCCTCGGTCATCTGTTCGAAATAGCCGCGCAGCTCGTCAATGGTTGCGCCGAAGTCCTTCATGGTGCCGTTGGCATTGACGGCGGTGTATTCGTACTCGCCAAAGGCCTCGCTGGTGAGGGTGACACCCTCCAGGAGACCGTTGAAGGTGTTTTTCAGCGCCGTGCCGGCGATGCTGCCCTTGACGCCGCTGTTGGCCATGAGACCCACCGCCACGGCCACATCCTCGATGCTGTAGCCCAGCGCACCGGCCACGGAGGCGGACTGCTTGAAGGTCTCGCCCATGATGGCGACGTTGGTGTTGGCGCCGGTGGCCGCGGCGGCCAGGACATCCGAGAAGTGGGCGGTATCCCTGGCCGTCAGGCCGAAGGCGCTGAGGTCGTCGGTCACGATATCGCTGACCTGGGCCAGGTCCTCGCCGGAGGCCGCGGCCAACTGCATCACGCCGTTCATGCCCTGGAGCATATCCGCGGCGTCCCAGCCGGCCATGCCCATGTAGGACATGGCGTCGGCGGCCTCCAGGGCCGTGAACCTGGTGCCGGCCCCCAGGGCCTTGGCCTCCGCCTCCAGCGCGGCCATATCCCGCGCGCCGGCCTGGGAGAGGGCCTCCACCGTAGACATGGCCTCCTCCAGGTTTCCGGCCCCGTCTACGCACGCCACAAAGGCGTCCTGGAGCTCGCCCAGGGCGTCCATGACCCCGCCGGAGACGACGGCCTGCTGTATGGCGTCGAACGCCTGGGCCGACCGCTCCCCGAAGCTGGCCGCGCCGCTGGCGGCCTTTTCCTGCTCTGCCTGGAGCTCCCGGAGCCTCGCCGCCAGTTCGGCGTCCTTCCGGGACAGGTCGGCGGTGCTGACGCCCGCCTCCTGCAAGCGCGCGCCGGTGGCCTCCAGCTTCTGGGACTGCCGGTCCAGCGCCGCCTCGGTGTCCCGGATGCGCTGCTCCAGCTTCAGCTTTTCCCGTTCCAGGGCGGCCGTGGATCCTGTGGTCTCGCCGATCTCCTTCTGAAGGAGGTCGTGCTGCTGCCGGAGGCTGTCCAGCTTGGACCGGGTGGCGTCCATGGCGCTCTGCTGCTTCTGATAGGAGGCGATATCGCCCTGCACCCGGTGGAGGCTCTGGATCTCCTTCCCCAGGCGGGTAAATTCCGCCTGGGCCTTGGAAAAGGTGCCGCCGAAGCCGCTGTTCATGCGGGCGTTCAGGGCGAAGAGCATTTCATATTCTTTCCTACTTGCCACGCGCGGCCTCCTCTCTTTCAGCGATCACGGCGTTGTTGGCGGCGATCCAGCGCAGAAGCTCCCAAAGCGGCCTGTCCAACCAGAAGGGGACAGGCGTGCTGTTATTTGCCGCCAGGATCAGGCACTGCTTCCGGAGCCACAGCTGGTCATTGGCTACCGCCCCGCACGCAGCAAAAAACTTCGCGCCTCCTTGCAGATGGCGATGAAGTCCCGGATGGGCATGGCCCGCATGGTCTCGGCGCTGACCACCCGCATCCCGTTCTCATTCCGGTCCGGGCAGCACCGCACGGCCATGCCGCACAGAAAATCGCCGGAGAATTCCGGCGATACCAGCGTCTTGCCGTGGCGGATCATATCATTCTCGATGGCAATGTAGTCCGCCCCCGTCAGCGAGCCGAAGTCAAAGCGCAGCTGTGTATGCTCTGCGCCCTGGTACTGGAATGGCTTCCGGAAGTCGTGGACGTAGACGCCCCGGTCCGGCTCGGCCCGCACCGCCAGCTCCAACGCCTCCGCCTCGGCGGCGGCGGTTTCAATATCCTTGCTGCTGTTGGCAGTAAGAACGGAATTCGTATCGTTGTTCATCGCGTATTCTCCTTTTAAAATTTACTTAAATTGCGTAATTTCCTATTGATATTACGCAATTTAAGTAATATAATAGAAACATAAACAGAAGGGGTGATCAGATGAAAAGGCGGGACTTGGTAAGACGGCTGGAAACCGCCGGGTACAAGGTAGCAAGAGACAATGGCAATCATACGATCTACGCGAAGCCAGGCTGCCGCTCCGTACAAGTCCCGCGGCACAGGGAGATCAACGAAAACACCGCCGATGCGATCTTGAAAGCGGCGGGGCTGAAATAAGCCCCGCCGCCCGTAGAAAGGGGGTCTGACAATCAATGGCTCATTATGTTTATCCCGCGGTCTTTCATGCAAACGGGGACGGTTCCTACACGATCACCTACCCGGATATTCCCGGCTGCATCAGCGAGGGAAAATCCCTGGAAAACGCGCTGTATATGGCGCAGTCCGCGCTTTCTCAGTGGATGGAGTATCTGATCGAGAATAAGGAAGCCGCCCCGGCTGCCAGCGAGGTGCACGAGGTCCACGCAGGACCGAATGAATTCGTCAATTTGATCCGCGCCGATGTCAAGGATACCCGCGCGGTACGCCGCACCGTCAGCATTCCGAAGTGGATGGACGAACAGGTTGCCGCCGCAGGGATCAGCCTGTCCCGCGTCTTGCAGGACGCCTTGAAAGAGCGTCTCGACACCACCTGATCCAGAGGGAGCCGCCCCGCTATGGGGCGGCTCTTTTCATTTGCCCAGCGCCTTGCGCACCGGGGCCATGTAGTCCACACCCAGGATCACGCACTTCATGCTGCGCTTGTCGATCTCCCAGAGCTGTTTGCCATCGCGGTAAGCCGCGTAGTAATACACCGCGTACTGCCCGGAGGCGTCCGCGGCGCTCATGGGCGTAACGGTACCAGGGTCCATAGTCTTGGGCCGGACGAGGACCACATACTTGTTCGGCTGGACGCGCTCCTCGGCGCCCTCCACATCCCAGAACTCCTCCACCACCCGCAAGTCCAGCTGGTGCTTTTTGGGTGCGGCCAGGCGCACGGCGTCGCCGGTGTGCGAGAGCCAGTTGATGTCCATGGTCATGTTGTCCACCATGCCGTACATGGGGACCTCCATATTGCCCATCATACCGGCCCCGGCGATGGTGACACAGGGGTAGGTGATGGCGGGCAGCTTGACCTTGGCCACGCCCATCAGGTCAACGCCGTCATCGTAGATCTCCAGCGTGACATAGGCCGCAGGCTGTCTGTTCATGTGCCGTTCCTCCTTTACGCCGCCAGAGCGGCAGCCACATAGGCCGCGTCATACTCCAGCGTGAAATCAAATTCCTGCGCCGGCGCGGGCGGTGTCAGGTATACATGGATGCGGAGGATGCCCTGCATCAGATCCGCCAGGGGATTCTCATCCTCCGGGAACTCCGCCCGCGCGCCCAGCAGGTATCCCGCGCCGACCAGGCCGTTGAGCCAGATGTTGCAGGCGTCCACCACGCTGTCCACCAGCAGCCGGGTCATGGGCTTGTCCAGCCGCCGCCAGAAGGAGCGGACGATGGAGTTGCCCACCCATTTGAACATCCGGGACACCGGGATGAAGCAGTCCTTGACGTCGGTGTTGCCGGGGTAGCAGGCCGTGTAGCTGTTTCGGCAGGTCCAGCCCATATCCAGGAAGTGGAACGCCGTGACCACGCCGCAGCCGGCCAGATCGTTGGTGTCCTGGAAGGTCAGGTCCACCTCCGTGCCGTCCTCCAGGCAGCAGCCGTCGATCTGGAACGGCTTGTTGGAGGGGCTTTCGTAGGGGATGCCGCCGTTGCCGGCGTCCACCTGGGCCATGAGGCCGGCCAGGTGCGTGCTCATGTGATAGCGCCGTTTCTCCCGGGTGGCCATGGGCCAGCAGAGGATCTGGCTGTCGTCCGTGATGCGGTTCTGCGCCTTGTAGTCCGAGAGGTCCGCTGCCTTTCGGACGCCGCCGGCGCCGCAGTCGGCGTCGACCAGGGCCTTGCCGCCGAAGAGGCCGTTGATGTTCTCCGCCTTGACGGCCATAAGCGCCGCGATGGCGGGCTTGTGGGAGAAGCCGGGGGCGCAGATCAGGTCCGGGATGCACCCGGCCCGGTTCATGCAGGCGTCCACGGCATCCAGGCCGGCGGCGATCTCCGTATCGGTGACAGACTCCGGCGTGACCTCCTTGGCGCTGACGGTGAGCTCCGTCGCGCCGTAGGCGGCGCCCGTGCGAAGCAGCTCGACGATGCAGCTGTTTTCGTTGTAGAGGACGGCATAGTCCTCATCCCGGGCCAGCGCCGTTTCGCCGCTGGTCAGCTCCAGCGTGTCCGCCAGGGTCGCCAGAGGCAGGGTGAGCTTGTGGTCCGTGACGGGGTACGACTTGGCCGCGGCGTCCTGCTTCATGGTCCCGGGGTCCAGGACGTTGCAGAAGATCACGGGCTGGCAGCCGTACAGCTTGAAGTGGGAATCCATGAATTCGCACAGCGTGTAGGCGGCCCAGTCCTCGGAGAAGCCCAGCTTCTCCACGGCCTCCTTCCAGCTGGTGCAGAGCACCGGCACATTGGCCGGCGCGGGCTTCGCGGCGGTGTGGACAGGAGCCAGACCGACCACGAAGGGGATGCCGGATTCCGCGACATCGGGCGTCGTGACCGCCGTCGCCTGTTCCCGGACGTGTACGCCAAGATTCGGCATGGAAATTCGCCTCCTTTACGATTTGCCGGCGATGCGCCGGCAGTTTTCTGTCAGCGCCAGTGATAAAATGTAAGAAAACGCCGAGGAAAAAATGTAGTTTTGTGGCGGAGGAGGCGAAAAAAAGATAGACTCCCAATAGGGCGAAAAAGAGCCCGGAAAGGGAGTCAGGACATGAAAGGAGCACAGT
>JAAWBZ010000002.1 GCA_022792945.1 Oscillospiraceae bacterium | reverse complement strand
CGCCGCGCGCTGATCCTGGACATCTTCGCCCAGCGGGCCAAGACCCGGGAGGGGCGGCTCCAGGTGGAGCTGGCCCAGTCCCCGTACCTGCTGCCCCGCCTCACCGGCATGTGGACCCACCTAGAGCGCCAGGAGGGCGCCATCGGCACCCGCGGCCCCGGCGAGACCCAGCTGGAGACCGACCGCCGCCTGGTGCGCCAGCGCATCAGCCGCCTGGAGGACGAGCTGGACGAGGTCCGCCGCGTCCGGGCCGTGCAGCGGGAGCGGCGGATCAAGAACGCCGTGCCGGTGGTGGCCATCGTGGGCTACACCAACGCGGGCAAGTCCACCCTCCTGAACCGGGTCAGCGGCGCGGGCATCCCGGCCAACGACCGGCTCTTTGACACGCTGGACACCACCACCCGGCGGGTGGCTGTGTCAGACACCCGGGAGATCCTGCTCTCGGACACCGTGGGCTTCATCGCCAAGCTCCCCCACCATCTGGTGGAGGCATTCCAGGCGACGCTGGAGGAGCTGAAATTTGCGGACCTGCTGCTCCACGTGGTGGACGCGGCGGACCCGGACCGGGACGAGCATATCCAGGTGGTGGACCGCCTGATCGCTCAGCTGGCCGCGCCGGAGACGCCGGTGCTCCGCTGCTGGAACAAGGCCGACCTGGCCGGCCCCGACGAGCTGCCCCGGGAGCCGGACAGCATCCCCATCTCCGCCAGGACCGGCGAGAACCTCCCCGCCCTCCTCTCGGAGATCGACCGGCGGCTGGACCTGGGCAGACACCGCGTCCGGCTGCGGTTGCCCTACAGCATGGGCGGACTGGTGGACCGGCTGCATACCCAGGCGCAGGTCCTGCGGGTGGACTACGGCCCGGAGGGCATCGAGGCCGAGGCCGTCTGCGACGGCGTTTTATACGGGCAGCTGCGGCAGTACGAGGTGGAGGCATGAGCATGGAAGCGTATTATGAGCCGACTGGGCCGGCCTTTTCGGAGTTTACGGAGAAGCGCTCCCGCTTTCTCTCGGACCTCTTCGTGGTGGAGAGCGAGGAGGAGGCCCGGGCGCAGCTGGAGGCCGTGTGCAGGCGGCGCCACGACGCGCGGCACCACTGCTGGTGCTGCCGCCTGCGGGCGGGGGGGCTGGAGCGCTGCTCCGACGACGGCGAGCCCCAGGGCACCGCGGGCCAGCCGATGCTGAACGTATTCCAGCGGGAGGACGTGACCAACGTTTTGTGCGTGGTGACGCGGTACTTCGGCGGCATCCTCCTGGGGGCCGGGGGCCTGACCCGGGCCTACAGCCGCGCCGCCAAGGACGCCCTGGACGCCGCGGGCGTCTCGGTGCAGCGGCTGTGGGACCAGGTGGAGATCCCCTGTCCCTACCGCCTCTACGAGCGCATCCGCCTCATGGCGGCGCAGCACGGCGGTGTGGTGACGGATGTGGACTACGGGGCCGGTGTGACCCTCCGGGCCATGTTCGCCGCCGAGGACACCGCCGCCTTTGAGACCGCCCTCACCGACCTCAGCGGCGGGCAGATTGCCCTGCGCCGCGCAGGGCAGGCCTTCCGGGGCTTTCCGGTGGAGCGGTAGGGCGTCAGCGGGAGCTGGAGGCGCGGAAGAAAAATTTCTTGAAAGAAAAGAGGGTTTTCCGCAAAATCTGCGTATATTCCAGCAGAACAAAATTTTCGCAAGGAGGCGCGGCTATGGAGGAAACGACCATCCGCGAGCGGCTGGAGGCTGAGGAGCTGCAAAGGCTCGCGCCCCAGGCGGCCATGTCCGCCCGGAGCCGGGGGCGGGTGCGGCCGGAGCGCGCGCCCTCGGACGTGCGCACCTGCTTCCAGCGGGACACCGACCGCATTCTCCACAGCAAGTCCTTCCGGCGCCTGATGCACAAGACCCAGGTCTTTCTGAAGCCCGAGGGCGACCACTACCGCACCCGCATGACCCACACCCTGGAGGTGGCCCGCATCGCCCGGACCATCGCCCGGGGCCTCCGGCTCAACGAGGACCTCACCGAGGCCCAGGCCTTGGGCCACGACCTGGGCCACACCCCCTTCGGCCACGCGGGCGAGGTGGCCCTCACCGACGTGATGGGCCAGTCCTTCTACCACAACGAGCAGTCCTTACGGGTGGTGGACCGCCTGGAGAAGGGCGGCGAGGGGCTGAACCTCACCTACGAGACCCGCATGGGCATCCGCGGACACACCGGCCCCCACGTCCCCGCCACCTGGGAGGGCCAGGTCGTCCGCCTGTCCGACCGGATCGCCTACGTCAACCACGACGTGGATGACGCCATCCGCGGCGGCATCCTCCGCAGCGCTGATCTGCCCCAAAGCGTCACCGCCGTGCTGGGGGAGAGCCACAAGGAGCGGATCAACACGCTGGTGGAGAACATGATCTACACCACCCGGGAGCTGGGGCGCGTGGCCCTCTCGCCGCCTGTTCAGGGGGCCATGGACGAGCTGCGCGCGTTCCTTTTCGAGCGGGTCTACCGCAACCCCGTGGCCAAGGGCGAGGAGTCCAAGGCCAAGATCATCATCCAGCAGCTCTACCGTTACTACATCGCCCACCCCGAGAGGCTCCCTGCCGACTTCTGCCCGCAGCTGGACTTCGACGGCATCCCCCGGGTGGTCTGCGACTATATCGCCGGCATGACCGACAACTACGCGGTGTTCAAATATTCCGAAATTTTCATCCCCCAGGGCTGGCAGATCCGCTGAAAATACATAGTCTGCGCAGTTTCGTGGCAGGATAGGAGGGAGAATTTTGGCGTTCCCGCCGTCATTTCTGGACGAGCTTTCGGCCCGCAACCCCATTGTGGAGGTGGTGGGCCAATACGTGCGTCTGACGCGCAAGGGGTCCAACCTCTTCGGCCTGTGCCCGTTCCACGCGGAAAAGACGCCGTCCTTCTCCGTGGCCCCGGACAAGGGGATCTACTACTGCTTCGGCTGCCACAAGGGCGGCGGCGTGGTGAACTTCATCATGGAGCAGGAGAGCCTGGACTTTTTGGACGCCGTGCGCTTCCTGGCCAAGCGGGCCGGGATGGAGGTGCCCGACGACGGCGCGCGCGCCTCCGGCTACCGGCGGCAGGAGCGGCTGTGGGCGCTGTGCAAGGACGCAGCGCGCTATTTCCGCGCACAGCTCTTCTCCCCCGCCGGCGCGCCGGGGCAGGACTATATCCGGAGGCGCGCCCTCTCCCTGGACACCGTCAAGCGCTTCGGCCTGGGCTACGCGCCGAACGGCTGGTCTGGCCTCCTGGACGCCATGGGGGAGAAGGGCTACGCCAAGCAGGACCTCCTGGACGCGGGGCTGGCGGTCAAGTCGGACAAGGGCGGCGTTTACGACCGCTTCCGCGGGCGGCTGATGTTCCCCATCATTGACGTCCGGGGCAGCGTCATCGGCTTCGGCGGGCGGGTGCTGGACGATTCCAAGCCCAAGTACCTCAATTCGCCGGAAACTGTCATTTTCAACAAACGGAAAAACCTGTTTGCCCTGAACATCGCGAAAAAGTCCAAGCAGGGCCGCATTATCTTAACAGAGGGCTACATGGACGCCATCGCTCTGCACCAGTACGGCTTCGATTGCGCCGTGGCGTCCCTGGGCACCAGCCTCACCGAGGAGCACGCCGGCATCCTGGCCAAGTACACCCGCCAGGTGGTCATCACCTACGACGGCGACGCCGCCGGACAGAACGCCACCCGGCGGGCCATCGACCTGCTGGAGAAAACCGGCGTGCAGGTGCGGGTGCTGCGGATGCAGGGGGCCAAGGACCCGGATGAGTTTTTGAAGCAGTACGGCCCGGACCGCTTCCGGCTGCTGCTGGAGCGGGCGGAGAACCATGTGGAATACCGCCTGGACGCCCTGCGGCGGCAGTTCGATCTGACGGCCGACGACCAGAGGGTGGCGTTCCTCCGGCAGGCTGCGAACCTGATCGCCAGCCTCCCCAGCGCCGTGGAGCGGGAGGTCTACGGAGTCCGGGCCGCCGAGGCGGCGGGCATCTCCCCGGAGGCCATGAAGCTGGAGGCCGACAAGGCCTACCGCCAGCGCCGCGCTCAGGCCAGACGCCGTCAGGCGCAGAAGGACCTGGCCCCCGCCGCAGCCGCGCAGCCTCAGAGCCGGGAGCTGCGCTATGAGAACGTCCGCTCGGCTATGGCCGAGGAGGGGGTGCTGCGGCTGGTGCTCAAGGAGCCGGCGCTGCTGGACGCATGCCGCCGGCTGGAGCCGGAGCACTTCTCCGCGCCGCTGCTGGGCAGGGCCTACGGCCTTTTGCGGGCGCAGTACGAGGCGGGCCGTCCGGTGGGCCTGGGCAGTCTGGGCGAGGCGGTGACGCCGGCGGAGCTGGGACACCTGAGCGCCGTGGCGCAGAAAACTGACGAGTTGGTCAGCGAGCAGGCGCTTGCGGACTGCCTGGCCGTCATCGATGAGGAGTACGCCCGGCGGCAGGTCGCCGGCGCGGCAGATTTGCAGGCGTTTCACCGGCGCCTGCAGGAAAAAAAGGGTTATGGAGGGAATTGACCGATGCTGGATGCGCAGGAGCTGGTTCTGACAGAGGCGGGCCAGGCGGCAGAGAACAGAAGGAAGCTGGATGCGCTGCTGGAGCAGGGGAAGAAGGCCGGGAAGGTCTCCTCCAAGCAGCTGATTGAGGTGCTGGACGCCGTGGACGCCGACGAGGCCGCCACCGAGAAATTTTACGACGAGCTGGAGTCCGCCGGGGTGGAGATCGACGTCAGCGACGTGCTGGAGATTCTGGGCCAGCAGCCGATCCTGCCCCCCACGGAGGAGGACCTGAAGAGCGTGGTCGAGGAGGAGCTGGTGGAGGATCCGGAGGCCCTGGCCGAGACCTTCAAGCTGGATGATCCGGTCCGGATGTACCTCAAGGAAATCGGCAAAATCCCGCTGCTCTCCCCCGACGAGGAGCTGGCCCTGGCCCAGCGCATGGCCGAGGGCGACGAGGCGGCGCAGAAGGAGATGGCCGAGGCCAACCTCCGGCTGGTGGTGTCCATCGCCAAGCGGTACGTGGGCCGGGGAATGCTGCTGCTGGACCTGATCCAGGAGGGCAACCTGGGGCTGATCAAGGCGGTGGAGAAGTTCGACTACACCAAGGGCTACAAGTTCTCCACCTACGCTACGTGGTGGATCCGCCAGGCCATCACCCGGGCCATCGCCGACCAGGCGCGGACCATCCGCATCCCGGTGCATATGGTGGAGACCATCAACAAGGTCGTCCGCACCGCCCACACCATGGTCCAGATACTGGGCCGCGACCCCACGGCGGACGAGATCGCCAGGGAAATGGACCTGCCGGTGGAAAAGGTGGAGGAAATTCTGAAAATCGCCCAGGAGCCGGTGTCTCTGGAAACCCCCGTGGGCGAGGAGGAGGACAGCCACCTGGGAGACTTCATCCAGGACGAGGGCGCCTCGGAGCCGGCGGAGGCGGCCAGCTACAACCTGCTGCGCGAGCAGCTGCTGGAGGTCATGAAGACCCTGACGCCCCGGGAGGAGACGGTGCTCCGGATGCGCTTTGGCCTGGAGGACGGCCACCCCCGGACGCTGGAGGAGGTGGGCCGTACCTTCAACGTCACCCGCGAGCGCATCCGGCAGATCGAATCCAAGGCGCTGCGGAAGCTGCGGCACCCCTCACGGTCGAAAAAGCTGAAGGATTTTTTGAACTAACAAAAAAATCTGAGAAAAACACAGGTTTTCCTTGACATTGGGAAAAAAATCCGTATCATAAACTGTGGTATGAATACGCCGTACAACGAATTCGGAGGAATGGACTATGTTTGAGAAAATCGCTTCCTATTTGGCCAGCCAGATGGACATCCCCGCGGAGGACATCACCCGCGAGACGACGTTCGAGAGCCTGGGCATCGACTCGCTGGACATGATGGAGATGGTCATGGATCTGGAGGAGGAGCTGAAGGTGGAGCTGGAGATTGAAGAGAAGCTGACCACCGTCGGGGAATTGGTGGATTTTGTCGAAAGCAAGATGGGCTGAGATTTGCACTTGCATCCGGCGGGAAAATCGTGTACAATTGCATCAGCGCCACAAGCCGGCGGCTTGTGGCAAGGTCGCACTAGTCGGGGAGTTAGCGGTGCCCTGTCGCTCGCAATCCGCTACAGCGGGGATGAATCCCGGCCCGAGGACGTGCACTGTATCGTCTGACCCCTGTAAGTGGTGATGAGGAACCGGTCTTACGCAACGGGAACCTGTGAACCATGTCAGGCGGGGAACCGAGCAGCATTCAGCAGGACCTCCCGTGTGCCGTGAGGGAGCCGTTTCTGAGCAGGCTGCGGGGGTAACGGGTATAGTGTGCGATTCAGAGGCCGGTGTGCGATCTTGCCACAGGCCGCCGCGGCTCCAAAAGAAGCTCGCGGCGTTCCGTTTCCGGCGTAAGGCGACTGCCTTACGCCGAAAACTGCACTCTGCTCCCTCCTTTTGTCGCTCCGGACGAAAACGTCGTTTTCGTCCGGGAATCGCCCGCGGGCGGGAACCGCTGCGGCGGGGACGGGGGCGGTGGTTTCTGCTGGGCGCGTTCGCCGCACCATTGTCCTCCGCTGTCATTGCGGGGTGGCCCGCGCGGCAATTCCCACCGCCCCCTGAGTCCTTCGCATTTCCGCCGAATGCACAGTCGCCGCCGGGCAGGGAGTATTGGGATTGACCAGCCGATCACAAATGTAAAAACTTTTCATCCTGTCCGGGAGGCATTCCGATGTATCAGGCGCTTTATCGAAAATACCGTCCCCAGACCTTTGACGATGTGGCGGGACAGCGGAGCATCACCGAGACGCTGAAAAATCAGCTGGCCACGGGGCGGCTGAGCCACGCCTACCTCTTCACCGGCACCCGGGGCACCGGAAAGACGTCGTGCGCCAAGATCCTGGCCCGGGCCGTGAACTGCGAGAATCCGCAGGGCGGGAATCCCTGCAACGTCTGCCCCAGCTGCCGCAGCATCCTCGACGGCGGGTGCATGGATGTGCTGGAGATCGACGCCGCCTCCAACAACGGCGTGGACAGCGTCCGCGCCCTGCGGGACGACGCGGTTTACACCCCCGCGTCGGTGAAAATGCGCGTATACATCATTGATGAGGTGCACATGCTCTCCACCGCCGCCTTCAACGCGCTGCTCAAGATCATCGAGGAGCCGCCGGCGCATCTTCTGTTCATTCTGGCGACCACGGAGCTACACAAGGTGCCGGCGACCATTCTCTCCCGGTGCCAGCGGTTTTCCTTCCGGCGGCTGCTGCCGGGGGACATCGCGGCGCGGCTGAATTTTGTGGCCTATGAGGAGGGTATTTCCGTGGAGCCGGACGCCATCAGTCTGCTGGCCCGCCTGGCCGACGGGGCGCTGAGGGACGGGCTGAGCCTGCTGGATCAGTGCGCGGCGGCAACGCCGGGAACGCTGGACGCCGAGGCGGTCTACCGCTGCCTGGGGCTGGCCGGCGTCCGCAGGACCGCCGAGCTGATGGCCGCGGCGGCCGACCACGACGCAGCCCGGGCGCTGGAGATTTTTGCCGGACTCTACGAGGGCGGCAAAGACCCGGCGGTGGTACTGGACGAGCTGTGCGGGCTGGCCCGGGATTTGCTGATTTTAAAGACCGCGCCCAGGAGCGGCGCGGCCATGGTGTCCGGCATCTGCACCGATGCGGAGCTGAAGGGCCTGCTGGGCCGCTTCTCCGCCGGGGAGCTGCTGCGGATCACCGGGCTTTTACAAAAGACCGCCGCCGAACCCGGCGGCGGTGACCGGCGGCTGGCGGCGGAGCTGTGCCTCCTGCGCCTGTGCGCGCCGGAATTGCAGCTGGACGCCGCGTCCCTGAACGCCCGCCTGGCCCGGCTGGAGCAGCTGGCGGCATCGGGACAGCTTGCAGCCCCGGCTCCGGCGGCGGAGCCGGCCCCCTGGGACGACGACCGGCCGCCCCTCCCCGGCGACGAGGATGACCCCTTGCATGAGGCCCCTGCGCCCGCGCCGGCACAGCCGGCGGCGGAGCTGCCGGTGGGCTTCTGGACGGACCTGCTGGGCGCCATTGGCGCGCAGGTGCCGCCGGGCACGCGGGGGCTTTTGCAGCAGGTGGAGCCGGAGCTGAAGGGGGACACGCTGTACCTGCGGGCGGCGTCGGAATTTGTAAAGAACGTCGTGGGCGGCGTGCCGGTTTTGCAGCGCATCGGGCAGCAGGCGTCGCAGCTGCTGGGCCGGACGGTACGGCCCCAGGCGGTCCTCCGGGTGGAGGACGAGGGGGGGGGCCGGCTGGAGGAGCTGCTGGCTTTCGGCGCGCAGCACGACGACATCATTGAGATCAAATCGTAAAAGGAGCGATGGAAATATGGCAAAGGGTGGATTCCGCGGCGGGATGCCCATGGGCGGCGGCATGAACATGAACATGATGAAGCAGGCGCAGAAGATGCAGCAGGAGCTGCTGAAAATGCAGGAGGAGATGGAGGCCAAGACGTTTTCCGCCTCCGCCGGCGGCGGCATGGTAAAGGCCACGGTCAACGGCCGGCGCGAGCTGACAGCCCTGGAAATCGACCCCGAGGCGGTGGACCCGGAGGACGTGGAGATGCTCCAGGACCTGGTGATCGCCGCAGTCAACGAGGCCATGCGCACGGCGGAGAGTGAGTCCGCCGCCTCCATGAGCAAGCTCACCGGCGGGCTGAACCTGGGCGGGCTTTTGTAGGATGCGCTGCTTTCCTGCCGCGGTGGAGCGGCTGACGGAACAATTCGCGCGTCTGCCCGGCATCGGCGGCAAGACGGCGCAGCGGCTGGCCTTCCATGTCCTGAGCCTGCCGGAGGCCGAGGCGGAGGAATTTGCCGAGGCCATCACCGAGGCCAAGCGGACGGTGCGCACCTGCCCGGTGTGCCAGAACCTGACGGACCAGGCGCTGTGCGCCATCTGCGGTGACGAGCAGCGGGATCGCGGGACCATCTGCGTCGTGGCCGAGCCGCGGGATGTGATCGCCATGGAGCGCGCCCGGGAGTATCGGGGGATGTACCACGTCCTCCACGGCGTGATCTCGCCGCTGAACCACACGGGGCCGGACGACCTGCGCATCAAAGAGCTGCTGGCGCGGGTGGGCGAGGGCGGCGTCCGGGAGGTCATCATGGCCACGAACCCGGACACCGAGGGCGAGGCCACGGCCATGTATCTTTCGCGCCTGCTGCGCCCCCTGGGCGTGCGGGTGACGCGCCTGGCCTACGGCATCCCGGTGGGGAGCCAGCTGGAGTACGCGGACGAGGTGACCCTCCTGCGCGCCCTGGAGGGCCGGCAGGAGTTTTGAGCACGAAAAAGCCGTACCGAAATTCCGGTACGGCTTTTTGGGGGTTATATACCCCGCAGGTATGCCAGCAGGGGCGCGAGGCTGGCCGGGTTGGTCCAGTCGCGGGGCTGACCGCCGGCCTTCAGGAGCGCGCGCATCCACCGTTCCAGGTCCGCCCCGCGCCAGTCCGCCAGGGGGCGCACGTCGGCCTTGGCTTTCAGCATGGCGGTGCAGCGGGCCGACGCGCCCGTATTTGAAAAGTAAAACTTGCTAATGAGCAGATTCAGAGCGATGGGGTGCGAATGCTTGGAATTTGCAGCGGCTTTGTAAGCGCGTTTGCGCACGGAGGGTTCGCGGTGCAGCCATTCATAGTACCCGCTGCGGGAGACCTCAAGCAATCGGCATAGCAGCGCCACAGAAGCTCCCGTGCGGGCGGTACGGATGTACCGGTACTTCTTCTCTATGGCCTGGAAAGTATGCCGATGGATTTTTTAGGACATTGATGATCTCATTTTTCTCATCGATTTGCTTGCGCAGCGCACGATTCTCCGCCTCCAGCTCGCGCAGGCGCCTGGCGTCACGGCTCTGCCCGGTGACCATCTGCACGGCTCCGGCATTGAACGCCTCTCATATCGCGGTGGTGCTGTATGTTTTCGCTCTTTTGTTGTCATGGCTTTTCTCCTGCCTGTCCGGCAAATCGGGTGGGGGCATGCGTATCCTGGAACCGGAACAAAAGCCAGACACTGATTGCCATGCGCCGCCAGCTGGACTTTTTGTTCCCGCCCGAATTTGCGTCTAACGAGACAATTTACGCTCCCAAATCAGATTGGTTTCTTCCGGCTTACAAGCCGGTTGCAATATAGAGATATTCCAAAGGCCACGGAAAAAGACGCAAAGCGCATCCTCCATTGTGCCGGAGTCAGGGAAAAGGTGAAAGCACATGGAAACTGAACCGCCCCAAATTGAGCGGACAGCATAAAAAAGGGAGCACAGGTAGGAAAACTTGGATTTAGGACGGAGTGGCGCAGTGAGAGCGGCGCCGATCGCGTCTTTAACTGGATGTGCTCATGATTGTAAAAATAGATGAAGTCATCAATGACAGATAGAAGACGCCTTGACCAGTTTGGATGCAGGAGATAGCTGTCACCCACTTGGTATTGGGTTTATCCGCGTAAAACTCCCGGTTCAGCAGGTTTTCATACCTGTGCACCTGCTGTCCTACCTGCCGCCACTTCCTCGTTCAACGCCTTGCCATCACGGGGCCGGTCTGCTATACTGGTATCAAAGGGAGCGCGGCCCGATCTTCTTCGTCTGCTGCTGTGACTTCCAGGAGCGGCCCCGTGCCACCTTGTCCTTTCTTTATGTAGAAAAATCCCGGGAAAGCCGCAATAACACGGCGATCTTGGGATTTTTCTGCGTTATACTGCACTGGCCTGCACACAAAAAAAGACGCCGCCCGCGGCAGCGCCCTTCCATCTCAACAAATTTGAGAAGTATTTTATAAATCGAATTTTCCTACATAAAAACCGCCCCTGTCCCGCTTTCTCATTTATCCTGTCTGTTCACAGCGACAGATCAACGCAGTTATCTTTTTCAGCCAGACAAAAATAAATGCGTCAGAACCGTTCCGCACCCAGTCGGGTGGGTTCGTGTTCTTTCGCATTTCATGCTGCAACCTGCGGGTCCTTTTTTGCCGCGCGGCTGCGGATTTTGTCGGCCGCAGCCGCGGCGGCTCCATTCTCACCCGAGGCCGAACAGCCGGCTGCCGTTTTCCCAGGTAATACGGGCGGCGTCCGCCAGCGGCAGGCCCTTGAGCTCCGCCAGACGCTGGGCTGTGTGGACCAGCATGGTCGAGTCGCAGCGGCGGCCCCGGTGCGGCTCAGGGGCCATATACGGGCAGTCAGTCTCCAGTAAAATGCGGTTCAGCGGCACGTTTTCCGCCACCTCCAGGGCCTTTCGGGCGTTTTTGAAGGTCAGAACGCCCGTAAAGCCCACGTACCAGCCCATCCGCACCAGCTCCCGGGCCATTTCCAGAGAGCCGGAGTAGCAGTGGAACACGCCAGTCACCGCCGGATGGCGCCGGATGATCTCCATGGCGTCGCCGTGGGCCTCGCGCTCGTGGACGATCACCGGAAGCCCCAGCTCCTCGGCCAGGGCCAGCTGGGCCTCGAACGCTGCCTTCTGGATGGTCCGGGGCACGTCCTCATAGTGGTAGTCCAAGCCGATCTCCCCGATAGCAGCCGCCCGGGGGTCCGCCGCCAGCGCGCGGTATTCTTCCAGCACCGCCGCGTCCACGTGGTCCGCGTCGTCGGGGTGGGAGCCTACGGCGGCCCAGACAAAATTGTACTGGTGCGCCAGCGCCACCGCTGCGCGGCTGGAGGCCAGGTCGCACCCGGCGTTGAGGATGCGCCCGACGCCGCTTTCCGGCATGGACGCCAGCAGCGCGTGCCGGTCGGCGTCGAAGCGGGACGCGTCGTAGTGGGCGTGGGTGTCAAAGAGCATAGGGGGTCACTCCTTTTCCTTGTGCTGTTCCAGCCAGATCAGCAGCACCGCCACATCCGCGGGGCTGACGCCGGAGATGCGCGAGGCCTGGCCGACGCTCCGGGGACGGATGGCCGAGAGCTTCTGGCGCGCCTCCAGGCGGAGGCCGCCGATGGCGGCGTAGTCGATCTCCGGCGGCAGGCGGCGCGCCTCGGCTTTCTGAAACTCGGCCACCTGCTTCTCCTGCCGGGCCAGATACCCGGCGTACTTCACCTGGATCTGCACCTGGGTGCGCACGGCCTCGGGGAGGTCCGGCCGCTCCGGGTCGAAGGGAGCCAGCATGGCGTACGTTACCCCCGGGCGGCGCAGCAGGTCCGAAAGCCGCGCCGACGACGAGACCGGCGGCTCCTCCGCCGCGGCCAGCATGGCGCAGAGCGCCGGCGAGGCCGGGACGCCCCGGGCCTCCAGCCGGGCGATCTCCCGGCGGACGGCCTCGTATTTTTCCTCCACCGCCCGTAGCCGCGCCGCCGGCACCAGCCCGATGCGGTGCCCGATGGCCGTCAGGCGCTGGTCGGCGTTGTCCTGGCGGTGGAGAATGCGGTATTCGCTCCGGGCGGTCATGATGCGGTACGGCTCATTGGTCCCCTTGGTCACCAGGTCGTCGATGAGGGTTCCGATGTACCCGTCGGACCGGGCCAGCACCAGCGGCGGACGGCCCAGGAGCTTCAGCGCCGCGTTGGCCCCCGCCACAAATCCCTGCGCGGCGGCCTCCTCGTAGCCGGAGGAGCCGTTGAACTGACCCGCGCCGTAGAGGCCGGCGATTTTTTTGCTCTCCAGGGTCGGCAGCAGCTCGGTGGGGTCCACGCAGTCGTATTCGATGGCGTAGGCCGGGCGCAGCATCTCCGCGTGCTCCAAACCGGCGACGGTGTGGAGCATCTCCAGCTGCACGTCCGCCGGGAGGCTGGAGGAGAACCCCTGGAGGTACAGCTCGTCGGTGTCCAGCCCGCACGGCTCCACGAACAGCTGGTGCCGCGGCTTGTCCGCAAAACGGACCACCTTGTCCTCAATGGACGGGCAATAGCGGGGCCCCACCCCCTGGATGACGCCGGAGAACAGCGGCGAGCGGTCCAGGTTCCGGCGGATCACCTGATGGGTACGCTCGTTGGTGTAGGTGAGGTAGCAGACGGCGCGGTTCTCAGGGGGTGTCTCGGTGGAGAAGGAGAAAGGCTCGGGGCGCGCATCGCCGTACTGCACCTCCATTTGGGAAAAATCCACGCTGCGGGCGTTGAGCCGGGGGGGCGTTCCGGTTTTGAAGCGGCGCAGGCACAGGCCCAGCCGCCGGAGGCTGTCCGAAAGCCCCGACGCCGCGTGCAGCCCGTCGGGGCCGGAGGCGTAGACCGTCTCGCCGGTGACAACGGTGCTCTCCAGGTAGGTTCCCGTAGCCGCCACCACCGCCCGGACCGCGTAGCGCAGGCCCAGCCGCGTGACCACGGCGCGGACCGCGCCGTTTTCGGCCTCAATTTCCACCACCATGTCCTGCATGAGATAGAGATTTTCCTGGCGCTCCAAAACGCGCTTCATGTGGGCCTGATAGCGCCGCCGGTCGGCCTGGGCGCGGAGGGAGTGCACAGCGGGGCCCTTTCCCAGGTTCAGCATCCGGTACTGGATGCAGCAGGCGTCGGCGGCCCGGGCCATTTCACCGCCCAGGGCGTCCAGCTCCCGGACCAAATGGCCCTTGCCCGAGCCGCCGATGGCGGGGTTGCAGGGCATATTGCCCACGGCGTCGAGGTTGATGGTGAACACCGCCGTCCGGAGGCCCAGCCGCGCCGCGGCCAGCCCCGCCTCGATGCCCGCGTGGCCCGCGCCGATCACCGCCACATCGTAGCTTCCGGCGTCACAGCGCATGGCCCGCCCCGCTCTCCGCCGCCAGCTCCCCGGCGTCCGCCAGCGGGACGCCCTGCGCCTGAAGCGCCGCGGCCAAGAGGCCCATGCCGGGGATCAGCTGCCCCGAAAACGTGCCGTCGTAGATCTGCCGCGCGCCGCAGGTGGGACTGCGGGACTGTAAGACGGCCAGATCAATGTCCCCCGCGGCCTCCAGAGCCAGCTCGACGCCCCGGCGGATGGCCGCGTCCAGATCCTGACCGTCCCGAGTCACGGCGCGGCCCGCCCGCAGCTCCACGCAGGGCCGCGGCACGCCGAGGCCCCCCAGCAGCTCGGGACAGACGGGAACCGCCTCCTTGTCCCGCAGAAAGCCGATCACGGCCTGACTGCGGTTGCTCAGGCCGTTGTATTTGCAGTTTTCGCCCAGTAAACAGGCGCTGACCAGAACTCTCATGGCAGTTCCTCCGTTCAAAATTGCAGAATGTCCCGCGTTCCTCTTTTACGAAAACCACCCCGGCAGCAGATGCAGCACGCCCAAGCCCGCCAGGCTGTACACAAAGATCATCGGCGCGCGGCCCAGGAAGGTGATGGCGGTGAACTTCCTCCAGCTCATGCCGGCGGTGCCGGCCAGGAAGCAGAGGAAATCGTCCGGCAGGCCCGGCAGGAAGATGGCCAGGGCAAAGAGCCGGTCGAAGCGCTTGTTCTTGTGGGTCCACTTCTCATACTTGTCCCGGAGCTTCTTGGAAAAGAGCTTTTCCAGCAGCGGCTTTCCCAGGTTCCGCGCCATGGCGAAGGCCACCAGGGAGCCTAAGACAATGCCGGTATAGTTGTACAAAAACCCCTGCCACGGCCCGAACAGCAGCACCCCCGCCGCGCAGCTGACGCCCCCCGGCAGAAACGGCACCACCACCTGCGCGGCCTGCAGCGCGATGAACACCGCTGCCGCCGAGCCGCCGAAGCCGTCCACGCACGCCTGGAGCGCGTCCACCGAGCGGAACGCCCCCAGCCGCCACAGCCAGACAGCCAGCCCCACGCAGGCCAGCAGCAGCAGGACAGTGCCGGAATTGATGAAAATTTTCGTCCAGTTTCGCTCCATACGCTTGTCCTCCGCATCTTGGAATGGCACGATTATACCAAAATGCGACATCGTAAGATAGATTGGAAACCCTAAAAAGTTTCTTAACATTTTTTTAAGAGATCACACCGCCGAACAGCGGCGCGACCACCACCGTCATAACGCCGGCCACCACAATGGAGAGGCTGCTCATGGCCCCCTCCACCTCGCCCAGCTCCATGGCCCGGGCGGTGCCGATGGCGTGGGAGCAATTGCCGATGGCAAGGCCCCGGGCCACCGGGTGGGTGATCCGCAGGAGCCTGCACAGGCTCTCGCAGGCCACCGCGCCGAAGAGGCCCGTCACCACCACTGACAAGGACGTCACGCCCGCCGCGCCGCCCAGCTTCTCCGAGATGCCCAGGGCGATGGCCGTGGTGACGGACTTGGACTGGATGGAGTGGTACACCTCCGGCGAGAGGCCGAACAGCCACGAGAGCAGCGCCACCGACACCGCGCACGCCAGGCACCCCGCCGCCACGCCGATGAGGATCGCCGCCCAGTGCCGCTTCAAAAGCTGCAATTGCCGGTAGAGTGGCACCGCCAGGCACACCGTGGCGGGGGTCAGCAGCCAGGTGAGGTGCTGAATGCCGTTGGCATAGGTCTCATACCCGATGCCGGTGAGCAGCAGGAAGGCGATCACCAGAACCGTGGCGATCAGGAGGGGGTTCACCAGGGGGTTGTCAAAGCGCTTCCGGATTTTCGCCCCCACCCAGTAAGCGGCCAGGCTCAGCGCCACGCTGAAATAGGCCGACTGCATCAGCGTCTCATTCATACCGCCCCGCCTCCCGCCGCAGCACCGCCTGGGCCGTCCGCCCTGTGACGCCCAGCACCACCACCGTGGTGGCGACGCAGATGACAAAAATGCCCAGGAGGCTGCCGGATACGCTGTGGATCACCGACAGCAGGCTGACGTTGGGCCCCATGAACAGCACCGGCATGATCCTGACGAGAAAATCCGCCGTCTTTTCCACCTGCCGCAGCTTCACCGCGCCGCAGCAGAGCAGCAGCAGCATCAGAACCAGACCGTACACGCTTCCCGGCGCCGGCAGAGGGACCAGAATGCTCAGCAGCTCCCCCGCGAAGGAGACCGCGGCGATAATGAGAAATTGAAAGACGTATTCCATACGGCGTCTCCGCCTTTACCGGGCGTAGTAGTTGATGAGACAGCCGGAGAGGATGATCTCCCGCTCCTCCCGGGACAGGCGCTCCAGCTTCAAAGGCAGCGCCGTCTCCCGCCCGCCTTGCACCAGGATGGCCTCCACCGTCTCCGCGCCGCCCTCCAGAGCCGCGCGGATGCCGGGGACGTAGATTTTGTCGCCGGGCTGGATGTGATATTGGGCGATGTCCGCGACGGTGAAGGGGAGCATGCCCCAGTTGACCACGTTGGAGCGGTAGCGCTTGGTGGCGAAGTCCTCGCAGAGGTTGGCGCAGCCGCCCAGCACCCGCTGGCAGGACGCGGCCTGCTCCCGGGCGGAGCCGTCGCCGGGCCGGATGGCCATGACCGCGCTGCCCAGGCCCGTCACGCGCCCGTCATGCCCGTCCAGGGCGGCACGGACCGCCGGGTCCTCCGGATCCTCCCGCCGCCGCCGCTCCAGGGCCAGGACCTCCTTGGCCCGGGGAACGTACTGCGGATCCTTCCGGCTCAGGGCAAACTCCGAGAGACGCATGGGGTTGGAGCGGTAGGACGAGGTCTCCCCCGAGGGGATCAGCTCGTCGGTGGTGGTCACCGGGTCATAGATGGCCGCGGCCACGGTGAGATAGAGATCCTCCGGCAGGGCGATCTGCTCCGGCCAGTCGGCAATGTTGGGGCCATAGACCAGCTCCGTCTCCGGCTGGGGCTGTCCCACGCCGCGGTAGACCCGGGCGCGGTAGGGGCTGTCGTCGTAGGCCCAGGCCTCGTCGGGCCGGTCGGCGGGGATCTCCGCCAGCTGGTCCGCCGCGGTGAGCACGCCGCCCATGCGGGCCGTGGCCGCAATGGACCGGGCGTCCATGAGGGCCACATAGGAAATCTGCCGCTCTCCAGGCTTTGAACCCTCGCGGTTGGGGAAATTCCGGGTGGAGTGGCGGATGGAGAAGGCCCCGTTGGCCGGCACATCCCCCGCGCCGAAGCACGGCCCGCAGAAGCACGAGCGGATGGACGCGCCCGCGGCCATGAGGTCGGCCAGATACCCGTTTTTTGCCAGCTCCAGGTTGATGGGCATGGAGCCGGGGTAGCACGAGAGCCAGAAGGCCCCATCGCCCACACTCTGCCCCTTCAGAATCTCCGCCGCCCGCTTGAGGTTCTGATAGATGCCGCCGGAGCAGCCGGCAATGACGCCCTGGTCCACGTGGAACTGCCCGTTTTGCACCTTCTCCCGCAGGGAGGGCGCGTTGGAAATGCCCAGCTGCTCCGCGGTGCGGACGTCCACCTGGTGCAGGAGGTCGTCCAGGTTGGCCTGGAACTCCCGGATGGTAAAGGCGTTGGATGGGTGGAAGGGCAGGGCGATCATCGGCTCGATGTTCGAGAGATTGATCTCCACCAGTGCGTCATAGTACGCCCCGTCCCCCGGCTGGAGGGCCTGGAACTGCCCGCCGCGGCCCAAAGCCTCCAGATGCGCCCGGGTGCGCCCGTCGGCGGCCCAGAGGGAGGAGAGGCAGGCGGTCTCGGTGGTCATCACGTCGATGCCGCTGCGGTAGTCCATGGAGAGGCTGTCCACACCCGGGCCGAAGAATTCCAGCACCGCGTTCTTCACCGCGCCGGAAGGGAACGTGGCCCCCACCAGGGCGATGGCCACGTCCTGCGGCCCCACGCCGGGCCGGGGCGCGCCGGTGAGATAGACGGCGATGACCCGGGGATAGGCGATGTCGTAGGTTTTTTTCAGCAGCTGCCGCGCCAGCTCCGGCCCGCCCTCGCCGATAGCCATGCAGCCGTAGGCGCCGTAGCGGGTGTGGGAGTCGGACCCCAAAATCATCCGCCCGGGGGCGGCGTAGCGCTCGCGCATATAGGAGTGGATGACGGCCTGATGGGCCGGGACGAACTCGCCGCCGTACTTCTGGGCGGCGGAGAGGCCGAATACGTGGTCGTCCTCGTTGATGGTGCCGCCCACAGCGCAGAGGCTGTTGTGGCAGTTGGTCAGGACGTAGGGCAGGGGGAATTCGGTGAGGCCCGAGGCCCGGGCGGTCTGGATGATGCCGACGTAGGTGATGTCGTGGGATGCCATGGCGTCAAACCGGAGCTTCAGCGCAGACATGTCGCCGGAGGTGTTGTGGGCCTCCAGGATGCCGTAGGCCATCGAAGCCCTCCGCCCCGTCTCGGGCCGGAGGCCCCGGGCAAGGCCCGCCTCCTCGTCCAGGAGCGCGCCGTCCTTCCAGAAATAACCGCGGTTGTGTACTGTGACCATATCGAAACAATCTCCTTTTCGGGTAGTCATACTTTTATTATTCTATCATATCAGGCTTCCTGTTTCAATGCAAGAACATGATAAGAACCGGACAAATTGGGTACGCTAGGAGTACCACCATAAAAAAGGAGCGTTACAAGAATATGGACTTTTTGCAATCCCAAACCTGCCAGAATCTGGCCCGCAGCTTCGCCGGGGAGTCCCAGGCCCGCAACCGCTACACCGTCTACGCCCTCCAGGCGCGGAAGGAGAAGCAGGAGTATCTGGCCCGCCTCTTCGAGCAGACCGCCGACAACGAGAAGGTCCACGCCCAGGAGTTCCTGGAGATGCTGGTGAAGCTGGCCGGCGGCCCGGTCCACAACCTGGACATCGACGCGGGCTATCCCTACGACCTGGGCAACACCGCAGAGAACCTCCAGTTCGCCGCCCAGGGCGAGGACCAGGAGCACCGGGAGGTCTACCCCGCCTTTGCCCGCACCGCCCGGGAGGAGGGCTTTGCCGACGCCGCCGCCCTCTGGGAGAACATTGCCCCCATCGAGGGTCTGCACCACAACGTCTTTGAGGAGGCGCGGAAGCAGTACACCGGCAAAACGCTCTATAAAAAAGAGCAGCCCGTGGTCTGGCGCTGCCTCAACTGCGGCTATATCCTTGAGGCCGCAGAGCCGTGGCAGACCTGCCCCGTCTGCCACAAGGACCAGGGCTGGGCCGATGGCTGCGTGGACGACAAGCTGGCCCCGCAGAGGAAAAAATAAGAAGGCCCGCGGATTGCCGCCCGAATCTGAAATCAGACGCATTGCGCTGGCCATGCTTTATGAGCTTCGTTTCATTATCAACGAGAGCGAAAAGGACTCCTACACCAAAGAGGAGATCATGGCCCTGCTGGATCCGATCGCCATTACGAAGAAGTAACCAAAAAAATTTCCGCCGCCTCCCAGGAGGCGACGGAAATTTTTCGCGTCATAGGGTAAGATACCGCCCGTCTGCATAGCCCAGCAGGTCCCCATAGCGCACCACATACCAGCCGTTGTACGCGTTGAGCACCTCCACAGGCGTACCGTTGGGGATGCGGGCGAGGACGGGGAAATTGGTGCCGGGGCCGCCGCGGAGGTTCAGCGGCGTCTCCACCGTGGTGACCACCGCCCCCTGCGTCCCCTGGGGCTGCAAAAACGGCAGGCCGAAATACTGCGCCGCCGCCCGGGCCAGGGCCGGGGCGATCTCGCCCAGGTTTTCGGTGAGCCAGTCTGCGTCCTCCGTGTTGTCGTGGTAGCCGATCTCGATGAGCGCCGAGGGCGCGCGGGTCTGGCGCAGCTCACCGATGGCGGTGGAGGTCCGGGTCTGTACCTTGTCCGGCAGGGGGTAGATGGGCTTGAGGTTATCCACCACCAGCTGGGCCATGACCTGGCCGTAGTGGGCGTCGGGATAGTAGTAGGCGTCGATGCCCCGCAGCTGCCCGGAGAGGTTCTCCGGCGCGGCGTTGGAGTGGAGGGCCAGGTGGAAGTCGTAATTGCCCATATTGGACTGGCGAATCGATGTAGCCGCGCTGCCGGCGGGGTTGTTGCGGACCACGTTGATCCCGGAGGCTGCCAGGTACGGCTCCATCCGGTCGGCCAGCTGGTTCATCCAGTACTGCTCATTGCCGGTGGTGACGTAGGGGTTGAAATCCTGCGTGGAAGGGCTTAAAAAGAGAAATGGCATGGGCGCGCCGCCTTTCTATAAAATAGGGTATCCCATCCTATGCGGAAAAATTTCCGGATGTGCGCAAAAAAGGGCTTGACATTTTGAAGATTCATTGTATACTTGTATTAGTTGATTAATACAATGACACATCAAGGAAAGGAGCGCGCGATGAATTGGGAATTATCGGACGCAAAGCCCATCTGGCAGCAGCTGCATGAGCGGCTGACCCAGCGTATCGCCACCGGCGTCTACCCCAAGGGCAGCCGGATGCCCGCGGTCCGGGAGCTGGCGGCGGAGGCGGGGGTCAATCCCAACACCATGCAGCGGGCGCTGGCCCAGCTGGAGAGCGACGGGCTGGTGCTGACCAACCGCACCGCCGGGCGCACCGTCACCGAGGACGGCGTGCGGCTCAGCGAGCTGTGCATGCGTCTGGCCAATGAAAAAATCAAGCAATACCTGGACAGCATGGCGCTGCTGGGCTTCTCCCGGGAGGAGGCCACGGCGCTGCTGGAGAAATGGGAGGAGAACACGCAATGACCAACGAACTCATCCACTGCCAGGGCGTGACGAAGCAGTTTGGCGGCTTCTACGCCCTGGACCACATCGACCTGGACGTGGGCCGCGGTAAAATCGTGGGCCTGCTGGGGCCCAACGGCTCGGGCAAGACCACGCTCATCAAGCTTCTGTGCGGCCTCCTGCAGCCCAGCGCCGGCGAGCTGGCCATCGACGGGCAGCGGCCCGGGCCCTATACCAAGTCCATCATCAGCTACCTGCCCGACCGGATGTATTTTGCCGACTGGATGCGGGTGTCGGACCTGATGAGCTTCTTTTCCGACTTTTACGCCGACTTTGACCGGGCCAAGGCCGTGGAGATGTGCAGGAGCCTGGCCATCGAGCCGGGGATGCGCATCAAGACCCGCTCCAAGGGCACCAAGGAAAAGCTCCAGCTGGCCATGGTCATGAGCCGCAAGGCGCAGCTCTACCTCCTCGACGAGCCCATCGCCGGCGTGGACCCCGCGGCCCGGGACTTCATCATGAACACCATTCTGACCAACTACAACGAAAGCGGCACCGTCCTCATCTCCACCCACCTCATCGGCGACATCGAGCGGGTGCTGGACGAGGTGATCTTCCTGCAAAACGGCAATGTCGTTCGCCACGACACTGTCGATCACATCCGCGAGACCGAGGGCAAGAGCGTGGACGCGCTGTTCCGTGAGATCTTCCGCGCCGTACCCTATGGAGGTGACAGCCATGTTTGGTAAACTTTTGAAATACGACCTGCGCTCCATGTTCAAGACCTGCGTGCCGCTGTGGCTGGCGCTGCTGGCCGTGGCGGTCATCAACCGCTTCACCGTTCACTTCCGTTCCGACAGCTTCCTGGGCGCACTGCCCACGGTGGTGTTCATGATCTTCTATGTGGCCCTGGTCATCGCCGCGGTGATGGTGTCCATGGTGCTGATCGTCACCCGGTTCTACAACGGGCTTTTGAAGGACGAGGGCTACCTGATGTTCACCCTGCCGGTGAAGCCGTGGCAGCTGGTGATCTCCAAGGGCGTCACCGCCACCATCGTCTCCATTCTCAGCACCCTGGTGGCCATTGTCTCCGTGGTCCTGGTGTCCAGCAGCACCGAGGCCATGCGGCAGTTCTGCCGGGAGCTCTGGGGCAATCTCCCCAAGTTTACCGGCGAGATGTGGCTGTGCGTCGTGCTGTCGTTCCTGACCGTCATCGCCACCGTGGTGGCCAGCGTCACCCATATCTACGCCGCCCTGGCCATCGGCCACCTGGCCAGCAAGCACCGCATCGGCTATGCCGTCCTGGCCTACATCGGCATCAACATGGTCATGACCGCCATCGGCATGACCCTGGCGGAGCTGCTGAGCCATACGGAGATCAGCATCGACCTGGATTTCATCAACCCCTTCCACGCCGGCAACATCGTCCTGACCATCGTCCTGGTCCTGACGCTGATCGTCATCGCCATCTACTACTTCATCACCGAGCGCATCCTGACCAAGCGCCTGAATCTGGAATAAAAAACAGCGCGCCGGCCCCCAGAGGGCCGGCGCGCTTCAGCTTGTCGAAAAAGTCTGCCATATGGCAGACTTTTTCGTGTAGATGTAGTAAAATAGGAGCGGGTGATAAAAGATGTTGGAAAGAGGGAAAAATGAGCGCGGGGTCATAGAAATGGTAGGCACGGAAAGTCTGGTG
>JAAWBZ010000005.1 GCA_022792945.1 Oscillospiraceae bacterium | reverse complement strand
TCGTCCTATCCGGCAACGATAAGATTTACCGTCAGATGAAAGCCGGACGCAGGAGCTATGAGTTTGACCAGCTCCGCACCCGGATCGACATCCCCAAAAAGAAATATAACGATTACAAAATCGAGGAAATGGAAGCCATGTTCCCCGGTCTGAATGAAAGCTGTATCGGCTATCTGCTGAAACTGGCCCACGGCGAGAGCCTACGCACCGCCAAAAAGCTGTATAACGTGGCAGCGGAATTTGCCGCCGCTCAGGGGAGCACCCTTACAGTGAAGCACCTTCGTGATACCCACCGGCAGCTGTTAGGGGAGGTTTGCGCATGAATGCCCACACAACAGCGGACAGGATAAATGAGAAAAGGACGGCTGCTACCGCAAATAACAGCCGCCCAGATGCTGGGGCAACTTCCTGTCAGAAGTCCCCTACAGTATACCATCTGTTTCTCAGTTTTTCAAGATAGGACAGGCCCATTGTTTGAAAGGAGCGTTTTTTGTGGCAGAGTTTAACTTTGACAACCTGGATATCAGCAGAGTGAACAATGAGACCATCGCGGAGCTGGGGGAAGTCCTTTGGCAGTATACCTCGGTTCACTGTCAGGAGGACATAGACATTGCTGAAAAATACCGTGATAGTGTCGATGCCTTAATGGATAGTCTCAATCCCAAGCAAAAGAAATGGTTCGAGGCTTACCAGGAAATGGTCTCTGATGAATTGGTTTTAGCGGAGCGGCGGCGCTTTGTCTGCGGATTCAAAGTTGCTATGCGGCTGATGCTGGAAGGCATGAAATAAGGAGGAGCTGCAAAATGTTGAGCAAAAAAGTTTTGGACGCTTTACGTGAGCAATTCCATGAGGAGTTCGGCGAGCTGAGTGAGAGGGACGGCTACATACAGCGCGTGAAAGCCGACGCTTTCGCGCTGATCGGCAGCATGGCCCCCAATGACAGGCGGTTGGAAGTTGAAGTCGATGACGCCATCAACGGGATCGTCTCGGCTTCGTCTCTGCTGGGCTTTTATATCGGTGTTCAGACCGGAGCCGATATGGAGCGGTATATCTCCGATTCCAGGTTGCCGGAGCAGATTTTGAAGGTGTATCAGGAACTTAAAGAATAACCTTGTTGCTACCCCCGTTATCTTGCGTGATAACGGGGGTTTAAGCGTTTGGGTGTATTGTTTACTATCCACAAACAAAATCTGCTTATATGCCCTTTAAACGGCAATCTGAGCGGATGATAAACAACAGGTGTTATTGCCATAGCTTAGAAACAATTCTTAGAATTGTTCATGTAGAGAATTCCAGAAAGTAATGCTACTGTACAATAGCAGTCTGCTACAAGGAAGGTGGTGCATAGTGTGCTTGAAAAATGGGTAGATGAACTGGTTCCTGCAATGCTGTCAGATGAACTGCATAGAGAAATAGCTACAGAAATTGGTATGCGTAACTTGCTAAAGCTTTCGCAGTTGGTAGGCGGTGGGGATTTCTACGTACCACGCCAGGAAAGCATATTGCGCCCATTACGGAATCAGAAAATTCAAGAGGAATTTAACGGGTGCAACACAAAAGAACTTGCCCGGAAATATGGCGTTAGCCAGCGTGGCTATGGAGGTTCCCAGTGAGACGCGGGACGAGAGCTACGCATGGCTGGGGGCTGTCCCCTCCATGCGGGAGTGGATCGGGGACAGGGAGATCAAGAGCCTGACCGCCTACGGCTACACCATCCGCAACAAGGACTTTGAGGCCACCGTGTCCGTCCCCCGGAACGATCTGGAGGATGACTGCATCGGCGTCTACAAGCCCATGTTCCAGGATTTGGCCTACAGTGCCCGAAAGCACCCGGACAAACTGGTGTTCGGTCTGTTTCCCCGTTCCTTCACTGAGCTGTGCTTCGACGGCAAGCCCTTCATCAGCGACAACCACACCCCAGCTATTGAGGGAAGGAAGGTTAAGCCTCAGAGCAACAAGGGGACGTATAAACTTACGCCCGACAGCTACGGCGCGGCCCGCACTCAAATGATGTGCCTGGTAAACGACCAGGGCGAGGTTATGAACATCGTTCCCGACTTACTAGTGGTAGCCCCTCAGAAAGAGGCCATCGCCCGCACCATCCTCATGGCGGATGAAATTCACCAGGAGGTCAACATCTATAAGGGAACCGCCGATCTGCTGGTGGTGCCGGAGCTGGCCGCTAACCCGGAGCAGTGGTTCCTGCTGTGCACCAAGCGCCCCGTCAAGCCCTTTATCTTCCAGAACCGCCGCAAGGCCCAACTTGTCGCAAAGGACAGCCCCACCGATGATAACGTTTTTATGAAGAAAGAATTTATCTACGGCGTGGATGCCCGTTGCAACGCCGGGTATGGTCTATGGCAGCTGGCTTTTGGTTCCACCGGCGAAGCGGATATGCCCACTAAGGCATAAGGAGGACACTATGGACATCAATTATATCATCCTGAGCAATTCCCTCCCCTTTGAGGAAAGCGGCTACAGCGCCCAGACAGCCCATAAGCTGGTAAAGCTTCTCCCTCTGGGGTTGGTTCACAGCACAAAAGGGGATTTCCTGGTGGACAACGAATCCTTCCAGGCCATCCGCTGTAAATTCACGGAACGGCAGCTTCAAATTCCCATCGACTATGAGCATCAGACCTTGAAGGATATGCAGGCCCCGGCGGCGGGCTGGTTCAAGGATATTGTGCTGAGAAGCGACGGTATCTATGGCGCTGTGGACTGGACGGAGCGGGCGGCGGAATATCTGAAAAACAAGGAGTACCGCTATCTGTCCCCAGTTGTCCTGACCCAGGGGAAGGAGCGGCGGGTGGTTGCGCTCCACTCAGCTGCCCTTACCAATACCCCCGCCATTGATGCCATGGCACCCGTTGCCTGTAGCGAGAAACCCAGCGAGGGTGAGAGCGGCGCGGATCAGAGTGAGGCGGACAGCAGCGGCAGGGGTATGGAGGCATTGGCAGAGCTGTTACAGCTTGACTCATCTGCCACCATGGAGGATATCTATCAGGCCGTCGCTGCTCTACTGGAGGGGCGGGAGGCCCTGAAGCTTAAAGCGGACGCTTGCCAATTTGAGGTTACCCGGATGAAAGCGGACGGCGCAGTACTGGAAGCGCTGAAAGAAGGGAAGGTATTGCCTTTCCAGCGTGACTGGGCGTTCCAGTCCGCTATGAATGATCTGAACAGCTTCACGCTTTGGCTAAAAACCGCACCCCAGGTTGTGCCTATGAGTGAGGTTTGCCCCAAGAGGCTTCCGCAGATGCCGCACCATCGTTCCAGGGCGCACGAGTTGATGGGGCTGTCTGCTGAGGATATCGCAA
Source organism: Oscillospiraceae bacterium (assembly GCA_022792945.1). Taxonomy (GTDB): domain Bacteria; phylum Bacillota; class Clostridia; order Oscillospirales; family Oscillospiraceae; genus Avoscillospira_A. Next base: position 16,442 of record JAAWBZ010000005.1, on the reverse strand, counting down.
AGTACGGAAATATTTAAGGGAGGATTTGGCTATGGATTTTGAGAAAATGGGCGATCACAATGCCGCTGTCCGGGGGTATATCCTCCGTATGCTGGTAAAGGGCTATCACAACGCTTTGGCCGTCCGCCGCATTTCCAACAGCCTTGTCCGGGACGGGCTGGTGTCCGACCCGGATATTTGGGAGCCGTTAAAGTACCTCTATGATATGGGCTTCATTGAGTTCACCAACAAAAAAATTACCCCGGACACCGCCTACAGGCAGGATGGCGTGGCGCGGTTGACCACGAAGGGAGTTCGCTTCATCGAGGGCGGCGGCAACCCGGAATCGGGGATTGATCTGTGATGGGGAAAGCCAGGAAGCCGCGCTCAGACGCAAAGATATACCAACTGCCCAAGGCCGTCCTGGACGGCGTCAATGAGCGGTTGGTGAACTACAACATGAGCTATGCGGATATCGTTGCATGGCTTGCAGGCCAGGGCTACAAAGTCAGTCAATCGTCCTTATCCCGCTATGCTTTTAAGGTGTTTGAATCGGCGCAGCGTGTCGCCGATGACCTGGAAAAGACGAAGTACATCATTGACATTATCGGTAGAAACCCTGACTTGGACACCACCGAGGCCACCAGTGCCATCCTTAAAAGCGGGCTGTTGCAGAAAACTTCATCCGCTGAGGAAGAATTCAACAATATGCCCATTGAGAAGGCGGGGCGGTTATTCGTTCAGCTGGCCAAGGCTGAGGCTGACCGCAAAAGGACGGACTACGCCACCAAGCGGAAAGCTGAGCTTGCCTTTGACCAGATGGAGGCCGACTTGCTGGCCCAGGTTCGGCAATATCCGGATTTGGCTGCGCAGTTGAGGGACGTGCTCAATCAGGCCCGTACCCGAATAGCCAGTGCAGACCTTGAATAAAGCACCGCAACGGCCCATCTCCATGAATGAAGGAGGTGGGCCGCTGTGCATACTTATTCGATTTGCGTTCAGTTATTCCCATTTAAACATCGTTTAATTGCAGATAAAACCGTGTCTTTCAAGATTCTTCAATTACGTTTTGCGTGTCTCCCCACACTTGCTGCCGAGGGTTCCATCCAAATATATTCAGTTAACAGTAAGGGAGAAACAACTTCCTTACGGTACCTGTCCCTTGGGGACGGCCTTGTTTTTTCAAGCTTCTTCCCGGATGGGCAGAGCGCTGACGACGGGCTTGCCGTCGCGGTCCAGGAGGGGGGTGAGGCCGGCGGCGTTGCCGGAATGGTGGAAGAAATAATTCACCCCGGTCTCCCGATCTACCCAGATCTCTGAAACGGTGACGATACCGCCTTCGACGTGGGTCTTGACAAAGCGTTTTTCCGCCATCTCAGCTCTTGAAAACCTCCTTGGCAGACGCCGCCAGGCCCGCCAGGCCCTGGATCTCTGAGGGGATGATGATCTTCGTCGCCTGGCCGTCGGCCACCCTCTGCATGGCCTCCAGGGCCTTGAGCTTGATGACCTGGTCGTTGGGCGCGGCGTCGTTAAGGAGCTTGAGAGAGTCCGCCATGGCCTTCTGAACCTCAATGATGGCCTGCGCCTCGCCCTCGGCCTTGAGAATCGCGGCCTGCTTGGCGGCGTCAGCCCGGAGGATCGCCGCCTCCTTCTCGCCCTCGGCCACCAGCACCGCCGAGCGCTTAGCGCCCTCGGCCTGCAGAATCGCCTGCCGGCGGTCGCGCTCGGCCTTCATCTGCTTCTCCATGGAGTTCTGGATGTCCTGCGGCGGCAGGATGTTCTTCAGCTCCACGCGGTTGACCTTGATGCCCCAGGGGTCCGTGGCCTCGTCCAGGATGGCGCGCATCTTGGTATTGATGACGTCGCGGCTGGTGAGGGTCTGGTCCAGCTCCAGGTCGCCGATGATGTTGCGGAGCGTGGTGGCGGTCAGGTTCTCAATGGCGCTCATGGGGTGCTCCACGCCGTAGGTGTAGAGCTTGGCGTCGGTGATCTGGAAGTAGAGCACCGTGTCGATCTGCATGGTGACGTTGTCCTTGGTGATGACCGGCTGGGGCGGGTAGTCCATGACCTGCTCCTTAAGGCTGATCTTCTTGGCGACGCGCTCAATGAACGGCACCTTAAAGTGCATGCCCACCTCCCACACTGCCGAGAACGCGCCCAGGCGCTCCACCACATAGGCGCGGGACTGCTGCACGATGTAGACGTTGCGGATGATGACGATCAGAATGGCCACGGCCAGCACGGCCAGGGCGATATACCCCCAAATATCCATATGTTTGCTCCTCCCTTAGAAAATCTTTTTTATCAGGTTCTCGCCGGTACCACGGCGGGTTCCACAAAGACCTTGACGCCGCTGATGCGCAGGACGGTGACGCGGGCGCCCGGCTCGATCACGGCGTCGTACTCCGAGCGGGCGGTCCACTCCACGCCGTCCACCTTCACCGCACCGGTGGCCTGGATGTTGTCAATGGCCTCGGTGACGATGCCGACGCGGCCGATGACGCGGTCGGCGTTGGTGGGCTGCTTACGGGACTTGACATGCCGCCGGGCCAGGGGCCGCAGACCCGCCAGCAGAATCGCGGACACCGCCACAAACAGCAGCAGCTGCACGGGGAAGCTCCCCTTCAGCAGCGCCGCGAAAAACGCCGCCACCGCGCCGCCGGCAAACCACACCGACACCAGACTGAACGTCACGCCCTCCACAATGACCATGACCACCGCCACGGCCAGCCACGCATACGCCTGAATGGTCATAAAGATCGCTTCCTTTCTCACATTGCGATAATCCTACTCCTATACTATACGCTTTTCCGGCGCGTTTGCCAAGAGCTTTTTGAAAAACTTCTCTGGCAATTTACACATTTCATAGAAAGATCGCTCTTTCCGCCTGCTAGTGGTACCGCACCGAGCGTTGAAACGCAAGCACAGCCTTTTCGGACAACCAAACTGCGGCGGCCCCCACTAGGGGCCGCCGCGGTTTTCTCCGTCCTGGTATTTACAAATCGTTGGCAATCAGGTCGTCCAGGCTCTCGCGGCGGACCGCCGTGTAGGGGCCGTTCTCGCCCAGCATCACAATGGCGGGGCGCGGCACACGGTTATAGTTGGAAGCCATGGCGTAGTTGTAGGCCCCTGTGGTCAGCACCGCCACCAGGTCGCCGCGCCGCGGCCGCGGCAGGGATACGTCCTCCTGGATCAGGTCGCCGCTCTCGCAGCAGCGCCCGGCCACGGTGTAGCGTCCCGCCGCCGTCTCGTTCATCCGGTTGGCCAGATACACCGTGTACGCCGACTGGTAGAGCGTATAGCGGGGGTTGTCTGTCATGCCGCCGTCGATGGAGACGTAATTTTTGAACCCGGGGATCTCCTTGATGGCTCCCACGGTGTACAGCGTCACGCAGGCGTCAGCCACCAGGCTGCGGCCCGGCTCCATCAGAACCGCCGGCGGCTCGATGCCGAGCCTGCCGCAGGTCTCCCGGACCAGCGCGCCGATCTTCCGGATATTGGCGGCGTAGTCGATCCTCGGGTCTGCGGCCACATAGGGCACCGCCATGCCGCCGCCCAGGTTCAAAACCGCCGCGTGGTAGCCGTGCTTCCGCTCCATGGCTGCGGCGAAATCCAGCATCAGCGCCGCCGCGTCACAGAAGGGCGCATGGTCGAAGATCTGCGAGCCGATGTGGCAGTGGTAGCCCAGGACCTCCACATGGGCACAGTCCAAAGCCTCCCGCAGCAGCGCCTCGGCCTGTCCGGTCTCGATGGCCGCGCCGAATTTGGAGTCGATGCGCCCGGTGTTGATCTTCACATGGGTGTGGGGGTCGATGCCCGGGGTCAGGCGCAGCAGCAGCCGCTGCCGGAGGCCCCGCCGGGCCGCCTCGGCCTCGACGGCCCGCAGCTCATCGGCGCTGTCGCAGACAAAGCAGCCCACGCCATGCTCCATGGCGAAGGAAATCTCAAAATCCGTCTTGTTGCTGCCGTGGAAGTACACCTTGTCCATGGGAAAGCCGGCCTTCAGCGCCGTGTACAGCTCCCCGGCGGACACAGCGTCCACGCCCAGGCCCTCCTGGGCAGCGAGCTGGTAGATGCGCTTGAAGCTGAGAGCCTTGCTGGCGTACAGCGGCAGCGACCCCGCCGGGAGCGCTTCCGCCATAGCCTCGCGGTAGACGCGGCAACGGCTGCGGACGACAGACTCGTCCAGGACCATCAGCGGCGTGCCGTACTGCGCCGCCAGCGCCTCCGCGTCGTAGCCGGAGATGGTTAGATGGCCTTGGCCGTTGACGGCAATGTGGTCGTAGAGCATCTCACGCCTCCCGCACGAAGGCGTGGTAGATGGCCCGGAGGGCCGTGTCGTAGTCGTCCTCACTGACGCCGACGATGATGTTGTTCTCGCCGGAGCCCTGGTCAATCATGCGGATGTTGACGTCCTGTTCGGCGATGGCGGTGAGGACGCGGCCGGCGGTGCCCTTGGCCCGGACCATGCCGCGGCCCACGATGGCGATGAGGGCGATGTTGTCGTCGATGGTGACGGAGTCGGCGTTGGCGTCGTGGAAGATGCGGCCGATCAGGGCCTCCTTGCAGTCCCGCAGGGCCTCGGTGTGGACCACCACGGACATGGTGTCGATGCCGGTGGGGGCGTGCTCGAAGGAGATGTGGAAGTCCTCCAGCACACCCAGCACCTTCCGTCCGAAGCCCACCTCGGTGTTCATCCGGTCCTTCTCGATGGTGATGGAGGAAAAGCCCTTGCGTCCGGCCACGCCGGTAATGATGGTATCCATAGGCATACGGTCCGTTCTGGAGAGAATCATGGTGCCGGGATCGGCGGGGGCGTTGGTGTTGCGGATGTTGATGGGGATGCAGGCCTCGCGGACGGGGAAAATGGCCTCCTCGTGCATGACCGTCGCGCCCATGTAGGCCAGCTCCCGCAGCTCACGGTAGGTGATCTCGGAGATGACCCGGGGGTTCTCGATGAGCCGCGGGTCAGCCATGAGCATCCCCGAGACGTCGGTCCAGTTCTCATACAGCGCCGCCTCCGCCGCCCTGGCCACGATGGCCCCGGTGATGTCCGAGCCGCCGCGGGAGAAGGTCTTGATGGTGCCGTTGGGCATGGAGCCGTAGAAGCCGGGGACCACAGCATACGCTTTCCCGGACAGCAGCGCGCCCAGGGCCTTGTAGGTGGCCCGGTCGTCGAAGGTCCCGTCCTTGCGGAAGAAGATGCCGCTCTCGGCGTCGATGAAGGGGAAGTCCAGGTATTTGGCCAGGATCATGGCGCCCAGGTACTCGCCGCGGCTGGCGACGTAGTCCTCGCCGGCGTGGTGCTCGATGGCCATGCGGATCTTGCGGTACTCCTCCTCCAGGGAGAAGTCCAGCCCCAGGTCGCGGATGATGGCGTCGTAGCGCGCCTCCACCTCTCCGAACGCCTCGTCGATATTCTGCTTCTGCGCCGCCAGCTCAAAGCAGCGGTAGAGCATATCGGTGATCTTGGTGTCCTCCGGGAAGCGCTTGCCCGGGGCCGAGGCCACCACATAGCGGCGGGCGGGGTCAGCGCGGATGATCTCCGCCACCTTCTTGTATTGCGCGGCGTCCGCCAGGGAGCTGCCGCCGAATTTCAGCACTTTGATGTCCATGTTCTCCGTCTCTCTCCTCACTTACAGCATGTGCGCCAGCAGCGCCTCCCGGCCCAGGGGCGAGAGATCGGCGGGGGCGATGTCAAAGATGGTCTGGCAGCCGGTGACGCCCCGGGCGCGCATCCGCGCCGCTGCCCGGGCGCACGCCGCCAGTACCGAGGCAGTGAACTGAGGGTTGGAGTCCAGGGTCAGCTTGTATTCGATGGTCTCGCGGCATTCCTTGTCCCACCCGGTCACGCCGCTGCGGATCACGCTGCCGCCGTGGGGCAGGCCCGCGTGGTCCCGGGCCATCTCCTCCTGGGAGATGAACTCCACGGTGGTGTCGTAGTCGGAGAAATAGTTGGGCATGGTGACGATGGCTCTCTCAATGGCGGCCTTGTCCGCGCCGTCCTCCGCCACCACATAGCAGAGGCGCGTATGCTTCTCCCGGGTGGTGAGCTGGGGGTTCTCGCCCCGGCGCACCCGCTCCAGGGCCTCCGGCACCGGGATGGTGTACTGCCTGGCGTCCAGGACGCCGGGGATGCGGCGCACGGCGTCGGAGTGGCCCTGGCTGACGCCCCGGCCCCAGAAAGTGTAGTCCGACCCCTCCGGCAGCACCGCCGAGGCGTACAGCCGGTTCACCGAGAAGAGGCCCGGGTCCCAGCCCACCGAGATGAAGGCGATATGCCCGCTCTCCCGGGCCGCCTGGTCCACCGCGGCGAAGTGGGCGGGGATGCTGGCGTGGGTGTCGAAGCTGTCGATGACGTTGAAGTCCCGCGCCAGCGCCGGGGTAAGCCGGGGCAGGTCCGTGGCGCTGCCGCCGCAGACGATCAGCACGTCGATCTCCTCTTTTTTAGAGGCCGCCGCCTCCGCCGGGAGCACCGGCACGCCGGGCGTCAGGATCTGCACCCTGGCCGGGTCGCGGCGGGTGAACACGGCGGCCAGCTCCAGGTCAGGATTCTGCCGGATGGCGCACTCCACGCCCCGGGAAAGGTTGCCGTAGCCGAAAATTGCAAGTCTTGTCATAGGTATCTCCGTCCTTCTATGGTTGCGTTACCAGATCGCTCATATCGTAAAGCCCCGGCGTCCTGCCCACAAGGAACGCCGCCGCGGCCAGGGCACCCTCGGCAAAGAGGGCGCGGTCCTGGGCCTCGTGGCGCAGGGTGAGGACCTGGGAGCCGGTGTGTACGATGACCTCGTGGATGCCCACGGTGGTGCCCAGGCGCAGGGAGTGGATGCCCACCTCGTCGGGGGTGCGCATCCCGTCGTGGTTCCGGCCCACCACCAGCCGCGCCCCCGGCCGGACCGCCTGCACGGCCTTGCCCAGCATCAGCGCCGTGCCGCTGGGAACGTCCAGCTTCTGGTTGTGGTGGGACTCCACAATTTCCACATCGGCGTTGGGGAAGGTGCGCACCACGGTCTTGGTCAGCTCCGTGAGCACCGCGATGCCCAGGGACATGTTGCCCGAGTAGAACACCGGCACCTGCTCGGCGGCCTGGCGGATGAGGTTCATCTCCTCCTCGGTTTGGCCGGTGGTGGCGATGACCAGAGGCATCTTCCACCCGGCGGCGCAGTCCACCAGCGTCTCGGTGGCGGCGTGGTTGGAAAAATCGACGATGCAGTCGGCCTCGCCGGTGAAGGCCGCCAGGGACTGGAGCATCCCCGGCACCTGGGCATAGGCGTCGGCCATGCCGGCCAGCGCCGCGCCGTAGCTGCCCCGCTCGATCATGGACCGCAGGGCCTGGCCCATGCGCCCCGCGGCGCCGTTGACTAAGATTTTCATGTATTTACGCCCTCCTTATACTTCGATCCCCACGTCGCGCATGCACTGCAGCAGCACCTGCCGGTGCGCGTCCTCCATGGGGACCAGGGGCAGGCGGAGGTGGTCCTCGCAGTAGCCCATGGCGGCCATGGCGGCCTTGACGGGAATGGGGTTGACCTCGGAAAACAGCGCGCGGATCAGGGGGAGATACCGGGCCTGGAGGGCCATGGCCCCGGCCAGATCGCCGGCGAAGAATTTCCGGCACAGCTCGGCGGTGGCCCTGGGGGCCACGTTGGAGAGCACCGAGATCACACCCTGGCCGCCGCAGGCCAGAATGGGGACGATCTCATCGTCGTTGCCGGAGTAGATGTCCAGGCGGTCCCCCACCAGCGCCGCGGTCTCCACGATCTTGGAGATACTGCCGTTGGCCTCCTTGATGGCGGCGATGTTGGGGTGCTCGGCCAGCTTCGCGTAGGTAGCCGGCTCAATGCCCACGCCGGTGCGGGAGGGAACGTTGTAGAGGATCAGCGGCTTTTCCGACGCGTCGGCGATGGCGCTGTACATGGCCACCAGGCCCTTCTGGGTGGTCTTGTTGTAGTAGGGGGTGACCACCAGCATGGCGTCGCAGCCGATGGAGCAGGCAAATTTTGTCAGCTCCATGGCGTAGGCCGTGTCGTTGGAGCCAGTCCCGGCGATCACCGGGACGCGCCCGTGCACGGCCTCCATGGCGGCGGAGAGGGTCTCGCGGTGCTCGGCGTCGGAGAGGGTGGAGCCCTCGCCGGTGGTGCCGCAGATCACCAGGGCGTCCACACCCTCGGCGATCTGCCAGTCGATGAGCCGCCGCAGCGCCGGGAAATCGACGCCCCGGTCGGTGGTCGGCGTGACAAGGGCGGTGGCGACGCCCCGGAAGATGGTGGATTGTTTCATAAAAACGCAGCGCTCCTTCCCAAAAATCAGAAACAGGTTCTCCAACAAAAAATAGCCGATGCGAGCATCGGCTATCCAAGCGCCCGCCGCGCCCCGGGCCGTGGGCGCAGAGGGAACATGATAGCACTCCGCATAGCACCCCGCAAATGCGACAGTCAGACAGCTCTTATGCCGCCTGCCCAGGAGCGCCTTGCGCCTCGGCCTCCTTCGGCGCCGGCCCCTTTCCCCACTGCCAGGCCCTGCGAAGGCCCTGCGGCGGCGGGTACTGATGACGCGGCGCGCCTCTATCATCCACTGCCATATTACAGTATATTATTTCCAATTGAAAGTTCAGAAGTAATATACTTGTATACACTAAAGCACGGCTGTATTGCTTCCTCCCTTTCAGTCCGGAAGTAATATCTAGGTGCAGTTTAGCATAAGTGTCAAAAGGTGTCAATAGCTTTTGTGCAGTTTGGGGGAAAATTTTTCCCGCTATCCCCACGGGAACGGTTGACATTTCCGCGCGGATGGGGTACACTGAGAGAAACCATACACAAAACGGCAATGAAGGGAAGAGTACGCGCCGCCGCACGGCCCAGAGAGCCTCCGCTTTTGGTGCAAGGAGGCACGCTGCGCAGCGCCGAACATGGCCCCGGAGCCCCGCACCGACCGTCCCTGTTTCAGAAGGGGGCCCAGACTGCGGTGGGACGCGCCCATTACAGCGCCGGGGTGTAGACTGCACCCTTCAAGTCTCCGCGCCGCGAGACGCGGGGAGAACCAAGGTGGTACCACGGGGATTTTTTCCGCGTCCTTGCTTTTGAGAGCCGGGGACGCTTTTTTTCTGCTTGGGAGGTGCCGACATGGCCATTGCCGAGATCCGGCCCCGCCGCGGCCTCAGCCGCGAGGCCGTCAAGTATATCGCCGCGCTGGCCATGCTGCTCAACCACATTGCCAGCGTGTGTCTGACGCCGGGCACCCTCCTCCGGGAGGTCCTGATAGACGCCGGCTACTTCACCGCCGTCACCATGTGCTATTTTTTGGCCGAGGGCTTCCGCCATACCCGCTCCCGGCGGCGCTACGCCCTGCGCCTGGCGGTGTTCGCCGCGGTGTCGGAGCTGCCCTTCTGCCTGGCCTTTACGGAGAACGGCATTCTGGCCTTCCAGGGGATGAATATGCTGTTCACGCTGCTGCTGTGCTTCGGCATCCTGGCGGTGCTGGAGGAGGTGGAAAGCTCTGCCGTCCGGTGCGCCCTGGTGACGGCGCTGGTCCTGCTCTCCCTTGTATCTGACTGGCCGCTGCTGGCCCCGCTGTTCACGCTGCTGTTCCGACGGGCCGGAGGCGGCCGGCGCCGGACCGCCGCCGCCTTTGCCGCGGCCGCGGGCCTCACCGGCCTGCTCTTCTACGCAGACAGCGCGCTGGCGGGCCTTCCGCCTGCGGCGTGTCTGCTGCGCGCCCTGGGCGCGGCGGCAGGGCCCGCCGCCGCGGGCGTGGCGGTCGCCTTCTGCTACAGCGGGCAGCGGGCGGCGCGGGGCCGGGCGTTCTCCAAGTGGTTTTTCTACGTCTTTTACCCAGCCCATCTCCTGCTCCTGGGGCTCATCCGCGTATGGCCCCTTCTTTGAGCGCAGTCAAATCTATTCTATGCCGGCCGGGCCTGCCCCTGTGTCGGACTTCAAACAGGGAGGATTTTTACCATGAACCAGTACCAGATCGGGACCCGGTGCGTCCAGGGCGGCTACCGCCCCGGCAACGGCGAGCCGCGGCAGGTCCCCATCGTCCAGAGCACCACCTTCAAATACGACACCAACGAGGACATGGGCCGCCTATTCGACCTGGAGGCTGAGGGCTACTTCTACTCCCGCCTCCAGAACCCCACCTGCGACACCGTGGCAAAAAAAATCTGTGAGCTGGAGGGTGGTTCCGCCGCCATACTCACCGGCTCGGGCCAGTCGGCCAATTTCTTCGCCGTGTTCAACATCGCCGGCTGCGGGGATCATGTGGTCGCCTCCTCGTCCATCTACGGCGGCACCTACAACCTCCTCTCCGTCACCATGCGCCGCATGGGGCTGGAGGTCACCTTCGTGGACCCGGACTGCACCGAGGAGGAATTGAACGCCGCCTTCCGGCCCGGCACCAAGGCTGTCTTTGGCGAGACCATCGCCAACCCCGCCCTCACCGTCCTGGACATCGAGAAATTCGCCCGGGCCGCCCACGGCCACGGCGTGCCCCTGATTGTGGACAACACCTTCGCCACCCCCGTCAACTGCCAGCCCCTCTCCTGGGGCGCGGACATCGTGACCCACTCCACCACCAAGTACATGGACGGCCACGCCTCGGCCCTGGGCGGGTGCATTGTGGACGGCGGAAGGTTCGACTGGATGGCCCACAGGGAAAAATTCCCCGGCCTCTGTGAGCCGGACGAGAGCTACCACGGCGTCACCTACGCCGAGCGCTTCGGCATGGGCGGCGCGTTCATCTACAAGGCCACCGCCCAGCTGATGCGGGACCTGGGGCCGGTGCAGTCGCCCCAGAGCGCGTACCTGCTCAACGTGGGCCTGGAGAGCCTCCATGTGCGGGTGCAGCGCCACTGCGAGAACGCCCAGGCCATCGCCGAGCACCTGAGCCGCCATGAGAAGGTCGCCTGGGTCAGCTACTGCGGTCTCCCCGGGGACAAGTACCATGCGCTGGCCCAAAAGTACCTGCCCCACGGCTCCTGCGGCGTGGTGAGCTTCGGCGTCAGGGGCGGGCGGCAGGCGGCGGAGACCTTCATGGCCCACCTGAACATCGCCTCCATTGTCACCCATGTGGCGGACGCGCGCACCTGCTGCCTCCACCCGGCCTCCACCACCCACCGCCAGATGAGCGATGCGGAACTCCTCGCCGCCGGCGTCAGCCCCGACCTGGTGCGCCTATCCGTGGGTCTGGAGAGCTGCGCCGACCTGATCGCCGATATCGATCAGGCGCTGGACGCCGTTCTTTGTTCTTGAAAGTTAAAGGTATCAACCACCCGAACCCATTGAATTGCAACGGTTTTATGGGTTCGGGCGGGGATTAGCACACAAAAATTACACAAGTGTTTCATTTCAGTGGGGAATGACAAATCGGGAGGTATAGACAGAATATGAAATTACTCAAAAAGCCAGTAAGCAGAAGCACTAAAAGCAAACAGCAAAATATTCAAAACAGCAAAAAAGTTACGCCAAGCACAGCTTGCAGGAAAATGACCAACACAGAAAGAGTTCTTTGGGAAAATATGAATCAGATTGAATGGTTTCCTATAGACCCATATGCCGATTAGCAAATCCAAAATATATAAGGAACCGAAAAAGAACTTTCGATGCTGAGACTTCCGATCTCCAGCGGCGCGCAGCGCAGCGAAAGTTTTTCGCCCGCCTTTTTACAAAAAGGCGGTAGGTGCAGGGCAAAGCCCTGCCGGGTTTGGGCGGAGCCCAACCAAAAAATCGTACCGGAAAAGAGCTGATCTCCCATGCCTATCCGCATTCCCAACGACCTGCCGGCTACCAAGACACTCCAGGACGAGAACATCTTCGTCATGACCGAGACCCGGGCCATGACCCAGGACATCCGGCCGCTGCACCTGCTGCTGCTGAACCTGATGCCCACCAAGATCGATACCGAGACGCAGCTGGCGCGCCTGCTGGGCAACACGCCCCTCCAGGTCCACCTGGAGCTGCTGCACATGTCCACCTACCAGTCCAAGAACACCCCCTCGGAGCATCTGCTCACCTTCTACAAGACCTTCGACCAGCTGGAAAACCGCAAGTTCGACGGCATGATTATCACCGGCGCGCCGGTGGAGCAGATGGAATTTGAGGAGGTGGACTACTGGCCCGAGCTGTGCGAGATTTTAGAGTGGACCACCACCAACGTCCACTCCACCTTCCACATCTGCTGGGGCGCCCAGGCGGGGCTGTACTACCACTACGGCATCCGGAAGCGCCCCCTGCCGGAGAAGCTTTTCGGCGTGTTCCCCCACCGGGTGGACTACAAGCGCTCCATCCTCTTCCGCGGCTTTGACGACGTGTTCATGGCTCCTCACTCCCGCCACACCACCATCGACCGGGCCGATGTGGAGCGGGTGCCCAGCCTCCGCGTCCTGGCCTCGTCGGAGGAGGCGGGGGTCTACGCCGTGGCCTCCCGTCACGGCCGTCGGGTGTTCGTCATGGGCCACTCGGAGTACGACCCGGGGACGTTGCAAAAGGAATACCTCCGGGACAAGCACGCAGGCCTGCCCATCCAGCCCCCAAAAAACTACTTCCCCGGCGACGACGACACCCAGCCGCCCCTGGTCACCTGGCGCGCCCACGCCCACCTGCTCTACTCCAACTGGCTCAACTACATGGTCTACCAGACCACCCCCTACGACCTGAGCCAGCCCCTGCTCCGGCCCGAGGAGCCGGTGGAGTAGGCCGCGTGCTTACGACCGGAAACCGATTATGGATCTGCAGCCGCGGCGCACCGCCTATACCGCCGCCGTGGAGGCGGCCTTCGGGAGCCGGATCGTCTGCCTCGGCCTCCAGGGCAGCCAGGCCCGGGGCGAGGCGGGGCCGGCGGCACTGCAAAAGGCGCCGTTCTTCACCCTCCGGGTGCGGCACCTTTACCGCACCGGGGACTTCCTCCGAAAAAAATCCCGGCTGCTCTCCCTGCTTACCCCCCGCCGGGCGGGCCCTGCCTGCCCCCGGCGGCTTCGACGAAGCCATGGACGCCCTTCTGCTCTGGGCGTCCCGGACCATTCAGGAATTTGGAGGCGAAACGCCATGTATGACGAGCTGACCGAAGTGGACATCCGGAAAATGCGCGAGGAGGTGGCCTACCGCACCCGGGAGCTGCGCCCTAAGCTCATCGAGGACGTCCAGACCGCCCGGGCCTTCGGGGACCTCAGCGAGAACTTCGAGTACAAGGCCGCCAAGCGTGAGAAAAACCGCAACGACAGCCGCATCCGTTATCTCGAGCGCATGATCGCCACCGCCAAGGTCATCCCCGCCGGCGCGGCGGAGGCGGACACGCTGGGGCTTTTTGACAAGGCGGAGATTTATATGGAAGAGGACGACGAGGTGCAGAATATCCAGATCGTCACCACTCTCCGTCAAAACCCGCTCAAGGGCCTCATCAGCAAGGAGTCCCCGGTGGGCAAGGCCCTCCTGGGCCACCGGGCGGGCGACCGCGTCCGGGTGGAGGTGAATCCCGCCTACAGCTACGACGTGGTCATCCGCAAAATCGAAAAAGGCGAGGACGACGCCTCGCTGGAGATCAGCCGCTATTGACCGGAGCCGCATGGCAGAAGCCATGCGGCTTTTTCGCGCGCCGTCATACCGCCTCCCGCCGGGACATATACTGATTTCGGCAGCACACAGCTAATTGGGAGGTGCGTACATGAAGGAGAATATGGAAGAACGGGCCTGTGATCTGGCTGTGTACATGATCGAAAACCGCGCCACCGTCCGGGCGGCCGCCAAAAAATTCGGTATTTCCAAATCTACTGTACATAAGGACCTTTCGGAGCGTCTGGCCGTGTATAACCGGCCGTTGTATCTTCAGGTCAAGCAGGTGCTGGAGGTCAACAAGGCCGAGCGCCATATCCGCGGCGGTATCGCCACGCGGAATAAATACAAAGGCAGCGAGCTGTAAAGACAGGCTCCGGGCCCGCCGCGGACAGTGTCCGCGGCGGGCCCCTGCGCTGCGCGGGAACCTGAAAAAAATTTAGGGCAAAATTTCCGCCGCGGGTGGTTGCAACTTCGGTTTTTATGCCGTATACTAGCCTTACAGACGCGGGAAACACTGGGCTTTTTCGCGGCCGCTTTTTCAACTTTACTTTTTTTCAGGGGGTTATGCCATGTACGATCGTGTGTTTAACTTCTCCGCCGGTCCCGCCATGATGCCGGAGCCGGTGCTCGAGGAGATCCGTGACGAAATGATGAATTACCGTGGCTCCGGAATGTGCGTGATGGAGATGTCCCACCGCTCCGCCGTGTTCCAGACCATCGTGGACGAGGCCGAGCAGGATCTGCGGGATCTGATGGGGATTCCCGACAATTACAGGGTCCTCTTTATCCAGGGCGGCGCCACGCTCCAGTTCTCCATGATCCCTATGAACCTGATGAAAAACGGCAGGGCCGTCTATATCGAGACCGGCGCGTGGTCTAAGAAGGCCATCGCCGAGGCCAAAAAGGTGGGCGAGGTGATCGTCGCCGCCTCCGCCAAGGACAAGAACTATACTTATATTCCTGACTGCTCCGACCTGGACATCCCGGCAGACGCCGACTACGTCTACATCTGCGAGAATGAGACCATCCACGGCGTCACCTGGCCCAGCCTCCCCAACACCAAGGGCCATACCCTGGTGTCCGACCAGTCCTCCATGTTCCTCTCCAAGCCCTGCAGCGTCTCTGACTACGGCATGATCTACGCCGGCGTCCAGAAGAACGTCGGCCCCGCGGGCATGGTCGTCGCCATCATCCGGGAGGACCTGATCCGGGACGATCTCACCAATCTGCCCGTCTACCTCCAGTACAGCACCCATGCCGGCTCCGGCTCCATGTACAACACCCCCAACTGCTGGGCCATCTACTGCTGCGGCAAGGTGTTCAAGTACCTCAAGAGCATCGGCGGCCTGGAGGAGATGCACCGGCGGAACCTGGACAAGGCCCAGGTGTTCTACGACTTCCTGGACCAGTCCCAGCTGTTCACCGGCACCGTGGAGAAGGACTTCCGCAGCCTCATGAACATCCCATTTGTCACCGGCTCCAAGGAGCTGGACGCCGAGGTGGTGGCCGCCACCAAGGCCGCGGGGTACGATAACCTCAAGGGCCACAAGAGCGTGGGCGGCCTGCGGGCGTCCGTCTACAACGCCATGCCAAAGGCCGGCGTGGAGGCGCTGGTGGACTTCCTCAAAAAATTTGAAGCCCAGCACGGCTGACGGGAGGTACAAAAGATGCGAATTTTAGTAACCGACGGAATGGACAAGACCGCCCTGCAAGCCCTGCGGGACCGGGGCCACGAGGTGGTGGAGCAGTTCTTTGAGCCGGAGGCCCTGGGCGCGGCCCTGCGGGACTTTGACGCCGTGGTGGTCCGCAGCGCCACCAAGGTCCGCGCGCGGCACATCGACGAGGCCGCGGGCGGCAAGCTCCGGCTCATCATCCGCGGCGGCGTGGGCGTGGACAACATTGACGTCCAATACGCCGAGGACCACGGCGTCACCGTGAAGAACACCCCACGGGCGTCCTCCAGCTCCGTGGCGGAGCTGGCCATGGGCCATATGTTCTCCTGCGCCCGCTTTATCTCCGCCGCGGGCCACTCCATGCGCGAGGACAAATGGGAGAAGAAGGCCTACGGCAAGGGTGTGGAGCTGGGCGGCAAGACGCTGGGCATCATCGGCTTCGGCCGCATCGGCCAGGCCCTGTGCCGCATGGCGAAGGGCATCGGCATGGAGGTCGTCGCCCAGGACATCTACCACGTCCCCGGCATCGAGGAAACGCTTGGCATGCGGTATGTGGAATTGGACGAGTTGCTGGAGAAGGCGGACTTTATTTCCCTGCACACGCCGGCAATTGACGGAAAGCCCTTGATTAACCGGGAGAATCTTGGTAAAATGAAGGACGGGGCGATCCTGGTCAACACCTCCCGCGGCAACAATGTGGACGAGGACGCGCTGCTGGAGGCGCTGGACAGCGGCAAGCTCCGCGGCGCGGGCCTGGACGTCTACGCTGAGGAGCCGGCTAAGAACAAGGCCCTCTATTCCCACCCCCTGGTCTCCTGCACGCCCCACATCGGCGCGGCCACCAAGGAGGCCCAGAAGCGCATCGGCGCGGAGATCGTGGACATCATCTCCAGCTTTTCGTGACCCGCCGCCTGCGGGCGGTCAAAATACATTGGTCAACAACTTTGAGGAGGATTCAGGCAGCATGAACGCGTATATTGAGAGCGTGATCGAGAATGTCAAGAGGAAGCACGGCGGCGAGCCGGAGTTTGTACAGACTGTGGAGGAGGTCTTCTCGTCCATCGAGCCGGTGATCAACGCCCACCCCGAGTACGAGCAGGCGGACCTGCTGGGCCGCATGGTGGAGCCGGAGCGGATGTTCACCTTCCGCGTGTGCTGGATGGACGACGCCGGCCAGTGGCACACCAACATCGGCTACCGCTGCCAGTTCAACGGCGCCATCGGCCCCTACAAGGGCGGCCTC
>JAAWBZ010000147.1 GCA_022792945.1 Oscillospiraceae bacterium | reverse complement strand
GATAGAGCCGCTGATCCTGTTGGTCACGCCCGGAGACTTCCAGAATGGCGGTGCTGTCCGTTCGCTTCTCCTTTTGGAGCATAAACGCCCCATCAGCCGCACCCAGCAGGCCATTGGTGCCGGAGATCATATCAAACTTATAATCGGCCTGCTGCTTTCTGGTGTGATGTACCAGCAGGAGACAGATTTTTTGATTATCTGCAAACCGTTTCAGCCGTCCCACAATCTCATAATCATTGGCATAGCTGAACTTCTCCCCGCCAGCCTCTCGGATTTTCTGAAGGGTGTCAATGATAATCAACTTTGTATCAGGATGCTCTCGCACAAACTTTTGAAGCTGTTCATCCAGGCCGGAGCCAAGCTGTTTGGCGAAGATGGCAAAGTGCAGATTCTCTGTGCTGTCTGTTCCAAACATCCGATATAGCCGCTCTTGTAGCCGCCGGTAGTCATCCTCTAGTGCCAAATAGAGGACCGTTCCTTTATGTACGGTATAATTCCAAAGCGGGAGTCCCGTGCTGATGTGATAGGCAAGCTGAGCCATGAAGAACGATTTGCCCACCTTCGGCGCTCCTACAAAAAGGTAAGTGCCAGAGTAGAGTAGGCCGTCGATTACGGGCGGTCTGCTCTGGTACACATTCTCATACAACTCGCTCATGGATACGGTATGCAGATACGCCGGGTCGCTCATCCGTTGCATCAGCCGCAGTTTTTCTTCTAAAGTTTGCTCAGGGGGATTGTTTTCGGTCAAACCTTCTGCTATACTCAGATCAGTGGTTTTGTGAACCGGCTGTTCCCCGTCTGCTGCAACAGGCGGAATCGGAGCAGCCGCTTTCGTTTTCAGATAATCCAATCTATCAATCCTCCTTCATGCCGTCCATAATGGCGGCGATCATGTTGATGGTGTCCAGCAGTTCGTCACTGACATTAGTTCCAGCCTCAATGCGCCGCAGCTCATCCAGGACGGCGGCGAGTTGGTCACGCAGAGCCTTATACACTCTGGGATTGCCCTGCACCACCACGTCCCGGTTTAGAAGCCGCCGGATGATGTAGTCCTGTTTGGTAAGGCCAGTGAGCCGGACGGCGGTTTCGATCTGCGCGTCCTCCTCCGGCGATACCCGGAACGCCACGGTTTTGTTCCGCCAGCGGTTGTGGCCGTCCAAGTTCTTCGATGACATAGTTAAACGCTCCTTTCCATGTTCAATTTATCCGCCATTTCCGCCTGTTTGGACGGAAACAAGTGCGCATAGTTGTAAGTAATGTCGATGCTCTCATGGCCCACCCGGTCTGCGATTGCCGTTGCAGAAAAGCCCATATCAATCAGCAGGGAAACGGCGCTGTGACGGATATCATGGATTCTGATACGCTTCACCCCTGCCTCTTTTGCACCCCGGTCCATCTCCCGATGCAGATAGCTTTTGGTAACGGTGAACATCCGGTCATTCTCGCCAACATCATAGAGCATTTTGAGATAGTCCTGCATCTCGTCTGCTAAAAACTGGGGCATGGTGATGACCCGGTTGCTTTTCTCGGTTTTCGGCGTGGTAATCAGGTCTTGCCCGTTCAACCGCTGATAGGACTTGCTGATAGAAACGGTGCATTTCTCAAAATCGAAGTCTGCCGGAGTAAGCGCCAGCAGTTCCCCTTCCCGAATGCCGCACCAGTAGAGCATCTCGAAAGCGTAGTAGGAAAGAGGCTTGTCCATCATAGCCTCGGCAAACTTCAGATACTCGGCCTTTGTCCAGAACAGCATCTCCCGGTTTTTCTTCTTTCCCATGCTCCCGGCCTTTTTGCAGGGATTGTCCCGAAGGTTATAGTACCGAACAGCATGGTTGAAGATGGTGCTCAGTTGATTGTGGACCGTTTTCAGATAAACCGGGGAGTATGGTTTGCCCTTATCGTCCTTATAGTTCAACATTTCGTTCTGCCAAGTGATGATTTGCTGGGCGGTGATGTTGCACATCTTTAGTTTGCCGAAATAGGGCAGCAGCTTCGATCGGATGATGTGGTCTTTGGTGGCCCAGGTAGTTTCTTTGAGACGGGTTTTCATATCCGCCGTATACTGCTCCACGAAGCTGGCAAA
Organism: Oscillospiraceae bacterium; assembly: GCA_022792945.1. Lineage (GTDB taxonomy): Bacteria > Bacillota > Clostridia > Oscillospirales > Oscillospiraceae > Avoscillospira_A. The sequence continues at coordinate 1,475 of JAAWBZ010000147.1, read as the reverse complement.
GGTCATATCCAAGTTTGAGGTTGCCTTGTTCTGTTGCTCCCGCTCCCATGCCTGGGCGTCCCGCTTGGTCTTGAAACCCCGCTTCTGCGTCTGCTTCCGTTCACCGGTCCAGTCGGTGTAGCGGTAGATCACCCGCCAAGTACCGGTCTTCTCTTCTTTGTAGACCGCCATTATGTATCCTTCCTTTCCGCCCCACCGTAGCAGAGCTTTTCCATAAAGTACCGCCGGTTGACCCGGCCTGAGATCGTCAGGTATCCCTTTTCTCTCAGTTCGGCGTTGAGTTTCTGGACAATCTTGTAGGCGTATGACTTGGAAATCCCCAGTTCTCTCGCCACATCGTCCACCCGCATGAAGCTGTTCTCGTTCAAATAGTGTACCTCCTGCTTCAGATTTTATTAAGCAAAATTGCTTAGTTCCTCTGCATTATACTAAACAACTCTGTTAATGTCAAGCGGTTTGCGAAAAAAATATTAAGCAAAATCATTTAGGTTTCTCTTGACTATCTTAAACATATCTGCTATATTGATTGTAACGATAGTCGAAATGGAGTTGGCAGTTATGGCAATCGGTGAAAGAATCCACTTTTTTCGCACAATGCGGGGCATGACGCAAAAATATCTTGGTATGCTACTGGGCTTCTCGGAGAAATCCGCCGATGTCCGGCTGGCGCAGTACGAAACCGGGGCAAGAACACCGAAAGCTGATTTGACCGCATCGCTGGCTAATGCCTTGGGCGTGTCACCACTGGCGCTGTCTGTACCAGACATTGATTCCTACCTCGGCCTGATGCACACTCTGTTCACGTTGGAGGATAGATATGGCCTTACCATTGATGAACTGGACGGAGAGGTCTGCCTGCGGGTCAACGTGCGTCACAGCAAGGATGCTGCCCGCCTGTATGAAATGCTCTGCTCTTGGTGGCAGGCCGCCGCCATGCTCAAAGCTGGGGAGATCAGCCAGGAGGACTATGACCTCTGGCGCTACCGTTACCCGGAGTTCTCCAACACGCCGGGCCGGGTCAAGCCAATCTCACAGGGCTTGAGCGATATGCTGGTGGATGTCCTCAAAGAGCAAGCTGAAGATTAAAGACAAAAAGAGCTAACTGACCCAATCAAAATCAGTTAGCTCTTTTCCTATGAATAATGAAAAAATGTTGCCAAATTGTTGCCACAGACGAGGTTAAGTCCTGCAAAGCCCTGTCATATCAAGGTTTTCTCGCCCTCTGAAATCACTCCCACTCAATCGTCGCTGGTGGTTTGGAGGTAATATCGTAGCAGATCCGGTTAATCCCCGGCACCTCGTTAACAATCCGGGTACTGATCCGGTCCAGCGTATCGTACGGAATCCTGGCCCAATCGGCTGTCATGAAATCGCTGGTGGTCACCGCCCGCAGGGCCAGGGTGTAGTCGTACGTCCGGCCGTCTCCCATCACGCCTACGCTGCGCGTGTTGGTCAGCACGGCGAAATATTGGCTG
>JAAWBZ010000127.1 GCA_022792945.1 Oscillospiraceae bacterium | reverse complement strand
TGTCCTTATACATCCACTCCGCCCCCTATAAGTGCACGCTTTTTCCTTGCTTTTTCCCAATTCCCTTGCACCTATTCTACCATATTTCAACCCATATTGCTTGTCTTCCAAGCTGTTTGAGGTTACGAAGCAGGCCCTAAATTGGGAATACCGTAGCCGCAGGATCTTAGCAGATTCCGTATTCCCTGAGATTTCAATTTGTTTGTACAAAAGCGTCAACACATCTCATTTGTCCAGTGTGAGGAATGCACGAGCAGTGCCCGCACAGTTTCGGGCCAAATACCTGGATATTCAGTAAATAATTGGGCGGCCATCCAAGCGGCTTGCGCCGTAGCTGAACTTGTTCCCCAAATCGTGGAAAACAATCTGATGGTTGGATGTCGATTCGTAGTGAGAAGGGAAAGATCAGGGCAGTTGGTATAATCAGTACCATTAGTAGCGACATTTCCACCATCTAACAGTATCTCAGGTTTAATAGGCCACTTGTCATTCCAACTGACGGATGTTGAACTATACGGAGACAGATCCCCAACATCAGCCACTGGAGAAAAGCCTGAAAATTCTTCATCTTCACTCGTAATGTTTATAGTATACGCTCCTACTGTTAAAGCATTCCATGATTGTCCAGGGTTCTCTACACAATGCAAAATATTTGCGTTCGGGTATTCAATCGCACCCAATTCTGTCGGCTCAACATTACCTGCACTGATAAAGAAAAGCCGTTTGCGGTCGCTGCCTTCTGCCCCGGATGTGACACTGTCAACCGCTCCGGACCAAGAAGTTGGACTGCCATCTGTAGTTCCTTCAGGCGAGGTCACTGCCATACATATGGCGCGTTCTGTATAAGGGCTGGCAATCTCGGCCAACGCCACAGCCTGTTCGGTTACAGCACCGTACAATTCAGGAGGGTTTTCGCCATGCGGTGGCAGTATCTTCACCGATTCAAGCTTATGTAAGATGTGTAAATTCTCGCTGTTAGAGAGGCAATCCTTCAAATCGTTGAACAGAGCCACGCCAGCCATCTCTGTTCCATGGCCATCGCGGTCGCCAACCCTCCAAGCACTCTCAACGGTTTGTACATCTTCCTCACGTGTGGCCGGAGATAGGAGCGGGTGTTCGGCAGACAGACCTGTATCCAAAAGGCAAACACTTGTATTTATATTGTGGAATGTGGTACGAGCAAGCAATTCATCGACCCACTCGGCCTGTTCTTTCCCCGAAAGATTATCAAAGAAACTTGTTGCGTTCGGAGCCCGACGAATCTCCGCAATACAAGCGCACATTGAAATCAAATTTTTGAGCTGCTCTTTGTTGGCTTTTCCCAATCGGACAATTCTTTCTGGAAATATAATACGCCGTGTGTTTAACTCAATTTCTAATGTATTACAGCAAGCTGCAAAATCAAGTTCCGCACCTGAGCTATCATTTCGGTCAAATCGCAACCAAATTTCACACCATTCTGGGTTTTCATCAGGCATAGCCGTTGCGTCGCCAAACCAGAAAGAGTCCAATACAGCCAACCGAACATCTTCAATACTTCTTACAAGATCGTTATTCTTAGGGTTTTCCTCGTCTCCAACCGGCAGTCCATATGCTTGAACTTTTTCAAGGAAATATGTCTCCTGACCAGCAGGGATGTAGACAGTTGCTCTAACGATATCGCCATCTCTTTTCACATTTGAAAGGCGGATTCCTTTTTTCAGATTTTCTAATTTCTGAACAGCTAAATCATGCTGGACAGCACCAGAAAACTCCAAATATAGACCGTCTTTATAGCGAATCGCTGCAACCTGCCGCTGTGTGAGGTCTTGGGCCCTGCTTTCTTGCAGCTTGCGACTTATAAATCTTGCATGAGCATCAGGACTATTCCGAGTTGGATACTTCGGTCCGCCACCTCCGCCCTGGGAGGCATACGGCAGAGGAGAGGCGGTATGTTGCAAGAAAATATTCTTTGCCATTATTTATGCCTCCTTAGAAGAGTAGGCCGCAATCCTATCGAAAATAAGTTTGGAAAGAATGTTTTCGTTGACAGAAGAATTTCCAAGAATAGAAATCTTGATTGCGTCATCGCAAACTCGTATAATCTCGGCATGACTTAATGGACTAGCTTTGTCAAGAAGTTGTTCAGAGACTATAAAACTGCTATCAAACACGCCAATCCTCAATTCAAATAGTTTGCGGATATCTTCCCTGGATGGCATTGAATAATGTAAAACATCATCAAACCTTCTGAATAAAGCCTGATCGAGTAGCCGTTGATTATTGGTAGCGGCAACAATGATACTTTCAGACTCATCTTGTTCAATAAACTGTAGAAAAGAATTGAGGATACGCCGAGCTTCCCCCACCTCATTATCTAAACTGCGATCTGCTCCAATAGCATCAAATTCATCGAAAAAATAGACGCCAGTGGAACTAGACACCGCATCAAATATTTGACGGAGTTTGACGCTGGTTTCCCCCATGAATTTTGTTACTACCTTGTCCATCTGAACTGTATAG
>JAAWBZ010000042.1 GCA_022792945.1 Oscillospiraceae bacterium | reverse complement strand
CGACTTCACTGACGCCGCTTCTGTTAAAAATACCGAGGCCGTCGAAGTCATGAATGCCCTCGGTGTTATTAACGGTTACACCGATGGCTCCTTTAAACCCAATGGCAACGTTACTCGTGCCGAAATGGCTAAGATGGTTACCGCTATCCTCAATGGCGGTGAGGATGTTGGCGCGCTGTATTCTGCCGGCAACGTCTTCACTGACTGCGGCTACCATTGGGCGCGGGGCTATATCGCCTATGCTTCCAACGTGAAGCTGGTTGCCGGTGTCGGCAATGGCAAGTTCAACCCCGACGGCAACGTGACCGGCGTTGAGGCTGCGAAGATGCTCCTCTGCGCGCTGGGCTACGACGCTGACAACGAGCAGCTGGTTGGCACCACCTGGGCCTCCAAGACCCTGGCTCTGGCCGACGAGGCTGGCCTGCTGGATGGCTTTGGCCGCAGCTTCGACTACAGCCGTCCTCTGAGCCGCGACAACGCTGCTCTGATGATGCTCAATGCTCTCAAGGCTGACATGGTCAAGTACGACACCAAGGGCACCACTATGACCATCAATGGCGCTGTGGTTTCCACTGGCGGCAGCACTGCTTCTGTTGTGACTACCAAGGATGCTTGGGGCAAGTGCATCACTAATGACAAGGACAGCGACAACTACTACACTGTCCAGCTGGGTGAGAAGTGCTTCGGCGACACTGCCGCCACCAAGGGCCTGTGGTATACAAGCAACGATGATGGCAAAGATGCTTTCAAGCGTCCTGCGCACATTTGGACTTACGACAATGAGGAAATTGGTACCTACCGCGACACTGCCGACGTGACCTACACTGAGGAAGTCAAGTGGGATACGATTCGCAAGGATACTGGTAAGATTAAGGAAACCAATCTTAATTCCATCACTGTGTATGTCGATGGCGCTGAGACCGGTTCCTATACTTATGGCGGACATTATAATACCACCAATACATTTGACCAGAGCGGCACCGGTGTTTTGACTGAGGTTTATCTGCAAGACACTGCCGACGGCAAGACCGATCTTCTGGTCGTTGTGGTTAACACCTATGCTGGCGAGATCACCAAGTACACCGCTGAAAAGACCAACAAGAGCGGCGATGTGACAACCGAGGAGTCCATCACCGTTGGCGGTATGGTCTTTGAGACCCACGATTTTACCAAGGACAACGAGAACGATTGGGTCCTGTATACTAAGTCGTTGAAGACTCTTCCCAGCACTTATGAAGTGCAGGAAGTCATCGTGCCTGAGTCCGTAGAAGGCACCATGAGCAGATATTCCAGCGCCAATGCGGAAATTACTGTTGGCGGTACTAAGTACGCTCTGGCTGAGAAGCACAGTGGCAATGTCGAGAGCATCAACGGCGGTACTGATTTCGACGGCACTTATGAGTTCTACCTTGATTCCTATGGTAACGTGATTGCCGCGAAGCTTGTTGAGGCTTCTGGCAGCACCAACTATATCTACGTCACCAAGATTCAGGCCAAGGATGAGGCCGGCGACCTGTACGACGATGAGTCGAAGAGCGTCAAGGCTGAGGTCATCCACACCGATGGCAAGAAGGAGACCGTAAACGTTCGGACCTTCAAGAGAAGCTCCACTACCTATTATAACAAGCCCACTACGAGCGGCACCGTAACCGAGACAGCTTTGGCACCGCTTAGTGGCTCCGCTGGCGATGTTGGGTATTGGTTCAACTATACCACTAATTCCGATGGCGAATACACTTTCAAGCAGCTGGATAGCAAGTATGCCCATGTTGTAGTGGCTACTGCAAGCGCGCTCCTGGAAGATGGTAAGGCTCCGATTATCGGCAGCAGTTACTATGTCAACTCCAGAACTGTTGTAACCAACGTCGATGACGATAACAAGGTGACAACCTTCACTGGTCTGCCCACGGATGATGTTACCTTCGATAATGGTAGTAAGATTCTCGTGACGCATGCCAACGACAGCCGGGTTGCAACTGCGATTTATGCAGTGGATCAGTCCAGCGGTCTGAGCACCGATGACGTCACTTACGCTTGGGCGCTCCGCTATGAGGCGAGTTCTGATGGCAACATGTGGACCTTTGCCGTGGACGGTGAAGAGGTCGAGTATCTTGACGAGGACGGTCTGATTGCTACCGCCGATGGTGCCAATAAGATCTACACGCTGAGCCTGTCTGGCGATAAGCTGGCGAGCGGTACTGCTCTGGTAACTACTGGCCTGCATGAGGACGAGTATGGCGTGTCCGATGACGGCAGTGTCACGGTTGTGAAGGCCACTAAGACCGAGGGCGCGGCTGAAACTGCGTATTCGCAGACTGATGACTACGCTGTTTACGATGTGAGCGATGACGGCGTTACCACCGGCGCGATTGCCGAGGATGACCAGATCACCTACGTGCTGGACAGCGGCAAGATTGCGATCGTCTTCATCACCGAGAAGGCTTAATCTCAAGTCCCTGTTCCACCCCATAGCATTCCAAAACCCCGGGCTTCGGCCCGGGGTTTTTCCCCTCTCCCGCACTTTCTGCCCCGAAGGAATTGATTTACCGCCCATTCAATGCTATACTGAAAAAAACCAAACCAAGACAGGAGGAGTCCCCTATGAAAAAGCGAGTCGGCATTCTCACCTCCGGCGGCGACTGCCCAGGGCTCAACGCCACCATCCGCGGCGCGGCCAAGGCGCTCTATCAGCGGCTGGGCAGCACGGTGGAGATCATCGGTATCTCCAACGGCTACGCCGGCCTCATCCACGGCGACTGGCGCATGATGCAGCCGCAGGAATTCTCCGGCATCCTCACCGTGGGCGGCACCATCCTGGGCACCAAGCGCACCCCCTTCAAGCTCATGCGCGTCATCGGCCCCGACGATGTGGACAAGGTCGAGGCCATGAAGCGCAATTATAAGGAAATGAAACTGGACTGCCTCCTCTGCCTGGGCGGCAACGGCACCCACAAGACCGCCAACCTCCTGGCCGAGGAGGGCCTCAACATCATCGGCCTCCCCAAGACCATCGACAACGATATCTTCGGCACCGACGTCACCTTTGGCTTCCACTCCGCCGTGGATATCGCCACCGAGGCCATCGACCGCGTCCACACCACCGCCGGCAGCCACAGCCGCTGCATGGTCGTGGAGCTGATGGGCAACAAGGCCGGCTGGCTGACCCTCTACGCCGGCATCGCCGGCGGCGCGGACATCATTCTGATCCCGGAGCTGCCCTATGCCATCGAGAATATCTGCACCGCCGTGGAAAAGCGCGCCAAGGAGGGCAAAACCTTCTCCATCGTCGCCGTCGCCGAGGGCGTCATGGACGCCGAGGAGGCCCGGATGAAGAAAAAGGAGCGCGCTGCCCGCCGCGCCCAGGAGGGCATCACCACCGCCACCAGCCGCATCGCGCGGCAGCTGGAGGATATGACCGGCTTTGAAACCCGCGTGTGCGTCCCGGGCCATATGCAGCGGGGCGGCGGCCCCTCGCCCTACGACCGCGTGCTGGCCACGCAGTTCGGTACTTACGCCGCCAAAATGGTCGAGAATGAGACCTACGGCGTCACCGTCGCCATGCGGAACAACCACGTGTCGGTGAATCCCCTCTCTGACATCGCCGGCAAGACCCGCCTGGTCCCGGAGGACCATGGTATGCTTGGCGTGGCCCGGCGGATGGGGATTTGTATGGGTTAAATGGAGTTTCTTCCATAAATTTCCTAAGGGTGGCACTTCCTTATGAAGTGCCACCCTTGCGTATCTCTGCTCTGGCCGTATTGAAATTCAGTCCTCTCGGACGGCGGCGGCAAAGGCGAAGTACGCTGCATCCGTCGTATCCTTGGGGATCTCGCACCCGCAGGACAGCATGAACGGCGTCCCGCGGCACAGCTCGACACACCGGCGCGCCGCTGCCGCCGCCTGCGCCGGCGTCGCGTGGAGCAGATCCGCCACCGGGTCCACGTTGCCCTTGAACGCCCGTCCCGCCGCCGTGTAGACATCCCTGGCCGCCGCCAGATCCACCATGTGATCCACATTGTACAGATCCGCCCCGTTGGCCGCCAGAGGCTCCAGGATATGCCGGGAGTCGCCGCAGATATGCAGCTTGGCAAGGCCTCCCGCGGCGTGGATGCCGTCGATCACCCGCTTTTCATAGGGCAGCGCGAATTCCGCCGCCAGCGCCGGCGAGAGCAGCGTCGCCGCCGCGTCGCCGCAGCCAATGATCTGCGCCCCCGCCTCCAGCTGCGCCGACGCGTAGTCGATCTCCATCGCCGCGGCCAGCTCCAGAGCTGCGTGGATCATCTCCGGCTCGTCGAACAGAAGGTAGAGCGTTTCCTGGAGGCCGAACCACTCGCAGACCTCCGCGAATGGCATCTCCACCCAGCCCATCACCAGCGCATCAGGCGCGTTTCGGGCCATCTGCGCCACGGAATCCACCCGCTGGCGCATCCGCGAGCCCCGCCGCGTCGGGTCCGGACGCCGGTCCAGCCGGTCCAGGTCCGTCTGGCATGTCACCAGGGGCTTTGCCAGGTAGGGCACGCCGTCGCCATCGGGGATCACCACCTCGCCGCCAAGGTCCGCGCTGATCCGGTAGGAGTCGGAGCAGGCGGTGATGGCGTCCACCTGATAGTCGGAGAACAGATGCAGCTGCGCCTCCGCCAGGGCGGCGGGGTCGGAGGAAAACCGCGAATAGGGGATGCCCAGCCGGTCCGCGGCAAAGTACATCATCAGCGGGAACAGCGGCACACGGTCGGGCGTCTCGCCGCGGAGAACGGCGAGGCAGCGCTGGAGACTGGTCATGATCGGTCCTCATTTCTTTCAGATTGCTCCCATTATACGGCATCGCCGCCCAAAGGTCAAGAACCCCCGCGGCGAGTCGGTTTCCCGGCATTTTTTACGAAATGTTTACAGTTTGTTGATGCAGTTTGCCAGCTTCCTGTGGTATTTTATCACCAGCCAGCGTGGGCCCGCCCGGTCCGCGCGAAACCCAGTTCAGAAAGGATCGTAGCTATGGCGAAGAAGAAGCAGGAGGCCGGCGGCGTCGCCACCCAGGAGCCTCCGAAGCCCAGGAGAAAGATTAAGATCAAGACCATCGTGTGGGCGGTGATCCTGCTGGCGGCGGCCGGCGGCGCAGTCTACTACTTCACCGCCGGGCCGAAGCCCGACGCCCAGACCGTCAGCACCTATCTGGAGGAGCCGGCCCAGCGGCGGGACATCGTCTCGGAGCTGAGCTACTCGGGCACCCTGGAGCCGGCGGATTCCTATACCGTTACGGGCCTGGTCAGCGGCGAGATCCTCTCGGCTGACTTTGAGGAGGGAGACATGGTCCGCAAGGACGACGTGCTCTACACCGTGGACGCTTCCGACGCCGCCACCGGCGTGGAGCGGGCGGAGAACAGCCTCCAGCAGGCCCAGCGGTCCTACAACCAGGTCCAGCGGGGCCTCAGCGACCTGAACATCCAGGCCCCGGCGGCGGGGCAGCTGGTGTCGCTGGACGTGGAGGTGGGCGACAACGTTGTGGCCGGGCAGAGCGTGGGCCTGGTCCGCGACGGTAGCACCATGTCCATCGAGCTGCCCTTCCCGGCGGACGAGGCGGTGAATTTCTACATCGGCCAGGCGGCCCAGGTGACGGTGGACGGCAGCTTTGAGACGCTCTCCGGTACCGTCACCAAGATCAATGCCTCCGACACTGTGCTCATCGGCAACCGCATCGTGCGCATGGTGACCATTGAGGTGCAAAACCCCGGTGCCATGACCTCCGCCCTCCAGGCCACCGCCACCGTAGGCGCGTCGGCCTGCGCCGAGAGCGGGACCTTCGCCTACCGGGCGGAGAAGCAGGTGATCGCCGCGGCGTCGGGCAAGGTGGCCTCCCTGCCGGTGGCTGAGGGCGGCACGGTCTACAAGGACCAGACCATCGTGGTCCTCTCCAGCGACAACCTCCAGGACCAGCTGGCCAACGCCCAGGCCCAGATCGAAGACGCCCAGCTGGCCCTGGACAACCAGCGCGACACCCTGGACAACTACGCCATTGAGTCCCCCATCGACGGCACCATCATTGACAAGAGCTACAAGCAGGGTGACAATCTGGAGCCGGGCAAGGCGCTGTGCACCATCTTTGATCTGCGCTACCTCTCCTTCATCATGTACGTCGATGAGCTGGACATCAGCCAGGTGCAGGTGGGCCAGAAGGTGGAGATCACCGCCGAAGCCCTGCCGGGGGAAACCTTTGAGGGCACCGTGACCAAGGTGAGCATCAATGGCACCACCACCGGCGGCGTCACCGCCTACCCGGTGACGGTGCAGATCGACGAGATGGGAGATCTGCTTCCGGGGATGAACGTGGACGCGTCGGTGGTGGTCTCGGAGCGGCGGGATGTGCTGTCGGTGCCGGTGGAGGCCGTCAGCCGCGGCAACCAGGTGCTGGTCAAGACCGACAGCCCCACGGCCTTCCAGGCCGAGAACCCCGAGGGCATCCCCGTGGGCTATGAGTACGTCGAGGTCACCCTGGGCAGCAGCAACGACGACTACATCGAGATCACCGGCGGATTGGACGAGGGCGCACAGATCGCCTACCAGCCGCCCGTGGCCTCCGGCAGTGACTTCTTCTTCATGGGCGGCAGCCAGTATGTGAGCATGTCCGACGGCTCCGGCGAGGTCATGGTAACCAGCGGTCCCGGCGGCGGCCCCGGCGGGCCGGGGGGAGGCGGCTTCTGATGGAGACACCCCTCATTGCCTTTGAATCCGTCTCGAAAATTTACCATATGGGCGACAGCGTGGTCATCGCCGCCAACAAAATCTCCATGGAGATCCGCCGGGGCGAGTTCGTGGCCATCGTGGGCCAGTCCGGCTCGGGCAAGTCCACCTGTATGAACATCATCGGCTGCCTGGACGTCCCCAGCGAGGGGCGCTACCTCCTGGGGGGCCAGGATGTGGGACGGATGAACAAGAATCAGCTGGCGGAGATCCGCAACCGGATGCTGGGCTTTATCTTCCAGCAGTATAACCTGCTGCCGAAGCTGAATCTCCTGGAGAATGTCATGGTGCCGCTGATGTACGCCGGCGTTCCCATGCGCGAGCGCCGTGCCCGGGCCATGGAGGCGCTGGAGAGCGTGGGCCTCCGGGAAAAGTACAAGAACCGCCCCAACCAGCTCTCCGGCGGACAGCAGCAGCGCGTGTCCATCGCCCGGGCGCTGGTGGGCCGGCCGTCGGTGATTCTGGCTGACGAGCCCACCGGTGCGCTGGATTCCAAGACCGGGCGGGAGGTGCTGGGCATCCTCCAGGGCCTCAACGCCCATGGCAACACCGTGGTCCTCATCACCCACGACAACGCCATCGCCGCCACCGCCAAGCGGATCATCCGCTTAGAGGACGGCTGCGTGGTCTACGACGGCCCCGCCACCGATTCCAGGGCCTTCGTACACGCCTCCTACGCCCCGGCGGCGTCTGAGACAGGAGGTGCCGGCGCGTGAATTTTCTGGAATCCTTTAAAATGGCCTTCTCCAACATCCGCACCAGCAAGATGCGCTCGTTTCTCACGATGCTGGGCATCATCATCGGCGTGGGAGCGGTGATCGTCATCGTGGGCCTCGGCAACGGCATGCAGCTCTATATGACCGAGCAGTTTGAGAGCATCGGCACCAACATGCTCACCGTCAGCATCCGCGGCCGCGGCAGCGGGCGCACCGTCTCGGTGGACCAGATGTACGACATCGTGGCGGACCACCCGGAGGCGTTTGAGGCCATATCCCCGGCAGTGGATATGATGGGCGTGAAAATCGGCGCCGAAACCCTGCCTGCCACCGGCGTCAACGGCGTCAGCGAGGACTACTTCGCCATCCGCGACTACAAGATCGCCCAGGGCCGCGGCCTCCAGTATGTGGACATTTTAAAGCGCAGCAAGGTCTGCGTGGTGGGCAATTATCTGAACCAGGAGTACTTCGGCGGCGACGCCGTGGGAAAGACCCTGCGCATCGCCGGCACGCCCTTCCGCATTGTGGGCGTCATGGCCGAGGAGGGGGACAGCACCCAGTATTCCGCCGACGATGTGGCGTTTGTGCCCTATTCCACCGCCTCGCGCCTGAGCTTTGTGGGCAGCATCACCAGCTTCTATGTCACCGTGGTGGACGCCGACCGGGCCAGCGAGAGCAAGGAGGTCCTGGAGGACGCGCTCTTTGAGATTTTTGAGGACGACAGCGCCTATTCCGTCGTCTCCATGGCCGAGATGCTGGACATGATGAGCGATATGCTGAACGTCATGATCACAATCCTGGCCATCATCGCGGGCATCTCCCTGGTGGTGGGCGGCATCGGCATCATGAATATCATGCTGGTGTCCGTCTCCGAGCGGACCCGGGAAATCGGCATCCGCAAGGCCCTGGGGGCCAAGGAGCGGTTCATCATGAGCCAGTTTGTCATTGAGGCCGCCACCACCAGCGCCTTGGGCGGCATGATCGGCATTCTGCTGGGCGAGGCGCTCTCTTCGGTGGCCACCGTGCTCATTGCCGTGCTGCTGGAGGAGCAGATGGCGGTGACGCCCTCCATGGCCTCCGTTCTCATGGCCGCGGGCATCTCGGTGGGCATCGGCATCCTGTTCGGCTATCTGCCGGCCAAAAAGGCGGCGCGGCTCAACCCCATCGACGCGCTGCGGTATGAATAGGAGGAAACAAGATGAAAAAAGCGATCACTATGCTCCTGGTCCTGAGCCTTACCCTGGGCCTGCTGGCCCTGCCGGCGGGGGCGGAGGAGAACGCCGACGCGGTGCGCATGGTCCGCGCCCTGGGTATCCTGGTGGGCGATGAGGCGGGGGATCTGAACCTGGACAGCCATGTGACCCGGGCGGAATTCTCCAAGATGCTCACCGCCGCCTCGCCCTACAAGGACGCCGTGGGCGGCGCGGGAGGCTACTCCCTCTTCAAGGACGTAAAGCAGGACCACTGGGCCGTGGAGTACATCAAGGTCTCGGTGGAGCAGGGCTGGTTCATGGGCTACATGGACGGCACCTTCCGCCCCAACCAGACCATCACCCTGGAGGAGGCCGCCACGGTCTCCCTCCGGCTGCTGGGCTACACCGCGGCGGACCTGGCCGGGTCGTATCCTGCGGCGCAGCTGTCCAAGTTCAACGCCCTGGGCCTGCACACGGGCTTTTCCGCCGCCCAGGGGCAGAAAATGACCCGGCGGGACTGCGCCCACCTCTTCTACAACCTTATGGCCGCCCAGACCAAGGCTGGCATGGTCTATGCCCAGTCCCTGGGCTACCAGCTGGACAGCACCGGCCATGTGGACTATGCCTCCCTGGTCCAGTCCAACACCAAGGGGCCATTCACCCTCAAAAGCGGCGGGATCGCCGACAGTCTGCCCTTCTCGGCCCAGGGAGCCACGGTCTACCGCGGCGGCGCGGCCGCATCCCTCTCCGACGCCCGTCCCTACGACGTCTACTACTATAACCAGAACCTCCGCACGGTCTGGATCTACTCCAACCGCGTCACCGGCACCTATACTGCCGCCGCTCCCTCGGCCACAGCCCCCAGCACGGTGACGGTGGCCGGCATTCAGTACCCTATTGAGACCTCCGGCGCGGCCTACCAGCTGTCCACCCAGGGAAGCTTCCAGGTGGGCGACACGGTGACGCTGCTGCTGGGGATGAACGGCGGCGTGGCCGACGTGTGCGCCGCGGAGGAGGCGGCCAGCGTGTTCTACGGCGTGGTCCGCGAGGCGAAAAACCAGACCGTGACGGCGGCGGACGGCTCGGTCACGGCAAGCAAGGCCGTCCGCATTCTCTGCACCGACGGCGTGGAGCGCACCTTCGACGCCGCCGCCGGGAGCTATACCGCCGGGACCGTGGTCCAGGTGGACTACAGCGCCAAGACGCCGGTGATCCGCCTGAGCGGCCAGAAGCTCTCGGGGAAGGTCAACGCCGCCGGCACCCGCCTGGGCGACTACACCCTGGCCGCGGGCGTGGAGATCCTGGACACGGACCAGTACGGCAATGCCGTGCGTGTATTCCCCCGGCGACTGGCCGGCGTGAGCCTGGCGAGCCAGAACGTGCTCTTCGCCGCGCGCAACGCCCAGGACGAGATCACCCACCTGATCCTCCGGGACGCCACGGCGGACACGGCCTCCTACGGCTATATCACAGCGGCCCAGGAGCTTGCCATGGGGGACCAGCTGATGAGCAGCTACACCTGCCTGATGCAAGGGCAGGAGGTTCCCTTAGGCGGCAGCGGCGTGCTCTACGGCGCGTCGGCCGGTGGGGCGATGATCGTCTACAGGGACGGCAAGCTGGAGACGCTGCGGAACCTGAGCTCGGTAAAGCTCACGTCCCTGACCGCCACCACGGCCTCGGCCTCCGGGCGGCAATATACCATCAGCGAGGCGGCGCAGGTGTATATTAAGAAGGGAAGCGACTACTTCCTGACCACCGTCACCGCTGTCTCCGGCGGGGACTACACGCTGACCGGCTGGTACGATAGCTTCGGCCATCCCGCCGGCGGCCTCATCCGCGTCCTGATTGCCGAGAGCAAATAGAAAACCGCAAAAAGGCGCGCCCCGCGACGGGCGCGCCTTTTCTTTGAAAAAAACGGCGAAGCCCTGCAAGAAAACCGCATGCGGAATCGTCTTATGGGTGTAAGCCGCTTACAAATTCAGACGCGAACGGGAGGTGATGATTTGCAGGACTGCGAACTCACCGCGCTGGTGGAGCAATATGCCGACATGGTCCTGCGGATCGCCTATCAGCATTGCTTCAACAAATCGGACAGCGAGGACATCACGCAGGAGGTCTTTTTGAAGCTCCTGGACCACATCGGAGAGCTGCCGGACCAGCGGGCTGTGAAGGCCTGGCTGATCCGAGTGACCGTCAACCAGTGCAAGGACTGCAATAAAAGCGCCTGGTACCGGCGGCATACGCCGCTGGAGGACGATGGCGCCGCCGTCTGCTGGCAGGACGAGGAGCTGGCGCTGCTGGACGTGCTGAAGCGGCTGCGGCCCATGCAACGGACGATGCTCTATATGCACTACTACGAGGGCTACAAGATTCGGGAGATCGCCGAGATTCTGCGTCTCCGGGAAAATACCGTCAGCTCCGGCCTCCACCGGGCCAGGAAGGAGCTGCGGCGCATCCTGACGGAAGGGGAGGACGCCTCATGGAGGAAAAATATCGCGCTATGCTCTCCAAAATAAGCGCGGACGAGGGCTTCAGGCAGGATCTGACCGCCTGCCTGGAGAAGAAACGGCAGGCGCAGCTGCGTCAGACAGATCGGAGGTATTGTAAAATGAAAAAGAGATGGACGGTTATGGCCGCCGCGCTGGCTATGCTGGCCTGCGCCGGCGCGGCCGCGGCGGTGCTGCACAGCGCTTTCGGCGCGAAAAACGACGGTGTGGAATTTTCCGATCGCTATCCCCAATATGTGGAAGCTATCCCGGACCAGACCGTCGGCGATCCGGCGGTGGATACCGCTCCGCCCGCCGCGGACACGCCCGCCAGGACCGAGGCGGAAAAGCTGGATTTGCAGGCCAGCGGCGACGGCGTCCAGGTGGCGCTGGAAGCCTGCCTGTGCGACGAAGGCTTCCTGGACCTCCAGTTCCGGGTGAAGCTCAGCGGGGAAAAGCTGGACGCCTTCCGTGTCGGCACGGATGCGGACTGGGAGGTGCCTCTGACTTACCTCTCCTTCAATGATCCGGTGGTGGAGGAGAACGGCGTCCGCTCCGTGCGGCTGGGCGGGGCCAATTACACCCTGACCATCGACGGCCGGGACGTCTGGCTCCGCGGCCGCACCGCCCAGGCCGTGGAAAAGGTGGGCGTGGGCGAATACGTGATCCAGCAGATGTGGTTTCTGGGAGACGATGTCCTGGGCGACCGGGACGAGTTCCGCGTCATCCTCTGCGACGTGGCCGTGGGCCTGGGGGAGCAGTGCATCCCCATCGACGGCGGTTTCGAGCTGACCGTCTCCCGGGCCAAGGCCGCTGCGGCCTCCGCTGACGTTCCGCTGGTGGAAAACGCCTGGTCGCCCCGCCCGGGCGTGACCAAGACGGTGGAGAAGGTCACGCAGACACCGCTGCAGACCATCTTCCGCATTCGCTCGGTCTACACCGGCGTTGACAGCGACCAGCTGGACATCGACGCATGGGACTACCTGGTCTACGACGCCGACGGTCAGGCCCGTCCCACCTACTCCACCCGCGTCTCGGCGGAGATCACCTACGCCGATGGCGTCAGCGAGCGCCTGAGCGACCCCGGCGAGTACGATTTCAGCCGCTCCAGCTTCACCGGCGCTACCTTTGTCACTGAGGAGATCGCCGCCGCTGCACCGGTGGAGGGCCGCATGACGCTGCGGGCCTATGAATCGGACGACGTGCCGGACTTTCGCCTGACCGCCGTGGCGGCGTACCGGATCGACCTGAACGCCGGGACTGTAGAGGCGGAGGCGCGCAACCAGGTGCTCTACGATGCCGGCACCGGCGAGATGGATGAGGAATTTCGCGACTACTACCGCCAGCGCTACGGTCAGGACCCGGAAACGGTATTGGGCGCACCGGCATTGCCGCAGGGGTAAGGCCCGGCAGGAAGCATTGGGACACACCGCGCCAATACAAAGGGCTTTTTGGCCGGGAGCTGCCCCTTCCCGCCCGGAGCGTCGGGCGAGGTATTGATATTTTCTTGATTTTTTATGCGTCCTTTGGTATCATAAAAGTATCAACCAAGGAGGTGCTTCCCATGGGAACTGAAAGGGAACGCAAGGACACCAAAATGGCGACAATTTACGAATTGCGGCTTCTTTTCACAGCTGGTGAAAAGAAGGAGTATACGGTGGATGAAATTGTGGAGCTTCTGGACAAAATTGCGATGGCAAAAAACCAGGAGTAACCGGAATCCGGGGAGAAATCCCCGGTTTCCTTTTGGGCAGACAGACGCCCCGGCTCAAAATCTTGAGCCGGGGCGTTTTGGGCTGGGAGCCTTTCATGTAGGGGCGGCCGCAGCCGCCCGGTTTTAGGGGGTCAGCCGCAGCAGCTGGTGCACTCGCTGCGGCAATTGCAGCTGCCGCAGGAGTTACAGCTGCCGCAGCTGCTGTTGTCGGTTGCGCCGGACACACTGCCGCCACAGCCGCACCGGCAGCAGCCGCTGCCGCCGGTAATGCCGATCCCGCCCCAGACAAAGGGGCAGCAGGAATTACAACACATAATCAATTCGCCTCCCAGCAGATGTTGAAACCGGTGGTTTCCTGCTATTCTATGCCGGAAGGGCGCGAGTTGTGCCCTGCGGTCCCTAAAACTTCGCGCCGGGCATCTCCGGCTCAATGGGACGGGGAAGGACGGTCTCCGGACGGACGATGGGCGGCTCGGAGAGGTCCATGGCGCAGTTGACCGGGGCGGGCTTGGGATCGTGCAGCTCCCAGGGAATCTTATGGGGGGATTTTTTCATGATTCTCACACTCCTGCGGCTAGTTTGCCGCGGGCGCGCGAAAACTATTCGCCGATGACCTCCAGACCGGCGAGGTTCCCGTCGGCGTCGTAGACGGTCCGGACGCTGAAGTCGCCGCCGTCCCGGGAGGTATAGGAGAACGCGCCGCCGCTGGGCGTCAGGTCTGACAGGGTGCGGACAGGCCTCCCGCTGAGGAAAAGGTTGCCGCAGCCGCTGCCCTCGCCCTCCTCGTAGGTGAGGCCGAAGGGCGCGTAGGGGGCGAAGCGGGCGGAGAAGGGCGGCGCGTCAGGGTCGGACTGGCCGAAGGCGGCGGTACACTCCAGGGCCGCGTTGTCCCCGGGGGCAAAGACGTGATCGCTCAGCTCCGCCTGGGCGTAGCGCTCCAGGCCGACGAGGTCCCCGAAGGGGTTGACCGAGCCGTCGCCGTTATCAATGACTGTGCGGACGGTATGGACGTCCACGGTGCCGTTTTTGTTCAGGTATTCGCAGTGGGAGGCGCTGCCGCCGATGTCGGGAAGGTCCACCCCGTCGAAGAAATAGCGGACCGTCTCGCCCTCGAAATAGAGGGTGTCCGTTTTCTCGTCGTAGGTGAGGCCGAAGGGGGCGTAGTCATCGTAGGAGACGGGCGCCGGTGGGAGCTCCGCCGCGCAGTCCTGCGTGGTTTCGGCCGTCAGCGTGATCTGCGGCTCCGCCTGCGCGGCGGGGAGCGCGGTGGCCTGTGCCCGGATGGTGCTCCAGGCGGCTGTGCCGCAGAGAAGCGCGGCGGCGGAGAGGGATACGATCATTTTAGAGTGCTTCATGGGAATTTCCTTTCTCCGGTGGTGGTGAAGCATTGAATTTTTTGGCGCTTCGCGCCTGGGGGACCCCTTAGCAGGGTCCCCCGGACTCCTCCTGACTTTTTTGAACGATTTTGGGGAGTTCCGCCGCCTGCGGGCGGCGGCCAAAGGACGCTGCCCTTTGGAAACCCGCCGCTTTTTGAAAAAGTGGACAAAGCTTTTATTCCTGGGACAGGGGGAACTCTACGATGGCGGTGAAGAAATCGGCCACCGTTTCCACCCGGAAGCTGCCGCCGCAGGCCTCGGTGAACGACTTGGCGATGCTCAGGCCCAGGCCGCTCCCGCCGTCCGTGCGGCTTTGATCGCCCCGGACAAAGCGCGCCGTGAAGTCCACCCCCTCGGCAAGCTCCACCTTCGACGTGTTGCGCAGGCTCGCCCGCGCCGCCTGGTCCGTGGTCTCCAGCGTCAGATACACCCGGCTCCCCTCCAGCGCGTAGCGGAGGGCATTGTCGATCAGGTTCTGGAACACCCGGTACAGCCGCCGCCCGTCCGCCACAATCATCACCGCCTCCGCCGGCAGCTCCGCCCTGATGGTCAGCGGCGCGGCCTCAATGGCGCGCTCCATGTCCGCCAGCGTCTGCCGCAGCAGCTTCGACAGGTCCAGCCGCTCCAGCTTCATGGGCAGCTGGTCCGCCGCGGCCTTGCTGATGTCGAACACGTCCTGGACCATGGCTTTCAGACGCTGGGCCTTTTCGTCGATGATCCGCGCGTAGTCCGCCGCGGCGGGCGGCAGCTCCTCCTGCCGCAGCAGCTCCGCGTAGGAGAGGATGGAGGTCAGGGGCGTCTTGAGGTCGTGGGAGACGTTGCTCACCAGCTCCACCTTCATCCGCTCACTCCGGGTCTGTTCGGCCAGGGCGGCGCGCATGCCGGCCTGGATGTCGTTGAGGCTCTCGGCGGTGGCCCTGAGGTCCGCGTCCTGGGGCAGGACCAGGGGGGTGTCCAGCTCTCCGGCCCGGACGGCCTCCACCTGCGCGGCCAGCCGCCCCAGGTCCTGGGCCAGCCCCAGGCTCTTCCATGCCGAAACCAGCAGGCAGACGGCCGCCACCGTCAGGGGGATCAGCAGCAGGAGGGCCGGATACCACCGGTCGCTCAGCGCCAGGAACATCAGCAGGACCAGCAGCGCCAGCACCAGCGACAGCGCCAGGAGCCCGGCGGTCTGGTTGCGGCTGACGCGCCGCTCCACGGGCCGCTGAAGGTCCCGGCTCCGCAGGCGGCGGAACAGGCCGCGGCGTCCCGCCCGGGGGTTATGCCTGTGGTCGTTGCGGATCAGCCAGCAGCACCAGACCAGAGCGATCACCGCGCCGGGACGGCACAGCAGGATGTCCCATGACCACAGCTCGTAGCCGTACTCCACGCCGTACCGGACGGCCCAGGCGAAGTCGCCGCTGGTCAGCCACGGCAGCAGGATGCCCAGTACACAGGCCAGCACTGCCAGGAATCGGAACTCGGTCCACACATGGACCGTCCACGCGGCGATTTTCCGGTCGGCCAGCCGCCGCGCCCGGCGCAGGGGGACCCACAGCGCCAGCAGCAGCGCCCCCGCGGCGAACAGCGCCGCCTGCCGGATGTAAAACTGCCGGTTTTGCTCCAGCTGCTGGGCGATCCAGTACATCTGCCCGTTGTAGTAGGTATTGCCGCTGCCGTAGTCCACGACGTAGTACCGCGAGGGGTCCCGCCGCACGGCCATCCGGACTGTGACGTCGGCCAGCTCCTCCCCCGCGGGGAAATTGTCGTACCCGGGAACGAACCACTGCTCTGCCGCGCCGGTGTAGACGCCGCCCCGGTAAACGTCCAGCTCCTGTCCGTCCTTCCGGATGGAGGCTCTGCCGTTTTCAAAGGTCAGATAGAAATTGTAGTCCGGGTCGTCCTCCTTTGTGAAGAAGTCCTGGCCGCCGGGGGCGTTGGTGTATGTCCGGCGGTCCTTGCCCGTGCCGCCTTCGATGTAGTAGAGGACGTTTTTGTCGTTCCGGAAGGCACGGTCCTCCTCGCCCTTGGCCGCGGCGGGCCAGACCGGCTGGCCGCGGTCCGCGGAGCGGCCGACGTACTCCGGCAGCTGCTCCTCCGCCTCCATCACCGCGGTGGCCTCGCTCTGGTCGCTCCAGCCCCAGAAGCTCCAGGCCTCTCCGTCCTCGCAGACGCTGGTGGTCATGGGCACGTCGTTGTAGTCGTCCCACACCACCTCGTCCTCCACGTAATAGGAATACGCCCCCGGCGTCCCGCCGGCGCCCAGCGTCAGGAAGCTGCGGAGGGTGCTGGAGACCTCCTGGCGGAAGCTGTAGGTCTCCTGCCAGTCCCGGGTCCACCGCGGCTCCAGGTCCCGCTGCCACACGATCTGCCCGGCCACCGCCAGGATGCTGGCAAGCAGCAGCGTCACCCCCAGGAAAAAGGCCAGCGCACCCAGCACCGCCCGGACCCGATCAGCCCGGACGGGCTTCTGTTCATCGCTCGTGTTGTTCCATTTTGTAGCCAATGCCCCACACCACCTTGATGTAATCTGGCTCCTTTGGATTCAGCTCGACCTTTTCGCGGATGCGGCGAATGTGGACCATCACGGTATTTTCACAGGCGAAGGCGTCCTCGTTCCACACCCGGCGGTAGATCTCCTCCGCCGGGAACACCCGCCCGGGGTGCTGCATCAGCAGCTCCATGATGCCGGTCTCCTTGGGGGTGAGGCGCACCGTCTCGCCGTCGGCCCACAGCACCCGGGACACCGGATCAAAGCGGAGCCGCCCGTTGCGCAGCTGCCCCCGGGCGGCCTCGGCGCGCTCATCACCCAGGGATGTATACCGCCGCAGCTGGCTGCGGACCCGGGCAATGAGCTCCTGGGGGTTGTAGGGCTTGGTGACGTAGTCGTCCGCGCCCATGCTCAGGCCCAGGATCTTGTCGGTGTCCTCGCTCTTGGCAGAGAGGACGATCACCGGCAGATTCCGCCGCTCACGGATGCGGAGCAGGGCGGACAGTCCGTCCAGCCTGGGCATCATCACGTCGATGAGCAGCAGCTTCACCGCCGGGTCCAGGCAGGCGTCCAGGGCCTGCATCCCGTCGTAGGCCCTGCGGACCTCGTAGCCCTCCCGCTCCAGGGTGATGGCGATGGCGGCGACAATCTCAGGATCGTCGTCCACCACCAGGATACATTCGTTCATGTCTCGCTTCCTCCTTTGAGCTAAGGACAGCATAGCAGACGTTTCTTACAAAAGACCCGACGAATATCTTACGGATTTCTTAATCTTTCCGCCGCGCCAGTGCCGCCACGTCCCGGAAGCGGTCGTTGACCGCGCCGAAGCTGTCCCGCCGGTGGGGAAAGAGACATTTCGAGCAGTCCTTTACGCCGTCCTCGGTATACGAGAACGCGCCGCCGCATTTCTCCCCCAGGGCATAGAGGGGACAGTAGCAGAAGAGGCAGCTGAAGTCCTCCGGGCGGCTGGTTTTGTGGCAGGGGAAGTATTCACACTGCTTGTTCTGGAAAAAGCTGTAGCCCTTTCCGCGCCATTCCTCGTTCATACGCAGCTCCTATTTCACCCGCAGCCGCTCCGGCAGGGCCGGGTCGGGCGTGACGGTGACGGTGGTGTAGCGGTCGTAGACGACCATGCCGGGCTTGGCCCCGGCGGGCTTTTTGACATTGCGCACCTGGGTCATGTCCACAGGGATATTCTGCCCCGCCCGGCCCTGGGAATACCACGCGGCCAGCATGGCGGCCTGGGTGATGGTCTCGTCCCCGGGCCGCGCGCCGCCGCAGGCGATGATGACGTGGCTGCCGTGGATTTTCTGAGTGTGGAGCCAAAGGTCATTTTTGGCCGCGGCCTTGCAGGTAAGCTGGTCGTTCTGGCGGTTGCTGCGGCCGACGAAGATGGGATAGCCCTCGCTGGAGCGGAACTCCATGGGGCGGGACGGGGGCTGCTTCATCTGCTTTTTGCCGCCGGTGCGGCGGAGATAGCCGCCCTCCACCAGCTCTGCGCGGATCTCCTGGAGGTCCTTTTCGCTCTCGGCGCGGCTCAGCTCGTCGAGGATGCTGTGGAGATACGCCAGCTCCTGTTCGCCCTGGGCGATCAGGGGGCGGAGAACCTTTTCGGCATTTTTGGCCTTGGCATACTCCTTATAGAATTTTGCCGCGTTCTGCTGGGGCGAGAGCTGCGGCGAGAGGGGAATTTCGATCTCCGCCATCTCCGGGTCATAGAAGTCCACGGCCTTCAGCCGCGCCTGCCCCCGCTGAATGGTATGGAGGTTGGCGGTGACGATATCCCCCAGCCGGCGCAGGCGCTCGCGGTCGAAGGTAGCCTCCAGCTCCTGGCGCTGATGGGCCAGCTTGCGCTCGGTGCGGCCGCGGAGGTTGCTGACGGCCTTCTGCATGGCCTGGGCGCGCTGGCGCATCTGGGCGGCGCGGTCCCGCTGGGCGTAGAAGCGGTCCAGGAGACTGGAAAAATCGGAAAATTCCTCCGTCTCCCAGGCCGTACCGTACTGCCCGATGGGCCGGTAGGAGAAGTCTTTCGGCTCCCCCTGGTCCAGGAGCATCACCGGGGTGTACGGCCCCGTTTCCAGCGCCCGGAAGGCCCGGTCCAGGTGGTCCGCCAGGGCCGTGCGGTCGCAGAGGGCCAGGTCGCAGGCGGTATCGCCGCAGAAGGTGTAGCTCAGCTCCCGGCAGATCAGCGGCGGCAGGGCCAGGAAGGTGTCCAGCAGCCATTTGTCCAGCAGCCGGGGGCCCTCCACGGCCTCCAGCAGGCGCAGGATCGCCGCCCGGTCCGTCTGCGCCGGGTCCCGGCGGTCCTGGGCCGGCGGGGCCTGGTAGTAGAGCCCCGGCAGGACCTGCCGCTTCTCCGACATCTCAAAGTCCACCCGCCGCAGGCAGTCCAGGATGCGCCCGTCGCCGCCGCAGAGGATCAGGTTGGAGTTGCGCCCCATGATCTCCAGGATCAATCGCTTTTCCGCCGGCTCGCCCAGCTCATCGATGCATGCAAAGGTCAGCTCCAGTACCCGTTCCATGGGGTACTGGCGTACCGCCGCCACCTTCCCGCCCGAAAGGTGCTTGCGCAGGAGCATGCAGAACATGGGCGGCTGGGCGGGGTTTTCCAGGGGCGCTTCGGTAAAGTGTGCCCGGGGATGATTGGGGCCGGCGCAGAGCAGGAGGCGGCGCACGCCCTCCCGGCCCCGCAGGTGCAGCACCACCTGGTCCCGGGCCGGCTGGTGGACCCGGTCCACCCGGCAGTCCATGGCTCCCCGGGCCAGCTCGCCCGTGAGGGCCTTCAAAAATACGGCGTCAAACGGCATGATCGTCCTCCATGGTCAAAAAAAACAGTTCGTTGATCCGCGCCCGCCGGCCCAGCAGATACAGCGCGCCGAACAGCGTCTCCAGCCCCGTGGCCCTGGCGTACTGATCGGGTGTGGCGTTTTTGGGGGCGGCGTGGTGGGCGTGGGCGTTGCGGCCGCGGCGGTAGTAGGCCAGCTCCTCATCGCTCAGGTGCGGCAGCATCCGCTCGGCCCGTCGGGCCTGGGCCGGGGCGCTGACCTGGGCCACCGTGGCCCGGTGCAGTCCCGTCTGGGTGGCGCGGCCCAGGACGCACTGGCGCGTGCGCACCAGCAGCTCGAATACCCCGTCCCCGATGTGGGCCAGCCCCAGGGCGCTGACCGCGTTCACAGCCCGCCTGTCCAGGCAGATGGCAAATAAATCTTCCAAAGGTGTTTCCCTCCTGAATTATACGGATTTTCGGAACCATTTTGCAGATATTTTGTAAACAATTTGTGACGGCGGAAAAATGGATTGACAGATTTATTACAAAATGTTACTATCTATAAGGATATACACCAGAAAGGATGAAGGATTTGCAGTTTCCAAAACGGATTGCCTCCGCCGTCGGCTGCCTGGCGCTCACCGCCGCCCTGGCCGTGCCGGTTTCCGCCGCGGAAGGCACACGCGCCTGTACATATGTTCCCATCACCCAGGACGGCTTCGTAGCCGCCGCCCTGGACGGCGTGGAGGCGCGCTACAACCTCTCCGGCCCGACGCTCTACTGTGTGGAGCTGGTAGAGCGGTACTACCAGGAGGTCTACGGCCTGACGCTGCGCTGTGACGAGGGCCAGGTCACGGTCCTGAACAGCGACGACCTCTACTTTGAGCCCACCGACGATCCCCAGCCCGGCGATATCCTCTTCGGCAGCGCCGCCGCCCGGGGGAGCGGCTACAGCCACTGGGCGCTGGTCCGCGCCCGGGGCGGCGACAGCCTCACCCTCTTTGAGCAGAACTGGAGCTGGAACGGACAGGCCGGGGCCGACCGGGTCATCGACTTCCCCACCGATGCCTATCAGGCCTACACCCTCAAGTCCCGCTCCGGCGCGGTCATCCAGCCCCGGAGCCAGGCACCGGAGACGCCCAGCGCCTGGGCTGAGCCATACCTCCAGACGCCGGCGCGCAACGGCATCGCCCAGCTGACCGGCGGCAATCAGGCCGCCGTCACCCGAGAAACCTTCTGCGCCATGGCCCTCAGCGTCCTCACCCGCCACGGCGTCACAGTCCCCGAAACCGCCGCCGCCTGCGCCGCGGCCGCGCAGCTGGGACTGGTGAGCAGCCAGGACGGCGCACAGCTGCTGACCCGGCAGGAGGCCGCGGTGATCACCGCGCGGCTCATCACCCGCATCGGCACACTGCCCCAGGCGAGCGCGGAGGCGCTGTCGCTCTACCGCGATGCAGCGTCCATCGCCGACTGGGCCCAGGACGCGGCGGCCTCGCTCACGGCCTGCGGGCTGATGGGCGGCACGGCGGGCAGCTTCCAGCCCCTGGCGGGCCTGACCTGCGGGGAGGCCGCGGCGCTGCTGCTCCAGGTGGATGAGAATCCCAAGCCCGCCGCGGTGCAGCTCACCGGCTCCATTGAGGCGCGTCTGGACGAGGCGCTGGCCTGCACCGCCGGCATCGCCGCCGCCCGGTGCGCGGAGGCCCTGCTCCAGAGCCGCATCGCCCGGTAAAACGTGAGCCGTTCCGGTCCGCACCGGAACGGCTCACAACACCCCCGTCTGCCCCCGCGGCAGGCGGATTTTTTTCCGAAGTGTGCGCGAAATTCGTCTAATCTTCCAATAATTGCCAGGCGCTGCACCCGGTCCAGACGCCCATGCCCGCCAGCAGCAGGCACCGCGCCAGCCCGCCATCGGCCAGGCCCACCGCGGCGAACACCACACAGCTGAGGCACCAGAACACACTGATGCGCCGCTGGCCCTTGTCAAAGCAGAAGCTCCCCAGGTGGAACACGGCGCACATGGCAGAGATGGCGAAGAACAGGTCAAAGCAGTAGTCCAGCACCGCCGGGTCCACGCTCCACTGCTTGAACTCCAGGATCAGCTTGACCACCAGGTAGAGGCACGGCGCGGCATGGAACACGTACAGCGGCACCGCGCCGCGGCTGCGCTGCCAGGCCGTGACGCCGAAGCACAGCGCCGCCAGCACGCCCAGGCCCGGTACCAGCCGCTCCTCGCCCCGGGCCAGGCTCAGCAGGGACCCCGCCAGCACCAGTGCCGCGCCCGCCAGCGAGACAGCCAGCTCCGCCGTGCCGGAGGAAAAGCTCTCGGTATAGACCTCCTTTTTCTCCAGCCCGCGGCACGCCGCCGCCAGGGCGATCACCGCCGCGGCGCACAAAAGCCCCAGACACCACACGCTCACATCCCCCGGCACCAGCCCCCTGCGCGCCTGCCAGCCCCGCAGGACAAACCCCGCAGCCGCCGCCAGGCCGGTGCCCAGCAAGATCCAGATCCTTTTTTCTTTCATGCTCCGCCTCCCGAAAATGCGCTTGCAGTTTTTGGCTATTATAGCATAAGAATTCCGATTTTGATACTCCCAACGGCGAAAATAAATTTTTCCTCCAATTCCCAGCCCATAAAACACTGGACGGGGCGGGGAAAATGTGATATGCTTCCCTTGTTGACATAATCCGTCCGCCTTCGCGGGCGTTCGCCAGAAAGGACTTGCCATGAAAACTCTCCGTGCCCTGATTTTGACGCTGCTGCTGGCCCTGCTGCTGGCGGCCCCGGCGCTGGCCGCGCCCGGAACGCTGGAGGTCCGGGACAGCGCCGGCTACTTTGCGCCGCAGTCCGTGCGGACCGTCTCGCTGGTGCTGGACGGGCGGACGCTGGAGACCGACATCCCCGCTTTCATCCTGAACGGGCGGACGCTGGTGCCGGTGCGGGTGATCTCCGAGGACCTGGGGGCCTCCGTGACCTGGAAGCAGGAGACCATGCAGGTGCAGATCGAGAATGGCCGGACATCCATCCTTCTGACCATCGGCTCGGCCGAGGCGATGGTCAACGGGCAGACGGTGCGGCTCTACGACGGCGTCCCGGCCACTATGGCCAGGCAGGACGGCCTGACGCGGACCATGGTGCCGGTGCGGTTTGTCACGGAGCAGCTGGGAGCCTCAGTGGAGTTTGACGATGCAGCCTCCGCGGTGCAGATCTCCGCGCCCCAGGCGCCCACCTACGCGGTGACGGCCCCGCGGCTGCAAGGCGGCGTGGTGACGGTGGCGGCGGACAGCGCGGCGGAGCTAAGCGTGTTCACCCTGCCGGGCCGGGTGGTGGCGGATTTCCCGGGCGGCGTTCTGGCGGACAGCAGCTTCGGAAAGCTGGCGGTGGACGGTACAGCGGTGGCTGCGGTGCGCTATAACCAGTACGACCAGGGCTATGACGACGCCCGGGTGGCCCGCGTGGTTTTTGACCTGCGGGAGGGGTACGGCATCGACGATCTGGGCCTGGACTTCACCGGCGGCACCCTGACGGTCACACAGCCGGAAGCGCCGCCGGAGCCGGTGATTCCCCCGGAGCCGGAGGCACCGGAGCAGCCGGACCTGCCGCCGCTGGTGGTCCTGGACGCGGGCCACGGCGGGACAGACATCGGCGCGCCCTATTTCGGACTGTATGAGAAGGACCTGACGCTGCCCATCACCCTGGAGACCGGCGCGCTGCTGGAGGCGGCGGGCTACCGGGTGGAGTACACCCGCCGTGAGGACGCCACGGTCTCGCTGGCGGCCCGGGCCGAGCAGGCCAACACCCAGCAGGCGGACATCTTCGTGAGTATCCACGCCAACGCCTTTGCCCAGAAGCCGGAGGTCAGCGGCCTGGAGACGTACTATCTGGTGGACGGCGTCCGGGCGAAGGTGCTGGCAGAGTCCATCCACCGCGCGGTGCTGGACGCCACCGGCGCCAACGACCGGGGCCTCCGGACAGCGAATTTCTACGTGCTGCGGAATACGACCATGCCGGCGGTGCTGGTGGAGACCGGCTACATGAGCAATGAGGCCGAATGCGCGCAATTGGCCTCCGTGGAATATCAGCGCCTGCTGGCCGGGGGCATCGCAGCGGGGATTGCGGCCTATCTGGGGCCAATATCCGAATCATAAAAAATCGCGCCGGCCCAGGGGCCGGCGCGTTGGCTTTTCAGTACAGCGGGAAGCGGCTGCAAATTTCGCCCACGGCGGCGCGGACCTCGTCGCGGGTGGCGGGGTAGTTCACCGCCGTTTTGTACATGCACTCGGCAATTACCTGCATCTCCGCCGCGCCAAGGCCCCGGGTGGTGGCCGCGGGGGTGCCGATGCGGATGCCGGAGGTGACGGCGGGCTTCTCCGGGTCGTTGGGAATGGCGTTCTTGTTGACGGTGATATAGACGTCGTCCAGCTGGGTCTGCATGGCCTTGCCGGTGGTGTGCAGCGGGCGCAGGTCCGCCAGCATCAGATGGTTGTCGGTGCCGCCGGAGACCAGGTCGAAGCCTTTCTCCAGCAGTGCCTGGGCCAGGACCCTGGCGTTGGCGACGATGCTCTGGGCGTAGGTCTGGAATTCCGGCTTCAGCGCCTCGCCCAGGCACACGGCCTTGCCGGCGATGACGTGCATCAGCGGCCCGCCCTGGGTGCCGGGGAACACGCCGGCGTTGAGCTTCTTGGCGAATTCCTCCCGGGCCATGATGAGTCCGCCCCGGGGGCCGCGGAGGGTCTTGTGGGTGGTGGTGGTGACGATATCGGCGTAGGGCACCGGATTCTGGTGGACGCCGCCGGCCACCAGCCCTGCGATATGGGCCATGTCCACCATCAGGAGCGCCCCATGCCGGTGGGCGATCTCGGCGAACCTCTTGAAATCCAGCGCCCGGGGATAGGCCGACGCACCGGCGACAATCAGCTTGGGCTGGTATTTTTTAGCAAGATCCTCCACCTCGTCGTAGTCGATGCGGCCGGTGTCGGGGTTGATGCCGTAGGCGTGGAAATCGTAGTATTTGCCCGAGAGGTTGGCGGGGCTGCCGTGGGTCAGGTGGCCGCCGTTGGCCAGGCTCATGCCCAGCACGCTGTCGCCCGGGGCGAGCAGGGCGGCGTAGACGGCCAGATTGGCCTGTGCGCCGGAGTGGGGCTGGACGTTGACAAACTCGGCGCCGAAAAGCTGCTTGGCGCGCCGGATGGCCAGCTCCTCCAGTACGTCCACGTATTCGCAGCCGCCATAGTAGCGCTTGCCGGGGAGGCCCTCGGCGTATTTATTGGTCAGGACGCTGCCCATGGCGGCGATGACAGCCTGGGAGGCGATGTTCTCCGAGGCGATCAGCTCGATATTCCGCCGCTGGCGGAACAGCTCCTGATCCATCAGACCGGCGACCTCGGGGTCGAACTGCCGGACAAAATCAATGGACTCGTTGGCAACATTTTTCATGGCGATTCTCCTTACAATATAAAAAGTGGGCGGCCCCGCTCCGGTTCTGCCCACTGATCGACAAGAAAGACACCATGCCCCGGGACTGCCCGGGGGATCGCGACGCCTCTGTCCTTTTGCCTGAGAGATTCGGCTTGCGCCTTGCACCTTCGGCACTCAATGAATGAGCTTCTCCAGAGATTCCTCCGTTTTCCAGTCCCGCCCCGCAGGGCTCCTGAGAGTATGACTCCTTCGGCAGGCACAGCGCCACTTTCCTGAAAAACTTCGCAGGGTTATCAGATTTTCTGCTCCTTAGTATATACCATTCCGGCGAAAAATGCAACTGTAATTTTAGGACTGCATGTTTGCCGGCAATCTCCCCAAATGACCTTGCGCGGCGCGGTAATTTATGGTAAGATAACGGCGTCCTGTCCCGGGCGCGGCCCGGGACTGAGAAAAGAGGAGGATTTTTTATGCGAAACACCAACGTCAAGAGCTTTCTGTGCGGTGTGCTGGCGTGCCTGATGGTCATCGGCCTGTGCGCCACCGTCACAGCCGCCACCACCAGCATCTCCGTCTCCTACGGCACCAAGGTCCTGTTCAACGGACAGGCTTTCCAGCCCAAGGACAACGCCGGGCGCAATGTCCAGCTGATCACCTACGACGGCACCGTCTACGCGCCCATCCGCGCCGTCTGCGAGAAGGCGGGACTCAGGGTGGAGTACGACGCCGCCACCAAGACCGCTTCCATCATGACCGCCGACTATGTCCCGCCCAAGCCCCTGCCCCAGCCCGCCCCCGGCAGCTCGTCCATGACCATCGCCGGTATGACCGTTACCGGCAATCTGGGCTTCCTCCAGGGGGACTTCTGGACGGACGGGGATGGCCAGTATCTGATGGAGGAACTTGCCGCGTCGGGCGTCACCAGCATGGTCTCCACCTACTATACCGAGGCGCAGCGCCCGGAATACGGCTGTCCCATCTACATTTTGGCCTTTATCTATGAGGGACAGAACGTCGGTCTGGTCCTGGACGGCGAACATGGTGAACCCATGGATGAGATCGAACTGTAAACCATACCAAAACACCCGGAAAGCGCCGCTTTCCGGGTGTTTTTATGCGCCGCCGCCGCTGAAACCGGGCGGCGGGGATCATAAACAGGGCTGCTCCGGGCATAAAGAGAACAGAGGGGCCGGGACGCGGCCCCGGCACGCGG
The DNA here is from genome assembly GCA_022792945.1 of Oscillospiraceae bacterium. GTDB lineage: Bacteria > Bacillota > Clostridia > Oscillospirales > Oscillospiraceae > Avoscillospira_A. Next base: position 15,300 of record JAAWBZ010000042.1, on the reverse strand, counting down.
GAAATTTTTCCGCGGGAGCGGGAACCTCCGGCGGTGTTTTCCGTCTAAGTCTTAAGGTTCTCTTACATTTTGGACTGGCGTTTGACGGGACCGCCGCGGCTTGCTATAATGAATGGGGGCTGTCCCCATTGACATTTGGCGAAAAGCCTGTTATATTGTCCGTACTAGAACAAATCATACAGAATTTCCGGACCGGGCCGCACTCCATGCAGACGCGGCGCGGCCCGCAGAGAGCAGGAGGGTTATCATGGAAGAAAACGGCGTTGGTTTGAAGGACAAGGCGCAGCCGTCCGCCGTTCTGGCCGGGTCCGGTACGGCTCCGGCCATGGACGCCCAGGCACTGGAGGCCGACCGGGCGCGCGCCCTGGAGGAAAAGCTCAAGCGCAAGCAGGCCGCCGAGCGCAAGCGCAAAAGGAAGGTCCGCCGCAAGCGGCTCATCACACTCTTGGTGCTGCTGGTGATCGCCGGGGGCATCGCCTACGGCATGTATCAGCTGCTTCACGAGGAGGAGCCGGAACGCACCGTGTGGAGCGAGCCGGTGTATATCGGCGACATCTCCAGCATGGTCACAGGCTCCGGCATGACCAAGGCGGCCAAGTCCGCCACCCTCACCCTGGCCTCCGGCGGCGAGGTGCAGGAGGTCTTTGTCGCCACCGGCGACTTCGTCGAGGAGGGCCAGCCCCTCTACACCGTGGACAGCTCTGAGGCCCAGAAGGCCGTGGAGGAGGCCGAGGAGACCATCCGCGACTATCAGAAGCAGCTGGAGAACATCAACAAGTCCTACGCCGACCTGGTGTTCACCGCCCCCTTCTCCGGCAAGCTCATCGACGCGCCCAGCCTCCGGGTGGGCGACACCGTGGGCGCGGGGCAGACCATCGGCACGCTGGTGGACGACAGCACCATGAAGCTGTCCCTCTATTTCAGCTATGCCTACGAGAACGAGTTCTATCCCGGCCGGTACGCCTTCATCTCCATCCCCACCACCATGGAGACGCTGACGGGCAAGGTGGAGACGGTGAACAAGGTCAACCGCGTCAGCCCCGAGGGGTCCAAGCTCTTTGAGGTGGTGTTCTCCGTGCCCAACGCCGGGACGCTCACCGCCGGCATGGGGGCCACGGCGTTCCTCACCGCCGCCAGCGGCGAGGAGGTCTACCCCTACGAGCCGGGAACGCTCAGCTACAACCGCTCCCAGGAGCTGACCACCAAGGCCGGCGGCGAGCTCATCACCTGCAATCTCCTCAACTATAATAACTACGGCGCCGGCACGGTCCTGGTGCAGATGAAGGGCGACAGCAACGACGAGCAGGTGGACGCCATCAACAACTCCATCAAGACCGCCCAGGAGAACCTGGAAAAGGCGCAGAAAAACCTGGAGAACTACCACGCCGTGGCCCCCATCTCCGGCACGGTGCTCTCCTGCACCCTGACCCCCGGCGAGACCGTGGAGGCCAACCGCGTGGCCATGACCATCGCCGATACCGCGGTCATCACCGTGGAGGCGCAGATCGACAGCATGAACGTCGCCTACGTCCAGCCGGGGATGATGGTGGACATCACCTCCTGGGGCCGCGACGGCGAGGCCATGTACACGGGCGTCGTGGAGTCGGTGAGCATGGAGGGCCAGGTGGGCGAGAATTCCGGCGGCGTCGCCACCTTCCCCGCCATTATCAAGGTGGACAACTACGACGGCACCCTGCGTCCCAACGACTATGTGGACTACTCCCTGGTGGCCTCGGAGTCCCAGGGCTGCCTGCTGGCCCCGGTGCAGGCGGTGAAGTACGCCGCCACCGGCGACACCTGCCTCTTCGTCAAGGCCGACAGCGCGCCGGAGAACGCACTGAACTCCGAGGACGTGGGACTGGAGATCCCAGAGGGCTTCTACGCGGTGCCGGTGACGGTGGGCCTCTCGGACCAGACCAGCGCCGAGATCATCGAGGGCGTCCAGGAGGGCGACGAGGTGTTCGTCCAGTTCATGACCAACCAGGCCGATTCCTGGAGCGGCGGCGGCGTCATGGTGGGATGAGGTGCGGCCATGGAACAAAACGAGACCATCCTCATTGACATCCAGGATATCTATAAAATCTACAACGAGGACCAGGAGAACGAGGTCCGCGCCCTGGACGGCGTGTCGCTGACCATCGGGCGGGGGGAGTTCGTGGCCATCGTGGGCGCGTCGGGCTCCGGCAAGTCCACGCTGATGAATATTCTCGGCTGCCTGGACGTGCCCACCTACGGCGAGTATTATCTGGACGGCAACGACGTCAGCGTCATGACCGACCAGGAGCTTTCCAAAATCCGCAACCGCGAGATCGGCTTCATTTTCCAGGGCTATAACCTGATCCCCGCCCTCAACGCCCAGGAGAACGTGGAGCTGCCTCTGATTTATCAGGGCGTCCGCGGGTCTAAGCGGGAGGAGGTCGCCTTCCAGGCGCTCGAGCGGGTGGGGCTGGAGGACCGGGCGGACCGGAAGCCCTCGCAGCTCTCCGGTGGCCAGCAGCAGCGCATCGCCGTGGCCCGGGCCATCGCCACCCAGGCTCCCATCATCATGGCTGACGAGCCCACCGGCGCGCTGGACTCCAAGACCGGCGAGCATGTGCTCAAAATCCTCCACACCCTTAACCGCGAGGTGGGCACCACCATTATCCTCATCACCCACGACACGAAGATCGCCAAAACCGCCAAGCGGATCGTGCAGATCTCCGACGGGAAGATCCTTCAGGACTGTCCGCGAGAGGAGGCGGTATTGTGAGTCTGCGGCAAGCGTTCAAAATGTCGCTCCAGTCCATTTTCTCCAACAAGGTCCGCGCCTTCCTCACCATGCTTGGCATCATCATCGGCGTGGCGGCGGTGATGATTATGGTCAGCGTGGTCCAGGGCGGCAACCAGGAGATGCGGGAGTACTATGAGTCCCAGGGCGTCAACAAGATCAACGTCTTTGCCAGTACCTACCGCGGCAACCTGGACATCACCCAGGAGCTTTACGACTACTGCCTGACCATGCCGGAGCTGGTGATGGGCGTCACGCCCAGCTCCACCACCTGGGGGACCGTCCGTTATCAGACCGTTAACTGCGACAACAACGAGGATATGGGCAGTCCCCAGATTTACCTGGGCAGCGACCAGTTTTCCATCTGCAACTCCTACGAGATTGAAAAGGGACGCGACCTCTCCTACCTGGACATCCAGAAGTACCAGAAGGTGGTGGTCCTGGGCAGCAAGCTGGCCGACTACATGTTCCAGGCACAGAATCCCGTGGGCAAGACCATCTCCATCGGCGGCGTCAATTTTGAGGTGGTGGGTGTCTACAAGGCCAAGGGCGGCGACGCCGGCGGGTCCTACGAGTGGATGTACAATTACAGCAACTACATGGCCGTGGTCCCCTACACCGCCAACCGCTATATGAGTGACAAATCCTGGGCTACGGAGTTCACCGTCAAGGCCAGGAACTCCGCCGCCACCACCGAAGCCATCACCCGCATCGGCGGCTTCCTGGCCGGCGTGGTGCCCCAGAACCAGGGCGACTACCAGGTCTATACCGAGGACACCTGGCGCGAGGAGAGCGAGAGCCAGAACCAGATGATGAGCATGATCCTGGGCGGCATCGCCGGCATTTCGCTGCTGGTGGGCGGCATCGGCATCATGAACATCATGCTGGTCACCGTCACCGAGCGGACGCGGGAGATCGGCATCCGCAAGGCTATCGGCGGCAGCCGGAAGTCCATCATCCTCCAGTTCCTCATCGAATCGTCGGTCCTCTGCGGCACCGGCGGCGTGTTCGGGGTGATCCTGGGGTATCTGGGCACGGTGATTGCCGGAAAGTTGATTCTGGACATGGTCCTGCTGCCAAGCCTGCCGCTGGGCCTGGGGGCCATGGCCTTCTCGGTGATCCTGGGCGTGGGCTTTGGCATGTATCCGGCCATCAAGGCCTCGGGCCTCCAGCCGGTGGACGCCCTTCGGGCGGATTAAGGAGGAGAAAGCATATGAAAAAACTGATTTCCGTCATCCTGGCCCTGGCTGCGCTGCTGGCCCTGGCCGTGCCGGCGGGGGCGTCCTTCCCGGACATCGCCGACGCGCAGACCCAGGAGGAGGTGGCTGTCCTCCAGATGATGGGCGTCATCAACGGCACGTCCGCCAATACCTTCTCGCCAAACGGCGCGCTGACCCGGGCGCAGTTCTGCAAAATGGCCGTGGTCCTCCTGGGCCGGGCCGAGGAGGAGCCACTCTACCGTGTGCGTACGATCTTCCCCGACGTCCGCGCCGGCCACTGGGCCAGAGGGTACATTAATCTGGCTGTCTCCATCGATATCGGCGCCGGCGAGGACGGCAAGGGCGGCACCAAGCTCATCCGCGGCATGGGCAACGGCACCTTCCAGCCAGACCGGAACATCACCTACGCTGAGGCCGTGACCATCCTCCTGCGGATGCTGGGCTACAGCGACCTGGACGCCGGCATGAGCTGGCCCAAGGGCTATCTGGAGCTGGCGGCGAAGATCGAGCTGACCGCCGGGATGAACCTCTCCGCCGATCAGGCGCTCACCCGCGCCCAGGCGGCGCACCTGTTCGCCAAAATGCTGACCACGCCGCAGAAAAGCGGCGGGGCCTACTACAATACCCTGGGTACCGCCACCGCCGACGTGGTCCTCACCGACGGCAACGCCGCGGCCGACGACGGCACCCTGGGGGCCATGAAGACCTCCGGCGGCAAGACCTACAAGACTGTCAGCGGCATCGTCCCCGCCGGGCTGGTGGGCCGCCGCGGCACCTTAATCACCAACGAGGCAGGCCTGGCAGTGGTCTTTATCCCGGTGGGCGAGCAGAAAACCATCGTGGTGGGCAAGGCCAACGCCGACGGCGAGAACGTCCAGGCCAGCTGGGTCGTGGACCGGGAGGGCCAGCGCTATCAGATCCCCCCCGCCACCCCAGCCTACACCGCCAATGAGACCTCCACCTACGGCGAGATCTGGATGGACCTGCGCAGCGGTGACCGCCTGACCATCTTCTACTCCGCCGCGGGCCGCGTGGAGGGCGTCTACAAAAGCACCGCCGCCGCCGAGACCGCCATGGTCGCCCGGACGGTGGGGGCGGGCAATCCCTTCGCCTCGCTGCTGGGCGGCGCGGTGAGCTATACCGTCTACCGCGACGGCAGCCCCGCGTCGGTGGGGGATATCTGCGCCTACGATGTGGGCGTCTACGACGCGGCCTCCCGGGTGCTCTCGGTGTCCAGCGCCAAGCTGACGGGCCGCTATGAGAACGTCTGGCCCAATCCCCAAAGCCCGGCCAAGGTGACGGTGCTGGGGGTGGAGCTGCCGGTGATGGACATGGCCATCGAGGAGGTTGCCAAGCTGAAGCTGGGCGACAACGTCACCCTCTTCCTGACCCACGACGGGCAGGTGGCCGGCGCGGCGGCGTCCTCGGTGGTGCGCACGGAGAACATCGGCGTGCTGGAGGAGCTCAGCGGCGTGGCGGTTAAGGTGACGCTCATCAACGGCGTGAAGCTGGAGGGGAACACCGCCTCCACCGGCCTCCACGCCGGCGAGCTGGTCCGGGTCTCCTCCGGGACCGGCCAGAAGCTGACCCTCAGCCGGGTTTCCGGCTCCGGCGTCTCCGGCGCGCTGGACGTGGCGGGACGCAGGGTGGGAACCACGGCCCTCAGCGGCGGCTGCCGCCTCTTCGAGAAGGTGGGAGCCAGCGCCATGCGGGAGATCGACCTCACCGACCTGACCGTGGCCTCGGTCCCCGGCTCCCAGATCACCTACGGCCACAAGGACAGCGCCGGGCGCATTGACCTTCTGATTCTGAACAACGCCACCGGCGATGTGTACACCTACGGCATGCTGAAAAACGGCGAGCCGGTATCCGCCGGGGAGGACCTCTATAACCACACCATCCTCGTCACCAACGGCGACAACCCCGGCGGCACCGCGCCGGTCATCAGCAACATGGCCATCCCCCGGGACGGCATGGGCGGCGTGGCGGTGACGGCGGACGGCCAGGACGCAGCGGGCGTGGTGACGCTGACCCAGGAGAAGGGCATCCGCCGCAGCGCCTTCACCACCCGCGACGGGCAGACCTACGTCCGCCTGAGCAGCCAGGAGATGCGGGTGTCGGAACAGGTCCAGTGCTACAACGCGGTGACAAAAACGTGGTTCGCCAGCCTCGCCGACGCCCGGGCGTTCTCCGACGATCTGACGGTCTGGTACGACCGTCCGGTCCAGGAGGGCGGCAAGGTGCGCGTGGTGGTGGCCAATTAAGCATAGAAAAACAGCAGGGCAGACCAAAGCGGTCTGCCCTGCGTCATATTTTTTTGAACAGGATGATTTCCAGGGGTTCCTCCGGCAGCAAAAGCGCGCCGCAGTCCCGATAGCCGAGCTTGCGGTAGAAGCCCTGCGCCCGCTCATCGGACCGTCTGGAGGTCAGGACCATGCTGCAGCCGCGTTTTTGCATTTCCCGCTCCCAGAAGCGCATCAGCCGGCGGCCATGGCCCTGTCCCCGGAAGACCTCCAGGAGGTACAGCATATTCAAAACGGATGCTGATCCCAGAAGAACTGGAACCGCAGCCAGCCGGCTGCCTGACCGTCCTGGAGCAGGATGAGGACCCTGTTCGCCCCGATGCACTCCCGCAATTCGGTTTCACCAATATGCCGGTCATGCCGGCGCAGGAACACAAAATCCCGCTCATCCGCGTACCGGATCATAGAATCGTCCCTCCAACGCCCGGGTCCGTCCGCATCTTACGCCCGGCCGGTGGAGCCGAAGCCGCCGGCGCCGCGGGCGGTTTCGCCCAAAGTTTCGGCCTCGAAGAACTGCGCCTGCAGCACCGGCGTGATCACCAGCTGCGCGATCCGGTCGCCGTCGGCCACCGTCTGCGGCGCTTTGCCGTGGTTATGGAGAGACACCAGGATCTCCCCCCGGTAGTCCGCGTCCACCACGCCCACCTTGTTGGCCGGCGCCAGTCCCTGCTTTGTCGCCAGGCCGCTGCGGGCGAAAATCAGCCCCGCGTATCCCGCCGGGATTTCCATGGCCAGCCCCGTGGGCAGCAGCGCCGTCTCTCCCGGGGCGATGATCACCGGGGCCTCCAGGCACGCCCGCAGGTCCGCCCCCGCCGCTGCCGCCGAGCCGTAGATGGGCAGTCGCGCCCGGAGATGGCACTTTTTCACCGCGATGGATTCCATCCGACCGCCTCCCTTCACTGTCTGTCGTCCCAGAGGACCACTTCGCCCTGGGCCATGGTTTTTTTGAGGTCGATGAGCCGCTGGTTGGCCGAGCCGCGGAAGCGCAGGTCCAGCTGCTTGCGCGCCTCGATAAAGGGACCGTCCACCAGCACGTCGATCTGGGCCAGAAGCGCCTCTGTGGTCTCCAGCGGCCCGGGTATTCCGGCGCGCAGCTGCTCGAGGGTGTATCCGGAGTAGGCCCAGATGTCTTTCTCCGGATATGCCTGCCGCACCGCCTCCACCAGCGGCAGCAGCGCGGTTTGGCTGCACGGCTCAAAGGGCTCGCCGCCCAGCAGTGTCAGTCCGTGGATGTAGCTGGGGGCCAGCAGGCGCAGCAGCTCCGCCTGGGTCTCGGCGGTGAAGGGCCGGCCGTAGGCGAAATCCCAGGTCTCCGGCTGGAAGCAGCCTCTGCAGTGGTGGGTGCACCCCGAGACGAACAGCGACACCCGGCATCCGAGGCCGTCGGCGATGTCGCAGGGCTTGATTGCGGCGTAATTCATGGCGCGCCTCCTTATTTCTTTCGATACCTCTTTTATATCACAAAACTGTCCGCCGCGCAAGGCGCAGCCTTGACCTGGCCGCGTTTTTCACCTGCAGCGCGCCTCTGGCTGACCGCGGGTAATCGCTGCGCACTTCGCCGTTGACAAAACGGGGGCGGCGGCATATAATGAGAGTAGAAAAAGGGCGCTGCCGCAGGGCGGTTAGCCCTTAACGAAGAACAAAAGCAAAGCTCATGTTAGCCGTTCGGGGACCGACCGGGCGGCTAACACACTTCTAGGGAGCGGCCAACCGCCTTTTATACAACAGCGCCCGCCTCTTTCGAGGCGGTTTTATGATGGCAACTGCGCCGCGTTTTGTCAAGTTCTGCTGAAAACCGCTGCGGGCCGGCAATCCCTTTGCCGGTCCGCAGCGGCTATTTTGATCTGACTTATTCCAGGGCGAAGCGCTGGCCGCAGACGGTGACGGCCTCGATCTCCGCCGGGTCGATGATCCTGCCGGGGCGGAAAAGGTACTGGCCCAAGTCCTCCAGCTGCGTCTCGGTGCGGTAGGCGGTGCCCAGCGCGTAGAAATTCGCCAGGGCCACCGTCTCGCCATCCGTCGTGTTCAGCACGTCATCCTTCCAGAAATCGCCGCCGTGCATCCAGTCCAGCCCCAGCAAGCGGTCGGGCCCCTCGGCCAGCTGGAAGCCGTAGGTGATGGGGGAGAGATAGACCGAGCGCAGCGTCACGCGGCCGCCGTCCAGCTCAATGGGCGCGTCCAGGCGGACGTACCGCCCCGGGTCCTCCTCGGGCAGTGTGAAGCGGCAGCGCCACTGGCCCGAGAGCGCCTGCGGCGCGTCAAAGCTGCTGCCGCCATAGCCCTCGTAGAGGCCGTCGAAGGTGAAGTCCAGCGCCGCTCCCAGCAGGCACGCGCCCTCGTCGTAGCTGTGCAGGGAGAGAAGCAGCGAGGCGCGGTTGCCGGCGGGGACCTCGTCCTCCAGCAGGTCCCAGGCCAGGCTCCAGCCGCCGAGGCGCTCCCCGTCCGCGGCGACAGCGTTCAGGCTGGTATCCATGGTGAAGACCTCGGCGTCCAGGGACGTGCCTTCCGGGGCGGTGATCTCGATCAGCAGCATGGCTGAGTAGCGGTCCGCGATGGCCTGGGAGATGCGCAGGGTGACGCCGTGGTCGGTGTCGGAGACGTTCAGGGGCACGGCGGCAGCGGAGAGCAGGGGAGCTTCCTCCGGGGCCGCGCCGAAAAAGCGGATCAGCTTCGCGTCCAGCCCCGCGGCCACGGCAAAGGCGCTGGCAGCCAGCAGCACCGCGGCGGCCAGGAGGGAAACGGCTCTACGGGATAATTTTTTCACAGTCTGGTCCTCTCTGTCCTCGCGCAGGAGGCCCGCGAGCATGGCGTCCTCCTGGGCGGGGGTAGGCAGGGCGCGATCCAAGGTACTTCGGAGCTTGTCATGATTCATCTTGGTTTGCCTCCCACAGGGTTTTGAGCTTCTGCCTGGCCCGAAAGAGCCAGGTACGGACGGTGGCAGGGTTTTTGCCCAGGAGCGCGGCGGTCTCGGCGGCGGAGTAGCCCTGGTAGTAGCGGAGGTATAGAGCGGTGCGCTCATGCTCGGGCAGGGCGGCGATCAGCGCCCACAGCGCCCCCTCCTCCGGGTCCTCCCAGACCAGCTGCTCCAGTGCCTCGCCGCCTGCCCGGCGGGTGCGCCACCAGTGGCGCAGCTGATTGCGGCACTCGTTCCGGGCCGTGACGATGAGCCATGCCTTCTCGTGCTCCGGATCACGGAAGGCCGCGCTGCACTCAATGGCCCTGCGGAACACGTTCTGGGCGGCGTCCTCTGCGTCTGGGACGTTTTGCAGCAGCATGAGGCAGATTTGGTATACCATGCCGATGTGCCGCCGGTAAAGCGCAGCCCATGCTTCGGAGTCCTGCACAAAGACTACCTCCCTTCATGTTCTATATGATACACAATCGAGGCGCCTTGTTTGTTTCAGCGAAGGGAAAATATTCCGGGCGGCGCATACGCGCCGCCCGGAATGCCTGAGGCTTATCTTTCTGGAATAATAATAATAGATTTCGCGTTGAAATTGGAGGGATCGTCGTAGCTGCCGTAAGCCTCCAGCGAGCGGTTGACCTCAATACCGGAGAGGGAGATGGACTTGCCGTTGGCCGCATTGATAATGGAGGCAGTCTGGGAGGCGTCGATGTAGACGAGGCGGTTGCCGGCGGTCAGCACGGTCAGGGTCTTGGTGCTGGAGTCCGTTACCAGAACGGTGCCGGAAACCTTGTTGGCCCCGTCGCCGCTGGAGGAACGGAGGTTGACCTCCGAAATGGTCTTGCCGTCGGACACCACCGAGATGGTGTCGCCGACCTGGATGGTACTGATCAGGATGGCTCTGCCCGCCTGATAGGCATTGGCCGACGGAGCCACTACCAGAGAGTGGGTGCCGTTTTCGCCGTCCGTAATGAGCCAGGTGGTACCGGCGGCGGTGGAAATCACCGAGGTCAAAACGCCCTCAAGGTTGTTGGTATTGGCCGCCGCCGTGATTTTGATGAGACGGCAGCCCTCAATGGTCAGCGTCACCTCATCGCCCGCACCCAGGCGCTCGATGCTCACCTGGCTGTCGCCCCGGGTGATCGTCGGCGGCGCGGCCAGGTCCAGGGCGAAGTGGATGAGGCCGCCGTCCTCGCCCTTCAGCTCCAGGCTCACCGGCGTGCCGTAGGTCAGCGACGCCACGGTCGCCGTGAGGCTGTAGGATCCGGAGATGGCGGTGATGCTGGCGATCTTGTCACCCTGCATGGCCACGGTCAGGAACATCCCGTCCGACAGGTCCGCCGCGGTCTTAGCGGCGCCGTTGATGGTGACGGCGGTGGCGGCGGGCACCTGCAGCTTGGAGGCCGTGCCGGCATCCAGGTTCTGCAGGGACAGGGTGACGCCGGCGGTGGTTTTGCTCACCTCGGCCGCCGCGCCCATGTGCCACGCAGCGCCCTCCTCGTTGCGGGCGCTGAGGCTGGTAACGACGCCGTCCTGCACGCGGACGGTGACATAGAAGCCGGCGACGATGTCCTTGAGTGCGGCGTCCTTGCCGTTGACGCTCAGGGCGCTCTCGGCGTCCACGGTATAGGCGCGGCTGATGCCCTCGCTGTCGCGCAGGGCGATGGTGGAGCCGCTGACGCCGGTGACGACGCCGGTGCGGCTGGCGGCGGCCACATCATAGCCCGGGACGCTCAGCTCGTTGCCCAGGGACTCAACATAGTCCAGCCCGCGGACCACCATGGCCGCCACGACGCCGCGGGTGACCTCGGCGTGGGGGGTGAAGTTGTTGCGGGTGTCGCCCTCGACGATTTTGTTGTTGACCAGCACCGCGATATGGCCCCGGTAGGCCTCGGCGATCTCGTCGGTGTCGTCAAAGGTCAGCTCCACGCCGTCGTCCATCAGCGCCGCGGCCTTGTCGGTCAGCTGCAGGGCCCGGACCAGCAGCACCGAGAGCAGCTCCTTGTCTACCGGCACGGTGAGCCGGAGGTTCCGGATCTCGTTCTGGGAGAGGATGCCCGCGGCCAGGCAGACCTCGATCTCGTCGTAGGCCCACGTGAGGGTGGGATCAATGTTCTGGGAGACAAAGTCGCCGTAGTCCTCGTGGATCAGCTCCGCCAGGCCTCCCTCCACCGGGTAGAACCGTGAGAGCAGGGCGATGGCCTCGCAGGCCGTAATGGTCTTGTCCGGCTTGACGGTACCGTCGGTGTACCCGGTCATATAGCCCAGGTTGGAAAGCTCCGTGATATAGGGCTCGGCCCAGTGGCCGGAGAGATCCGAGTAATCGGCGGCTGCAACCGTGACCGATGCCGGCGCCAGAAGCGCCAGAGCCAGCAGGCATGACAGCAAACGTTTCTTCATGTTTCGATCCGCCTTTCATTCGTGAGGGATTCCGGCCCCGGGGGCCGGTGTGTAACCTATTGTAACACATTCCGGCGCAGATGCCAACTGAAAAATGGGAAAAAGCGCCTGTGCGGCCCTGGAAATTTCTCCAAAGCGTCCCACCCGCCGCCGGAGGCCCGAAAAATCATGGGAAAATTCGCGGAAAGATGGTTTCCCACGGGGCAAATCTGTTGTATAATGAGGTCAGCCAACGAAAAATTGCAGGAGGAACGAGCTATGTATGATGTGATCGCCATCGGTGAGCTTCTGATCGATTTTACCCTGGACCGCCTACAGGAGGACGGCTACCCGGTGATGGCCGCGCACCCCGGCGGCGCGCCGGCCAACTTCCTCGCGCCTCTGGCCAGGTACGGCCGCAAAACCGCCATGCTGACCAAGGTGGGCAACGACGCCCTGGGCCGCCAGCTGGAGGCCACCGTGCGCGCGGCCGGCATCGACAGCCGCGGCGTGGTGCTGGCGGACGATGTGTTCACCACCCTGGCCTTTGTCACCCGGGACGCGCAGGGGGAACGGGAATTCTCCTTCGCCCGGAAGCCCGGCGCGGATCTGCTGCTGGGCATGGGGGACGTGGACCTCTCGATGGTGGATGAGACCCGCGTGCTCCACTTCGGCACCGTGGGCATGACCGGCGGTCCCTCCCGGGACACCCACCATCAGGTGGTGGAGTACGCCCGCAGGGCCGGCAAGCTCATTACCTTCGACCCCAACCTCCGTGAGCCGCTGTGGGCGGACCTGGAGGATGCGCGGCGGGAGATGCTGTGGGGCATCGGCCACGCCGACGTGGTGAAGATCAGCGACAACGAGGTGGAATTCCTCTTTGGCTGCCCGGTGGAGGAGGCCGCGGCGCAGATGCTCCGGGACTATGGCGTAAAGCTGGTGTTCGTGACGCTGGGGCGGGACGGCGCCTATTTCCGCAACCAGAACGGAGAGGGCCGCGTGCCCGGGCTCACCGACCTGGAGGTGGTGGACACCACCGGCGCCGGGGACATCTTCGGCGGCAGCGCGGTCTGCGGCCTGCTGGAGAGCGGCAAGGCGCCGGAGGAGCTGACCACGGAGGAGCTGCGGCGGATTGCCCGTTTCGCCTGCGCGGCGGCGAGCCTGTCCACCACTAAGCTGGGCGGTATTTCCAGCGTCCCGCCGTTTGACGACGTCCGCCGCGCGGCGGCGCAGGGATGAAGGCGCTGGAGGAGGCCTTCGCCCAGGCGCTGGCGGCGCGGCTGGACGCGGCGGCGGCCTGCGGCGTGGACCAGAAGCGCCTGCGGGCACAGGCAGCGCGGTACGGTGCGGTGGACTGTGCCCGGGCGCTGCTGGGGAAGGGCCGGCCCTCCGACGGCTTTGACGCCCTGGCGGAGGCCGGGCGGCTGGAGCTGACCCTGGAGGTCCTGGCCGTCGAGGACCGCTTCGCCCCGCTCTTCACCGACGCGGAGGTCAACCAGGCCCTCTCCCGACTGCTGGAGGCGGGCTATCAGAGCTGGTAAACAAAAAGCGCGCCGGCCCCAGAGGGCCAGCGCGCTTGCGCTGTCACGCCATTTTTTCCTGAATTTTCGACAGGCGCTCCAGCGCCTCGTTGAGCGTTTCGTCCATCTTGGCAAAGTGCAGACGCACGATATGGTTGATGTCCTCGTTGAAGAACGACGAGCCGGGCACCGCCGCTACGCCCACCTTCCGCGCCATCTGCTCGCAGAAGTCCACGTCGCTCTGGCCAGGCTTCAGGTAGGGGCTGATGTCCGCCAGGACGAAGTACGCGCCCTCGGGGTCTGTATAGGGGATGCCGATGCGGGTGAGGCCGTCGGTGAAGAGCTTTTTCATATGGGCATAGTGGTCGCCGAACTCCTGATAGTAGCTGTCCGGCATCTCCAGGCCCACAATGGCCGCCTCCATCATGGGCGAGGGCGCGCCGACGGTGTTGAAGTCGTGGAACTGCTTGATCCGGTCCATGATCGCCTGGGGCGCGATGGCGTAGCCCAGCCGCCAGCCGGTGACGGAGTAGGTCTTGGACAGGGACGAGCAGGAAATGGTCCGCTCCCACATCCCCGGCAGGCTGTTCATGTAGGTGTGGTGGTGGCCCTCATAGATGATGTGCTCATAGACCTCGTCCATGATGGCGTAGACGTCGTATTGGATGCACAAGTCCGCGATAAGCTTCAGCTCGTCCCTCGTGAACACCTTGCCGCTGGGGTTGGAGGGGTTGCAGATCAGGATGGCCTTGGCCCCCTGGCGGAAGGCATCCTCCAGCACCTCGGGGTCGAAGTGGAACGTGGGCGGAACCAGCGGCACGAACACCGGCTCGCAGTCGGCCATGATGGCTTGGGCGCGGTAGTTCTCAAAGTAGGGGGAGAACATGATGATCTTGTCGCCGGGGTTGGTCAGGGCGAAGATGGTATCCACCATGGCCTCGGTGGAGCCGATGGTCACCACCATCTCCGTATTGGGGTCCAGCTCACGGCCCATGAAGCGGCCGCACTTGCGCGCCAGGGCGGCGCGGAAGTTGGGCGCGCCCATGGTGATGGGGTACTGGTGCGGGCCCTGGTAGCTGACCTCGGCCAGGCGGTCCAGCATGGCCTTGGGCGGGTCAAAGTCGGGGAAGCCCTGCGCCAGATTGATGGCGCCGCAGTCCAGGGAGATGCGGGTCATCCGGCGGATGACCGAGTCGGTGAATTGCTGACATTTTCTGCTTGTTTCCTGCATTGTGAAACCTCAATTCTTCATTTTATGGAACAATCAACCCTGAATTCCCAGCGCCTCGCCGGATACAGGATCGATGCCGCTCTGGTGGAGCAGCGACGTGAATTTCTCGTCGTCGCTGACACGGAAGACCATGTAGGCGCGGCCCTCGCTGTGGGTGAACAGGGAATACATGTATTCAATATCGATGCCGCCGTCGGCCACCAGCCGCAAAACGGGGGCCAGCCCGCCCGGCGCGTCCGGCACGGCCACCACAGTGACCGGGGTCATGGAGAGGATGAAGCCGTGGGACAGGAGGATGGACGTGGCCTTCTGCGGCTGGTCCACGATCAGGCGGAGGACGCCGTAGTCGGCGGTCTCGGCGATGGAGATGGCGCGGAGGTCGATGGACTCGTCGGCCAGGGTGCGGGTGATCTCGGCCAGCTGGCCGGCCCGGTTCTCCAGGAATACGGAAATCTGATGAATGGTCATAGCCGCGCCTCCTTAAATCTTCCGCTTGTCGATGACGCGCACGGCCTTGCCCTCGCTGCGGGCGATGGACTTGGGCGCCACCAGGCGGACCTTGGCGTAGATGCCCAGCATGGCCTTGAGGGCCGCCACCAGGCTCTTTTCCATCTCGGTGATCCTGCCCAGGGTGTCGGAGAAGTTCTCCGGAGTCATCTCCACCATGATCTCCAGGGTGTCGGAGTGGTTGACCCGATCCACGATGATCTGGTAGTTGGCCGGATACCCCTGCTCGAGGAGCACTGTCTCGATCTGGGAGGGGAATACGTTGACGCCCTTGACAATGAGCATATCGTCGCTGCGGCCCATGGGCTTGGACATTTTCACGTGGGTGCGCCCGCAGGCGCATTTTTTCCGGCTGAGAACGCAGATATCCCGGGTACGGTAGCGCAGGAGGGGGAAGGCCTCCTTGGTGATGGAGGTGAACACCAGCTCGCCCTGGGCGCCTTCCGGGAGGACCTCGCCGGTGTCGGG